>JAFRDB010000075.1 GCA_017404065.1 Clostridia bacterium
ATCGGACTGATAGGGGTGCAGGGTGAACGACACGCTTGCGTGTCGTAGGCGTGTTGCATAGCAACAAACGCCGTAGTTTGGGAACGCAGTCCCCCCTGCAACTACTTACTTCTTCCCCCCTAGAATGGGGGGTCAGGGGGGTTGATATGCCGCGAGGCATTATTTTTATAAGAATTTGCACGATAAATTTCAGTTTATCGGGGAGATAGTGGGTGGGCTCAGCTGTCCTTGCCCCGAGGCAGGGACAGCAGAGCAGCGCCACTATCTCTCCACTAAACTAAAAATAATCGACCTATTCCGGCGCTATACCAGTTGTTTGTGAATGAGCTACATTGCGCATAGGGGGTTGCAGGGTGAACGACACGCTAGCGTGTCGTAGGCGTGTTGCATAGCAACAAACGCCGTAGTTTGGAAACGCAGTTTCCCCCTGCAATAACTAACTTCCTCCCCCTCAAGATTGAGGTAAACGACACGCTTGCGTGTCGTAGGCGTGTTCGCTTGCGAACAAACGCCGTAGTTGTGGGTCGGGGGGGGTTGATATGCCGCAAGGCATTATTTTATGAGGTTTTCAAGCTCTGTTTCGTCTGTGTCGTCACCGTTACGACGGCTTAAAAAGCTGTAAAGTATAACGAGCTTATCCTTCCACACATATATTTTGTTTATAAACTGCTTTGTTATATAAAGCTCAAATACTTAAGGTGAAATAGCTTATACAGGTATATCAGAGATGATGATAAAGAGCTTTTATCTATTGACTTTCTTTGTGATTTATGGTAAACTATAATACAGAAAACTGAATTTGATCGAAAAGGAGATAGATACTATGAGTGGATTGGAAAGCAGTTTAAGCCTGAAGGAAGAGACAGCGAGAATGCAGGCTTTGTACGGAGAAAACAAAAAAATCACTGACGGTAATTATGACAAGTCGCTTGCTGTCAAGTGCATAAACGGCACATTCGTCGGAAAAAAGACGGATAATGTCATTGCGTATAAGGGCATTCCCTTCGTTGGCAAGCAGCCTGTAGGGGAATATCGCTGGAAAGCGCCGGTGGATTGCGTTCCGGATGACGGCGTATATGAAGCATACTACAATGCGAAAACCCCCAGCCAACTTGAGAGCGTTGTCGAACGCGGATCCTTTTTTTATCGTGGCGAAGACTGCCTGTATCTGAATGTATGGAAGTCAGATGAAACGCCGGCGAAAAAGAAGCCGGTTATGGTGTATATTCATGGTGGCGGTTTTGTGAATGGCGGGACAGCCGACCCTATGTTTGACTGCCATAATCTTGTAAAAGAGAATCCGGATGTTGTGGTATTCACGGTCGCATACAGGTTGGGAATTTTTGGTTTCTTCCACATATCCCATCTGCCGGACGGCGGGGATTACCTTGATGCCCAGAACCTGGGAACCATGGACCAGATCATGGCTCTGAAGTGGGTACATGAGAACATTGAAGCCTTTGGCGGCGATCCCGACAATGTGACCATATTCGGGGAATCTGCCGGTGCCGCAAGCGTGACCTTGCTTCCGCTGGTCAAGGGTTCTCATCAGTACTTTAAGAGACTCATTGCCGAGAGCGGCTCTCCCGCCCTTACAAGATCCACGGAAGAGGCGATCGCCTGCACTGACGAGATCATGAACACATTGGGTTGCGGCACCATTGCCGAGCTTCAGAAAGTCGATGAAGAGCAGTTAGTGATGGCAGCAGCAGCACTCGGATTGCGCATAGCGCCTGAAAGAGACGGAAATTATCTGCCCGTAGACCTGTATGAAGCGTATGCAAATGGTGCGGTGAAGGACGTGGAGATCCTTCTGGGCTGCAACAAGGATGAGGCGAACTGGCTGATACACTTCTCCGGAGTGGATGGCTTCAGAATGTGGGCAGCTGACCGTAAGGCATGGAAGATCTCCAAACTGCCGGATCAGGAGAAAAAGCTTATTGAGAGCTTCTGCGCTGATGTGAAGGGAGAAGACTATGAAAGCGACAGGCACCTGTATGACCAGCTCTGGTTCAAGGCGCCTATGATCAGACTGGCAGAGGACCAGACAAAGGGTGGCGGAAAAGCCTATATCTACTACTTCACGCCCGAATCTTCTCTGCCGTATATGAAATGCGGCCATGAAACGGAGCTTGCGTCAGTTTTCAACCATCCGGAGGAAACCTTCTTCACTGGAAGGGCGTTTGATGAGACCTTCGGGAAGACCATGCGCAAGATGTGGTTCCAGTTTGCAAAGACCGGCGATCCGTCGCTTTCTGCAGATATTTCTCCGGACGGAAAGCCGCATGAGTGGCCGCTCTACGATCTTGAGGATAAAAAAGTGATGGTTCTTGATGAGTTTGACATCCATCCTGAAAAGGAATCCCAGGTTGGGATCGTTGATTGGGAAAGAACCTATTCCCTGACCAAGTATTATTGGTTATGACAGATATATGAAAGAGTATAGAATACAAGATTCGACTGCTTTAATCTGAGTATGCCCGAATAAAGAAATGACAATGAGGTTTACATATTATTAAAGTGTGGAGTAATGAGAGGGGCTGATTGGCTTTTGCTACAGCCCCTTTTTAATACTTATTTTTTGCATTCAAGAGTTTATTATGGTCTAAATTGATAATGATTGTATTTCATCAAGGATTTCCTTAATATCACCGTTGATACAAATTGACTGCTTTTCTATTTCTTTTGGGACAGCCGCCTCTCCAAAGTTCAGACAGGCATAAACTGCTTTCGGATTTTTAGCCGTCATTTGCCAAAACGGATATTTTATAATAACGGGCGTGTTAAAACCGACACCAAGCTCCAAATAAAGAATATGCAGGTTTTCGTGACGGCGGACAAAATCTTCATACCTTTCAGCCGCTTTATACCAACCTTCGTCCTGCACGAATTTATCGTCACTTCTGAGGTTTGTCGTCATCGGCTTACCGCATTTCGGACACTTTGGTATAAGCTCTGTCGGAATACGCATATCCTTTTGTAATTCGACCATTTGTTTTATGATTTTTTCGTTGTCGTAGGTCTTTTGATGGCACGGCTCACTGCATTGAAACAGACCAAAATCGCCTTGTGTGTAAAATAGTCTTTTTTTATCAAAACCTGCTTTTTGGAATTGGTGGTCTACATTAGTTGTAAGCACAAAATAATCCTTATCTTTTACGATTTTATAAAGCGTCTTGTATGTCCCGTTTTCAGTGGCGGTATAACGGTTTAAGTTTATATACCTCGACCAGTACGCCCAAAACTCCTCCTGTGTTTCGTATGGGTAAAAACCTCCGAAATACATATTGTTAAAACCGTATTTTGCTTCAAAATCGCTGAAGTGTTTTCTGAAATTTTCCCCGTCATAAATAAATCCTGCGGCTGTGGAAAGCCCTGCACCTGCTCCGATTAAAACTGCATCGGCATTTATAATTTCATTTTTCAGTCTTTTAACTTCTTCCGAGTAACTGTTTATAGATTTTGAAATCATCGTCTTTGAAAACATTGAATATCACCTCGATTTTGTGCGTTTTCAGAAATTCTCTTACGGTTTCTGTTGCAATCTCTGCCGCTTCTTTTTGCGGAAAACCGAATACTCCCGTAGATATACAACAAAACGCAATACTTTTTATGTCGTTATGTGCGGCAAGTTCAAGACAGGAATGGTAGGAGCTTTTCAATAAGTCCCTATGGGTATCCGTAAGCTCACCTGCCACAATCGGACCGACTGTGTGTATAACATAATCGCATGGCAGATTATACGCAGGAGTAATTTTAGCCTTGCCTGTCGGTTCTTCGTACCCTTGCTTCTCTATAAGCTGACTGCATTTATAGCGAAGTCTTATACCTGCGAAGGTGTGTATGCAGTTATCAATACAAGAGTGGCAGGGCTGATAACAGCCTGTCATTCCTGAATTTGCCGCATTCACGATTGCACCGCATTTCAAAGTCGTAATATCACCCTGCCATAAATAAATGCTGTTTTCTATGGGTGTTAGGTTTTTTATATCGGTAACGCCCTTTTGTTCTGTAAGCTCTTTCAAGAAACTATCCTCTGTTTCAAGGAAACTGCTATCTGCGATTGCCGCAGGGCGTATGTTTACAAGGCTTCTGTATAGATTAAATTTATCCTGCTCTGATTCAGGTATTGTAATCGTTTTAATATCCTGTCTTTCCGATAGCAGATAGTTTATTAAATAATCAAGTTTATTTGACATACGATCACCTCTTAACGACCGCCCCGACGGGACAGATTTCCGCACAGTTACCACAACGCAGACAGTTGTTTTGTCTGATAACCGCTTTGTTGTCAATCATATCAATACATTTTTGAGGACATACCAATATACAGCTTTCACAGCCTATACAATTATCCGTTACAAAATATCCGCTTTCTGATTTTTCTGCACCGCCAAATGTGAAACTGACACGCTCAATCGGCTTTTTGGAAAGGTCAAACCACTCACCGCTACCCTCGTAAATTTGAAAAACAGTAAGGGCGTGTATGCTTTCGCTTGTGGGGTAAATCTCAAGCATATACGGATTTTTTTCAAATAACACAGGGAGCATATCTCTGCCAAGTTCCCTGACATTACCACGAATTGATACTGAGACACAGTGCATAGTATCTTCACCGTTTTTGCCTGATAACGCAAGATAGCCCTTGTCCTTTAACCGCTTATAGAAATTTTTTCCCGTTGCTGTAAGAAAATATATGCTGTTGTTATCAGTATACATCATATCTATAACGCAGGTTACGGGTAGATTTTTCTCGTCTGTTGTTGCAACAACTACAGAGTGTATCTGCTCTACAATATAGTTCAGGTAATAGCTTGATTTCATTTCTGTTTTTCTTCCTCAATTCGCTTTTTTGCTGATTTTATTACATCTGCAATCGTTTTCTTCCTCATGCTGATTTCCATTGCGGTTTGTATATCGGATAATTCACCGTCTAAAACAGCGTGAATATTCCTTCCAACGGGACATTCGGGGTTTGGATTGTCGTGAAAATGGAAAAGCTCACCGTTATCAACACATTCAACCGCTTTGTATATGTCATAAAAAGAAATTTTATCAAGCGGTTTTTTGACGGTTATTCCGCCGCCTTTGCCACGCTTTACTTCTATAAGACCTGCACTTGTAAGCTGTTGCAGGATACGGCGTATAACAACGGGATTGACATTTATGCTCCCCGACAGGAAATCACTTGTAACACTATAATTTTCCTTAAAAACTTCAACACAGGTGAAAATGTGAATTGCTATTGTAAATCGGCTTGATATTTGCATTTGCCACACCTCTTTCATTACAATTATAGCAGAATTAAAGTGTAATGTCAATGGTTACAAAACATAAAGGAGTCAAAAGCAGACTCCTTTATATTTTGCGGTATCAAATCAGAATTTACCGTTTCCGTTTTGCCACGTTTCTTTATCCGCAAGTGTTTCCATAACGTCCCAATGTTCTGCTATCTTGCCGTTTTCTACACGGAACAGGTCATAGTATGTTGTGTCAACGCCACCAAATGTACCCTCGCTGATTGCAAGAGCGTAATCTCCGTCAGCAAGAATATAATGGGTTTTGTTATAAATCATAGAAATTCCTTGCTTGCCGAGTGCTTCCAAAGCCGCTCCCAGACCGGATAAACCGTCTGCAATACCTGTGTTGTGCTGAATATAATTATCTCCGTCAAAATAGGAAGTCAATTTTTCAGGGTGCTCTCCTCTCAAAACATCACCCACAAAGCCGTCAATAACTCTGCGTGTTTCTTCCTTGTCAACATTTTTCTTTTCAAGAGTACCGTCAATTTGAGTATGACCGCTTGGGTTTGGTGCGGTTTTATCTGCAAGATTATCCCAATGTTCTGCAATTTTTCCGTTTTCGTCAAAGCGGAAAACATCAAAAGCCACCTGTTCTCCTGCACCTGCAAAGTTATACACGGTCTGTAAAAAGACTTTATCACCGTCTTCAAAAGCTCTTATGTTATTTACCGTTGTTTTAACAGGTGCCGTATTTAAGCCTGCTACTGCACTTATAAAAGCTTCTGCTCCTGTTCCAAAAGCAAGGTTGTGCTGAACATAACCTTCTGCTAAAAGTTCTCTTGCTTTCTCTAAATCTCCCGTTGCGAATGTGCCGATTAATGCTAATGCTTTTTCTGTGTTTTTCATGGTAATACCTCCAAAATATTTATATGTAATATTTGTTGTTACATATAAAGTATAACACAATTTTAATGTAATGTCAATAGTTACAATTAAATTTTTTTAAAAAATTTTTATGCTTCTATTTCCGCACCATTTATGAATTTGAAAACAATCCGTCCATCTTTGTAAACTGTGGCGTTTTCCATTATGCTTTTTCGTATCAGCCCGTTTACCACTTCAATTTCCATGTCAAGGCTTTTAATTTCCTCGTCAATAGCTTTTGTGTCTGTGAGGGTATCATGCATCCCGTACCGTTTTCCCGTTCCTTTAGTATCTTTGCAAGCTCTGTGATACCGTCCACTATGACCACCTCCTGAAAATGGGCATGAAAAAAGCACCACTTGACGTGATGCCGCACGATTATATTTAACTCGACAAGTTAATCTTTAAAGATGAAGTGCATCCTGAAGTTGCTCAAGCTCTCTTTTTGTATGTTGATGTCCGTGGTTATCATCTGATATAAAGTGATTATGCTCATGAGAGTGTACAACCGTATGTGAATGGGTTGTTCCGTCATGAGTGTGTGTAAAGGTATGTTGGTGTATATGCACATGATGACTAATCAAAGTATCCGCTACAACGAGCGCAGAGCCTGCTATCATGATAATCAGTGCTATAAGATACATCCACGAAAGTTGTTCACGCAGGAACACAAATGAGAAAAATGAACCGACAAACGGTGCTATAGCGTAATATGAGCTTGTCTTTGCCGCCCCAAGTACACTCTGTGCTCTTATATAAAGAAAAATACTGAGTCCATAAGCTACAAAACCAAGTACCATCGCCGTCGCAATATACCCAAAATTCGGTATAAATTCTCTTTTTAAAAAAGCTATGATAAGCGAGCCAAGCCCTGAAAAAACACCTTTTAAAACAACAATCTCATACGTGCTCTTTGATGAGATGTTTCTCGTGCAGTTGTTTTCAAATCCCCAGCAGACTGTAGCAAGTAGCACAAACAGAGAGCCGTAAGAAAACTTAAAGCTGTCTGTTCCCTCAAACGAAAGCAAAACGCTTGATAGCGCAATCAACGCAATCGCCGCCCAAAGCCTTTTTGAAACAACCTCCTTAAAAATAAACAATGCAATCACTGTAGTTGCAACAATCTCAAAATTTCCGAGAAGAGATGCGTTTGCCGATGAACCGTAGTAGATTCCGAGCATCAGGAGAATAGGTGCGGCAATGTCCAGGACAATCATCCCGACTACAAACGGCAAATCCTTCTTTGATAATTTCTCTGATTTTTTGCTTTTTGTATTTTTAAACAAAGACATTATTCCTATACCAATTCCTGCACCAAGATAAAGGAACGCCGCCATTGTAGTTGGACTGACTTCACGAAGAAGTATCTTTGATATTGGTACACTAACAGCGTAAAACACAGCCGCAAATAATGCATAGATTATAGCTTTTATCTTACCCATGATACTACTCCCAAAATTCAAATTCGTTATTAATCATTATACTACTCCAGTTTATAATGCTACCGACTTGCGGAGTATATGTTGTAACATACCTTGTATCAGATTTCGCCACTTCAAAGTTCATCTTTGTCGCAAGCTCTGAGGTAGTGTTTTGCCACGAAAGACCGCCCACAAAATTTGAAATATCCGCTCCGTCAGCAAGCAGTTTATATTTCTCATCACGATTATGGAAACATATCACTGTATTCATAATTTCTATCGGCTTGTAAAGTGGTTTTAAATTATTTTTGAGGAGCGAAATATTATCAATTTGTAAATTTATCTTCCGCAGCATTTCTTGTACTTTTTTCCGCTGCCGCAAGGACAGGGATCATTTCTGCCGATCTTTTCGGGCTTAGGAATTTGAATATCGGGAAACGGTGTTCCCTGTGATATTGCATACATTCTCATCATAGCAGAAAATTCATTCATTTTTCTTATATTATCGGCAGTTTTTGACCGTCTTTTTTTCTCATGCTTTTCATCTAATGTAATATTTTTTATATAGAGTGAATTTATATTTTTCCCGCTGTCTTTAAAAAGCTCTTCGGTTTCTTTGGCGGTATAGCCGTTATTTGAGGGCATTCTGATATTATTGCAAAGGTCTGTGTAATATGGGATAAATTCTTTTATTTGGTTGATATCCATATCACAGCGCATTCTTTGAAGGTCATCAAGCGCCTGATCTAATGAGCGGTTCTCTTTGGTGGAGATCATTATGAGCTCATCGACAAGATCAACAGCCCTTTTCGGATCAGTTCCGAGCGTGCGGATAAAAAATTTCCGAAGCTCAACGACCTGTTCGGTTTCTTCGCTGTAAAAGTCATCACTATATCTTAACAGCTCATCCTTTTCCGGTATATAATACGGCTTGCCGTTCTTCAGCTCTTGTATTACATAATAATCATCAAGATCAATGCTTACAACGCTTTCATGTATAATAAGCCTGTACTCGGGTAAATTTGTGTTATCTTCATTCACAAGCTCATCTTCGCCGTCAATGTAATAAAAGCCTATCGGCTCCTTGTGAACAGCGTCTGTCAATTCATAAAATCCCTGCTCGGATATTTCCTCATTATAAGCATCTGTGAGTATCTCATACACCTTTTTGAGAGGTATTATCTCATAAAAATGCGCCATTGCTTCAAAATACTGCAAAAGCAGAGCCTTAGTTTCATCCGCTAGATTGATATTTCTTTGGTTTTTTATAAATCTGTTTACTTTTTCTTTATATATCATAATCTATCCTTTTCGTTTATTATTTTACACTACATAATGTATTTATAGAGAAAGGGGACGGTTCGAGACCACTGAAAAAGTCAAAGAAATATTAAAAAAACATGGAAAAACGGCTCGATTTATGGTATAATATAATTGAACAAAAAAACAAACCGTAAAGGAGCCGTTACCATGTTAAGAACCAACCCTCGTCAGATAAGTTTCTACTCGGTATTATACCACAACATTCCGGAAAATCATATACTAAAATTAATAAATTCGGCGATTTCTTTAAACTTTGTGAATAATGCACTAAAAGACAGCTTTGTTTAGGGAAAAGACGGACGAAAAACAGCCACTTTTTCAGTGGTCTCGGACGGTTCTGTTGCCTGTGTCCAAAAATCGTTTTTTTTGAAAACAAATGCTTGCAAATGATTAGGAATCGTGATATAATAGTAGTAATCTGATTATAGCGAGGAGTTGTTATTATGGCAAATGCATTAGTACAGTTTCGTATGGATGATACTTCAAAAATACAGGCGGTAAATATATGCGAACAGCTCGGTATAGATCTGCCGACATATCTTAGGATGTGCATTTCAAGACTTGTTGCTGAGAATGGTATACCGTTCAGTATGAAAATTGAAAACAGAGGCAGTCGTGCATTGAATGCTATGAAGGAGGCAAGCAGGATAGCAAGAGATACCGGTATCGCAGATATGACGCTTGATGAAATTAATGCTGAGATCGCTGAAGCAAGAAAGTAGGATGCTGGAATGAAACACTATTATGCAGTAATAGATACTAACGTTCTTGTATCAGCGATGTTGAAGTGGAATTCAGTTCCCGGAAACATAATGGAGTTTGCTTTCAGCGGAACCATTATTCCGGTAATTAATGATGAAATAATCGCGGAATATATAAATGTGTTATCAAGACCCAAATTTCATTTAACCGGCGAGATCATAGAAGATGTGGTAGGCACGATCAAGAACATGGGAATTTATGTTGATGAGGAGCATATTGATATAGATCTGACGGATGCAAAGGACAGGGTTTTCTACGAAGTCGTAATGGAAGAACGGAAGGAAGCAGATGCATATTTGGTAACCGGAAATATAAAGCATTTTCCAACGGAGCCGTATATTGTAACTCCAAGACAAATGCTTGATATAATTGTATCGGACGAAGAAAACTAAACATCAAATGGATTAAGTTAATAGGATAGTATTCGACATATACGTATAAAATTTGCTTGTACGCAGACAGGGGGAGCTACGCTAACTGCAACAAGCCTTTTTCGATTAATGGTAGTCCCCCCTTAAAGGATTTCGGTTAATTGTATCAAATCCGTTAGGGGTTTCCAAAATGCACCGCAGCGCTCCGCTCGCGGTGTTTTTTGAGACAATCCCGAACAAGAAAAGTGCTGCCGAGAGAGCAGCGGAAAAAGAACGCAGAAGATACTTCCTGTAGTGCATGAATGGCAATGCAGACCGCTTGAGGATATCTATGCTGTGGTATTCATGGATGCTATACATTTTCATGTAAGAAGTGAAGGACGTATCATAAAGAAAGCTGTGTACATAGCTATAGGCATAAATATGGACGGTCTTAAAGAAGTCCTCGGAATGTGGGCAGGTGAAAATGAAAGCGCAAAGTTCTGGTTATCGGTAATGAACGGACTTAATATTTCAAGTATCCGCAGGAGGTAAGAACGCTTATCTACACAACAAATACGATAGAGGGCTTTAACCGCACGGTCAAGTCAAGGGTTTACGCGGCAAAGCCGCTCCAATGAACGCCCACTTGAATGGGTGCCCTTGACATGTCCGGTCGTTTATGCTAAAATATAGCTAAGGCAGAAATCAGCATTTATGGCTGATTTCCGCTCTGAATAAAAATGGATTATATTACAATTTTGAGAAAGGAGCTCATGATGAAACAAATGGACATACCAAAAGGAAACATCAAACAGGAGCTGATATATAAAAAGACGGCTCAAAGAGACCTGATGCTTACATTTTTACCGCCGGTCAAGGAAAAATGTGAAAAAGCTCCTGTGTATTTTATTATACCCGGCGGCGGCTGGCATACTGAAGAAAGACAGTCAATGCTTGATTTTTCCGCGCAGTCGGTCGAGCGTTTGCGCAATGAGGGCTTTGCCGTTGTAAGCGTGGATTACAGGGTTAGCGGTGAAGGCGTTTGTATGCGCGAGATCATAACGGATTGCTTTGACGCGGCGAGGTATATTGCGCATTATGCTGACAGACTGCAAATAGATAATGAGAGCTTTGTCCTTTCGGGTCACTCGGCAGGGGCGCATCTTGCCTTGATGCTGGCATATTCGCCTCAGGAGGCTTTTTGTGATGATTATGAATGGAGTGACGGCTTCAAAGTAAAATGTATTGCGGCAATGAGCGCTCCTACTGTCCTTTATGATAACAGCACAAATAATCTCAGAAATATGCACGAGGCGTTTTTGGGATGCGATACAGAAAAAGAAAAGGAATTCACAAGCCCGATAACTCATGTTACGGAAAACTGCCCTCCAACACTATTGTGTGCGGGAACAAGTGATTATCTTGTCTTTTCATCGTCCTCGGAAAGGTTGTATAAAAGACTAAAGGAAAAAAATGTTCCGTGTGAATTAAAGCTTTCTGTATGCGGAGGTCATAGCTTTGAAAAAGTACATAAGGATATTGAACCGAGTATCGCAATGGAGGATATCCAAAGCGCGATTTCCGAATTTGTGATGCGGCATACCATATCAAAACACAATCAGGGTATCTGAAATAACAAAAGGTATCTGATCCGCCGTAAGAGTAAGAAAAATTCGGATATTTTTTTAAAATATGCTGTCAAATACAAGACAGCTCTTGACAAATACAAGGTCTTATAGTAATATGATTATAGTATTCCCAGCGGGGAATAAATATAAAGTTACAAAGGAGTATACGATTATGAAAAAGAAAGAATTGATCGCAACTATTGCTGAGAAATCGGGAATTTCAAAGGTAGCGGCAGCAAAGGCACTCAAGGCGACGACTGATGCGATAGCAGATGCACTCGCAAAAGGTGAGGATGTTCAGCTTGTAGGCTTTGGTACATTCAGGACAAAGAAGAGAGCTGAAAGAACGGCTAAGAACCCGAGAACAGGCGAGGCGGTAAAGGTTGCGGCTGCAACAGTTGCGGCTTTTAAAGCAGGTAAGGCTTTAAAAGATAAGGTTAACGGGTAAATGAAACGAGGGGAGTTTATTGACTCCTCTTTTTTTACTTTCATAACTGAGCTTTCCGGGGGATAAAGTTACACGAGATTTTACTTTGACGATCAAGAGCTTATATTTTGTGTGATATTCAGACTAAGAGATTTAAACATAATTCACAAAACAGACAGCTTATCATAATTTACAAACAGACATTTAGCATAATTCATAAATAATACTTGATTTTTTTATGCAAGTATGATAAAATAAAAGCAAACTGTATATATATACATTTTGAGGAGAGATGTTTGGTGGATAAAGCTGTATACGGGGACGAGATCAGCTATAAGAACACAGTCAGCGGGATATTTCGAAACAGGACCCTGCTTGTTTTTGATGTTCTTATTATTATGGTATCGTATTTTGTAATGACTCTGCTTATTCATAATATATATGAAACAACCGAAATATTTATACATAATATAATAGCTGTAGGGTTTACGATTTTGGTGTTTGTCGGCACGCTGTTTGTTTTCAACATGTATCGTATCATGTGGGTGTTTGCAGGCACAAAGGACTATATTAAGCTGTGCTTTGCCTGCGTCTGCGCCGCGTGTCCGTCAATGGCGTTTAATATGCTTTTTTACAGAACGACCTTTTATTTCAAGCTCAGCATGCTTGCCTTGGTTCTGGCAAGCATGCTTATAATAATACTGCGGATGTCGGTGCGTGCCATACATACTATATATTCGGCTAAGATGACCGCGGACAAAAACAGCAAGAGGCTTATGATAGTCGGCGCGGGAACATCGGCATCGCTGATCCTAAGAGATATTGCAAGCAATGTCAACCTTAAATACAATGTGATTTGCTTTATAGACGATGACCGGAACAAGAGCCATGCCATTATAAACGGCGTACAGGTGATGGGGACGCGTTATGATATAGTACGGCTTGCGAAGGAGCTTGAAATAGACGAGATAATGATAGCGATGCCGTCGGCAACGCTTGAGGACAGAAAGCATATAATAGAGATATGCTATGAGACCGAATGTACAGTAAAGATAATGCCGAGCATGGATCAGATGCTTCATGACGGCACTGATGTTATCAGCCAGATAAGAACGGTAAATATAGAGGATCTGCTCGCAAGAGAGCCTGTCCGGCTCGATAATAAAGAGATAAGCGGCTACATAAGAAACAAGCGCGTGCTTGTTACGGGCGGCGGCGGCTCGATAGGCTCAGAGCTGTGTCGGCAGATAATGAAGTTTAAACCGAAAATATTAGTTGTCCTTGACATATACGAAAACAACGCATACGACATTCAGATGGAGCTGAACCGCAAGTATCCGCTGAACAAACCGGAGGTAGTTATAGCGTCCGTGCGCGATATGGACAGGCTTGAGGAAGTATTCAGGCGTTACGAGCCGCATATCGTATTCCATGCCGCGGCACATAAGCATGTACCGCTTATGGAGGACAGTCCGGGCGAGGCGATAAAGAATAACGTGTTCGGCACGCTTAACCTCACAAGGTGCGCGGCTAAATATGACACAAAGAAATTTGTAATGATCTCAACGGATAAGGCAGTCAACCCGACAAACGTAATGGGCGCGACGAAACGTATCTGTGAGATGATAGTGCAGACGGCGCAGATGAGCAGCACGACCGAGTTCGTATGTGTTCGGTTCGGCAACGTGCTCGGCTCAAACGGCAGCGTTATCCCTCTGTTCAAAAAGCAGATAGAGGAGGGCAGACCGGTAACGGTAACGGACAAGCGCATAACGCGCTTCTTTATGACGATACCCGAGGCTGCACAGCTCGTGCTGCAGGCGGCAAGCTATGCAAAAGGCGGCGAGATATTTGTCCTTGACATGGGCGAGCCGATAAAGATATACGATCTTGCAAAAAATCTTATACGTCTTTCGGGACTCAGAGTCGGAGAGGATATAGATATAGTAGAGGTCGGTCTGCGTCCGGGCGAAAAGCTCTATGAAGAGCTTCTTATGGACGAGGAAGGCCTTGCCAATACAAGCCACAATAAAATATTTATCGGAAAGCCGATAGATATAGATCATCAGCAGCTCGATGCCATGCTTGACAAGCTTCGTGAAGCAATGTCAGAGGACGATAACGAGCGTATCAAGGATGTGATCGCGGAGGTAGTTCCAACATATATCAGAGGGGACAAATACGCGGCAAGGCGAACAACTGCGGTTTAAGGCAGCTTATATCCTTGAAAGGAAAGATTTTATTCAAACTAAACATACAAAAATACTTGTGTTTTTTGTGAAGGTATGATAAGATAAAAAGTGTATAACATTTCAGTCAGCGCTTAGACAATGCTGTCGCAGCTGACATAGAAAGCGTGGGATAAGAGCAATGGAGCAATATGTTGCAGCGGAGCAGCGAACGAAAGAACATACCGAAAAAGAAGCAGCTTCGGTACAAAAAAGCCGGTTAGGCTACAGGATCGTAAAAAGAGCGTTTGATTTCATCAGCTCTCTGCTGCTCGGGATAGTGATCCTCATACCGTGCGCGGTGATCGCAGCTATAATATTTATAACCGATCCGGGGAGCCCGTTTTTTGTCCAGGAGCGTTTGGGCAAGGGCGGCAAGATGATAAAGGTAGTTAAGTTCAGAAGCATGATCAAAAATGCGGGAGACTTAAAGAATATGTTAACGCCCGAGCAGTATGAAATATATCTTAAAGAATTCAAGCTTGACGACGATCCGCGGCTATTGCCGCACAAAGTAGGCTATTACATACGTCGGCTGAGCATAGACGAGCTGCCGCAGATAATTTTCAATATATTTATACCCGGAAACATGAGCGTGGTCGGACCAAGACCCATACTGCCGGAGGAGCTGAAGCTCAACTATACTCCTGAGGAGCAAAAAAAGCTTTTGAGCGTAAAGCCCGGACTTACCGGTTACTGGCAGGCTTATGGGCGGAACAAGGTCGTATATGCCAACGGCGAGCGGCAGAGGATGGAACTGTACTACTGCGATAACTGCAGTGTTTGGTTTGATATAAAGATAATATTCAAGTCCGTATTCGCGGTATTAAAGCGTGAAGGGGCGAAATAACACAGGGATAAGGAGAGACACTTATGAAAGGTATAATACTTGCGGGCGGAAAAGGCACACGTCTTTATCCTAACACTATCGTGGTTTCAAAACAGCTTTTGCCGATATATGATAAGCCGCTTATCTATTATCCGCTGTCGGTGCTTTTGCTTGCGGGGATAAGAGAGATACTCTTAATATCCACGCCTGATGATATAGATAACTACCGACAGCTTCTCGGAGACGGTTCGGATATAGGCGTGAGGATGGAATACAAGGTGCAGGACAAGCCGCGCGGTCTTGCGGACGCGTTTATCATCGGTGCAGATTTTATCGGTGATGACAGTGTTTGTCTTGTTTTGGGCGACAATGTATTTTACGGTCAGTCATTTTCAAAGCTTCTTAAAAGCGCGATCGAAACAGCGGAGAAGTACGGTGCAAACATCTTCGGATATATGGTAAAGCATCCGAAGGAGTTCGGCGTTGTGGAATTTGACGAGGAAGGCAAGGTCATCTCGATAGAGGAAAAGCCGCAAAAGCCAAAATCAAACTATGCTGTGCCGGGTCTGTATTTCTATGACAATGATGTTGTGGAGATCGCGAAAAATGTTAAGCCCTCGGCAAGAGGGGAGATAGAGATAACATCTATCAATAACGAATATTTAAAGCGCGGTCAGCTGCGCGTTACGCTTATGGGACGCGGTATGGCATGGCTCGATACAGGCTCGCCGAAGGGAATGTATAAGGCAAGCGGATTTGTAAAAACACTTCAGGAGATGCAGGGCTTCCATATATCATGTATAGAGGAGATAGCGTGGAGAAGAGGCTTCATTGACGATGAGCAGCTCAAAAGGATAGGCGAAAAGCTCAGTATGACGGAATACGGACAGTATCTGCTGTCACTGGTGGAGGGACAGGAATGAAAATAATCGTTACCGGCGGTGCCGGATTCATAGGCGGAAATTTTGTTCATCATATTGTGAACAAGTACCCCGATTATGACATTATAGTGCTTGATAAGCTCACTTACGCGGGAAATCTTGAAACGCTTGATCCCGTCATGGACAAGATAAAATTTGTCAAGGCGGACATTGCCGACCGCGAGGCGGTATATAAGCTGTTTGAGGAAACAAAGCCGGATATAGTTGTCAATTTCGCGGCAGAGAGCCATGTTGACCGCTCAATAGAGGATCCGGAGATATTCTTAAAGACTAATATATTGGGAACGCAGGTGCTTATGGATGCGTGCCGCAAATACGGCATAAAGCGTTATCATCAGGTATCGACCGATGAGGTATACGGCGATCTGCCGTTGGATCGTCCGGATCTTTTCTTTACGGAGGAAACGCCGATACATACGTCAAGCCCATACAGTGCGTCAAAGGCAAGTGCTGATCTTTTGGTTCAGGCGTATTACAGAACCTACGGACTGCCCGTAACCATCTCGCGCTGCTCCAACAACTACGGACCGTATCATTTTCCGGAAAAGCTCATTCCGCTTATGATAGCGAATGCGCTTGCGGACAAGCCGCTCCCCGTATACGGCGAGGGGCTGAACGTCAGAGACTGGCTCTACGTTGAGGATCACTGCCGCGCGATAGACATGATCATCCACAGCGGCAGAGTGGGCGAGGTATATAACATCGGCGGGCATAACGAAAAGACAAATATTTATATCGTAAAAAAGATATTGGAGCTTTTAGGCAAGCCGGAGAGTCTTATAACTTATGTGACGGATCGTAAGGGTCACGATTTGAGATATGCCATAGATCCTACAAAAATACATAACGAGCTCGGCTGGTTGCCGCAGACTATGTTTGATGAAGGCATAGTAAAGACAGTGCAGTGGTACCTTGATAACAAGCCGTGGTGGGAGAACATAATAAGCGGTGAGTATCAGGATTATTACGAAAAGATGTATGGAGACAGATAAATGGGACAGATCAAGGTAAATAAATGCCCTATAGAAGGCTTATATGTGATAGAGCCGACTGTACATGGCGACAGCCGCGGATATTTTGCCGAAACGTATAATTACAATGATATGAAAGAGGCGGGTCTTGACAAGGTTTTTGTGCAGGACAACCAGAGCGGTTCGCAAAAGGGCGTTTTGCGCGGTATGCATTTTCAGAAGCAATACCCGCAGACAAAGCTGGTCAGGGTGATAAGAGGCTCCGTTTTTGACGTTGCCGTAGACCTCAGAGAGGGAAGCGCTACCTACGGAAAGTGGTTCGGCGTTGAGCTGTCTGAGGAAAACAGGAAGCAGTTTTATATATCGGAGGGCTTTGCTCACGGATATTTGGTACTGAGCGACGAAGCGGAATTTTGCTATAAGGTGACGGATTTTTGGCATCCGGGAGACGAGAGCGGTCTTGCGTGGAACGATCCGGATATCGGGATCGAGTGGCCGAAGCTCACGGGCACATATAAGGGTAGCGCGTCGGCTGACGGCTATGCCATGGAGGACGGAACGCCGCTGACGCTCAGCGAAAAGGATCAGATGTGGAAAGGGTTAAAGGATACATTTAAGTTTCAGATATAAGGAGAGGCTTATGTATACATATAATAAAAAGCAGCTGCTGCTGATTGCACCACTCTTTTTCGGATATTATAAGGAAATGATAAAGGAAGCTGAAGAGATGGGGATGGAAGTGGATTATGTTTGTGATGCTCCGAGCAATTCAAACATATCCAAGGCTGTCGGCAGGATCAACAAGAGATTTATAAAGGGCGCGGCAAAAAAGTATTTTGAAAGCGAAGTATACCCACTGATAAAGAAGAAGAAATATAATTATGTGCTGCTGGTTGCCGGCATGACATTTGCCTTTACTCCGGATATGGTAAGGTTTATGCGAAAGAGTCAGAAAAAGGCAAGATTTATCATGTATCAGTGGGATTCGGAGCAGAATCTTCCTTATGCCACGGCGATACACAGATATTTTAACGATGTATACACCTTTGACCGAATAGATTATGAGAATAACGAAACATATAAATTCCTTCCGCTGTTTTATACCCGACTGTATGAAGCGGCAGCGGAGGGCACCGATACCGAGTCCGTGTATGACTGTTCGTATGTCGGCACGGCTCATCCGCAGAAGTATAAGAATATAAACGAAATAGCGCAGGCGGTAAAGAAAAGCATGCCGCACCAGTTTGTATATCACTATATGCCGTCAAAGCTGAAGTACATATATCATAAGTTTACTGCGCCCGAATACAAGGATGCCTCCTACAGTGATTTTGAAACGGAAAAGATACCGGGAAAAAAAATGCTGGAGATCTTCGAGGGATCTGATTGCGTGCTTGACGCTCCGCAGGAGGGGCAAAACGGACTTACGATCAGGACGATAGAGTGCGTGGGCGCAAAAAAGAAGCTGATAACAACAAACACGGATATTGTGAACTACGATTTTTACCGCAGCAGCAATATATTGGTATATGACGGAAAGATAGATAAAAACAGTCCGTTTTTCAAGGAGGAATATGAGGAGCTGCCGGATTCTATATACCGGAAATATTCGCTCAGGAATTGGCTTAGGACTATGTTCAAGGGCGCATAAACTGTTTTGGGAAAGGATATAATAAATATAAAATGAAAATATTGGTAACGGGTGCCGGCGGATATCTCGGCAGAGGCGTTGTAAAGGAGCTGCTCGATGCGGGCTGCGAGGTCGTTGCAACGGATATAGTTGGTAACGGAATAGATAAAAGAGCGGAGATAATATCGGCGGATATATTCGCTATAGAATCGCCGTATGATTTTTTCGGCAAACCTGACGCGGTGCTGCATTTGGCATGGAGAAACGGGTTTGTACATAATGCCGACAGCCATATAGGCGACCTGCCTCTACATGATAGATTTTTAAAAAAACTGATCGATTCCGGAATAAAGCGCTGCTGTGTAATGGGAACAATGCATGAGATCGGATTTTTTGAGGGGAGTATTAACGAAAACACTCCATGCTCTCCGATGAACCCATACGGCATAGCCAAGAATGCGCTCCGCCGAAGTATAGAAATATATGCCGGCGGCAAAGGAATCGAATTTTTATGGTTACGCGGTTATTATATCGTAAGTAGTGATGTTAAGGGTGCGTCTGTCTTTTCAAAAATAGCGCAGGCGGCGGCAGAGGGCAAAACCGAATTTCCGTTCACGATGGGTCTTAATCAGTATGATTATTTAGACTATGACGAGTTTTGCGCCCAGACAGCGGCGGCTTCCGCATCCGATGAAACGGGTATAATAAATATATGCTCCGGCAGACCCGAAAAGCTTTGCGACAGGGTGGAGCGGTTCATAAAGGAAAACGGCTTTAATATCAAATTGAAATACGGCGCATTCCCGGACAGACCTTATGATTCCAAGGCTGTTTGGGGCGACGATAAAAAAATAAGGTCCGTTATGGCAAGATCAAAAAGTTAAGGAGATAGTGATAAGGTGAAGGTTCTGTTGATGTCGCACTACCCGCCTCCGGCAGGCGGCATAGCCAGCTGGACAAAGCGGCTGCTTGAAAAAGGGCTGCCGGACGGTTGGGATATATCGCACATAAATATAAATACGATAAACGGGCGCGACCCGTTTAAGAATACAAAAAAGCATATCAAGGACGAGTATATAAGAACAAGGAATATCTGGAAGCAGGAGGTCGAAAGACTCAAAAGCGAGAAGGATATAAGCGTAGTACATACCTGTATACCGTGTACGGTGTTCGGCATGATGCGCGAGACCGTGAGCGGCATGATAGCCAAGCGGTATAAAAAGAAGTTCATTCTGCATTGCAGATGCACTGTGCCGAATGTGGTCAACAACAGCTTCAAGCTTTGGTGGTTTAGGCGACTTGCCGGCTATTGCGACGGGATAATGGTACTGAACGAAAAGTCTTATGATTTTGCGAAAAAGTACAGCAATGCTCTGGTGGAGCTTATCCCTAACTTTGTAACCGCCGAGGAGCTGACCGGCGCGGAGCGCGGCGAATACCGCGAGGCGGCAAATGATTTTATATACGTCGGAGGAGTGACGCCGGACAAGGGCTGCGATACCATTATCGATTCAGCAAAGGCTTTTCCCGATATCACATTTCATCTTGTAGGCAGTGTCTCGGCGGAGACAGAAGCGCTGCCGCATACGGATAATGTAAAGTTTTACGGAAACCGCGAGAAGCCGGAGCTAAAGGAAATGCTCTCTAAAGCTGATGTTTTTTTGTTTTTATCGAGATATTGGGGCGAGGGCTTTTCAAACGCTCTGGTAGAGGCAATGTCCGCGGGACTGCCGTGTATCGTGTCCGACTGGGCGGCAAATGCCGATATGATAGGCGAGGACGGCGGAATAGTTTTAGAGGAAAACGACAGCGAGCATTTAAAGGCTGCTGTAGAAAAGCTTTACCGTGACAAGGTAGGCAGACAGGCAATGGGCGAGAGAAATATCCGCGTTGCAAAAGAAAGATATTCCGATGATGTTGTTTTGCGGCAATATACGGAGTTTTATGAAAAGGTGTTGAATATCCAATAATGAAAAAGTATATGTTTATCGTTCCGTCC
Source organism: Clostridia bacterium (assembly GCA_017404065.1). Taxonomy (GTDB): domain Bacteria; phylum Bacillota; class Clostridia; order UBA1381; family UBA1381; genus Ornithomonoglobus. The sequence goes on from JAFRDB010000075.1 coordinate 20,680, forward strand.
CTGGCGTACGGCGGCGCGGAGCGCGCGGTGGCAAACTTTGCGTCAGAGCTGGCGGCAAGGGGCAGAGAGGTCACCGTTGTCATATATTTCAGCATGGAGCAGGAATATGAAACAGACAGCCGCGTAAGGATAATAAACCTATCCGGCGGAGACGAGAAACGATATAACGGCATAGGATATTTAAAAAAGATAGGAATGCTGAGAAGTATAATCAAGGCGGAAAAGCCCGATTATATACTGCCGTTTCTGCCGCAGGTGACTATACACGCGTATTTGGCGGCGTTTGATGAGCGGGACAGACTGATACATACGATAAGGAACAATCCGCGGCTTTCACCGTCGAATTCGATAGCAAGGCGGCTGCGCGACCATATAATAATCCACGCGAAAAAGACGATAGCTCAGAATACCGAGCAGAGGGATTATTTCCCCGCCCGTGCGAGAAAAAGGATATATGTACTTAAAAACATCATTCCCGACAGCGCATTTGATACGCCGCACACAGGCAGCGGCGAAGGGAATGTGATCGTAGCGGCGGGCAGACTTATAGAGCAGAAGAATTATCCGATGCTCATAGCCTCAATGAAGCGCGTAACAGAGCGGCATCCGGACGCTGTTTTAAAAATATACGGCAGCGGAGGACTGGAGGAAGAGCTTGAAAACCGGATAAAGGATAATAATTTACAGAACAACGTATTTTTGATGGGCAGAAGCGACCGCCTGAAGGAGGAGCTGTCAAAGGCGGATATCTATGTTCTCTCCTCCGATTTTGAGGGTATGCCGAATGCGTTAATGGAAGCTATGGCGGCAGGACTGCCGTGCATCTCAACAGATTGTCCGACGGGACCGAAGGATATTATTGAATCCCATAAGACAGGGCTTTTGGTACCGGTCGGAGACGAAGCGGCTATGTCGGACGCAATATGCTATATGTATGAAAACAAGGATAAAGCTTGCGAAATGGGCATCCGCGCAAGAGAAATGATAAAAGAAGTATGCGGTGCGGAGCGGATAATAACAGAGCTTATGGGGATATGTGAAGGTAAGAACGGCTAAACGCTGTTGGAGGGTTTATAGGCAATGAATCAAAACAGGCAGACAAAATTTCTGAACAGAATAAGTAAGCTTTCGGTATTGTTAATGACGATAGCTTATTTTGCCTTTGATGATGTTACATGGTTAAAAAATATAACGACCATGTTTTTTCTCCTGATGAGCGTTGTAAGCGCCGGTTCATTTGTATTTAAAAGAAAAACAGCGGTTTCTATCTACTTAACATGGGGCTTGATATGGATAGCGATCTGCTATCTTTCCACGCTTTGGAGCGTAAAACCGAAATCGACGCTGCAGTACAGCGGTATGACGCTGCAGTGTATTCTTATCGGTATAGGCTATGTGCTTATGGACAGCAAGCTGGACATACGCAATTTTTTACTGTTTGCGGTAACCGCCGCCGGCGTGACCTTGATGGTAAGACTTGCGATCGTGACGCCTTCAAATGCTTGGGGAACCGAAAGACTCGGCACAAATATAGGTATCCATGTAAACGGTATTGCGGGAAGTCTGCTTATAGCGGAGCTGTGCGCAATGATGAGATATATGGAAACTCGAAGGCGGCTGTATCTTTTGTCCGTAATAGCCATGCTCGGTTTTATTTTTCTGTGCGCGAGCCGAAAGGCATTAGTCATGGGAACAATAGTCCCCGTGCTTATATATATGCTGTATGTACACGCGGAAGGAAAAGCGAATGTAAAGAGATTGGCAAGGTATTTCCTCGGCGCGTTGGGCGTAATAATCATAGCCGTAATTATTATGCGTACTCCGCTCATTTATAACATTGCACAAGAGCGCATGGAGGGCTTTATAAACTCCATTACCGGTAAGGGAGAGGTCGACGCGAGTACCTTGGAGCGGCAGGAGCTTGGCATGGCGGCAATGAAGGTGTTTTACGAGCATCCGGTATACGGAGTGGGCCTGAACGGGTTCAGATTTGCGTCAAGAGCATATTACAGAGGAAGGCAGCTTTACGCGCACAATAACTACAAGGAGCTGCTTGCCGACCTTGGAGTAATAGGCACTACCATATATTATTATATATATGCCGTGATAGTCTTTATAAATGTAAGACTGTTCAAAAAGGTTTTTGAGGCAAAGGTGCTCTTATTGCTTGCTGTTATGATGCTTATTTTGGATTACGGCTGGGTATCGTATGCGCTAAGTGACGTACAGCTGCTGCTGGTGTTTGTGCTGGCACGAACAGTCAGGATCAGAAATGAGCTGCAAGGCATTGAAACGACAGGGGGAAAGGAACAATGAGAAATATAATACACAAGGGCTTTTTCTTCCTGGCGTATCATAATGCGTTTGATTGGCTCGATGATGAGAACTATTTGAAGCTGGTGTATTGGGCAAGAACGGCAAAGCACTTGCGTCTGTCCGAGCCTAAGACCTTTAATGAAAAGCTGCAGTGGCTAAAGCTTCATGACAGGCGCGAGGAATACACCGGGATGGTGGATAAGTACGCGGTCAAGGATTATGTAGCCTCTCTTATCGGGGAGGAGTACATCATACCGACTTTGGGCGCGTGGGACAGCTTTGACGAGATAGATTTTGACAGCCTGCCGAAGCAGTTTGTTTTAAAATGCACCCATGATTCCGGCGGCTTGGTTATTTGCAGTGATAAGGACAAGCTGGATATGGGATCGGCGAAGAAGAAGATAAACCGGTCATTAAAGGCAAATTATTTTAAGACGAGCCGGGAATGGCCGTATAAGAATGTACCGAAAAAAATAATAGCCGAAAAATATATGACAGACGAATCCAATGAGGAGCTTAAGGACTATAAGCTCATGTGCTTTAACGGCAGGGTAGAATATACTCTTGTATGCTCGGGAAGGTTTTCGGACGAGGGTCTTACCGAGACCTTTTATGACAGGGATTGGAATACGGCTCCGTTTTACCGGCCGAAGCACCCGCCGAAAAAGGACGGGATAAAAAAGCCTGAAACCTACGATGAAATGGTAAGGCTGGCTGAAATAATAGCAAAGGACATCCCGTTTGTAAGAGTTGATTTTTACGATGTTAACGGGCGTGTATATTTTGGTGAGATAACATTTTATCCGGCATCGGGCTGTGAGGCGTTTATGCCGGAGGAATGGGAATACAAACTGGGCGATCTTATCGATCTGCCTGTGAAAGGATCTAATGGTTAAGGGTATGAGAATAATTATCGGAGCGGATATCGTTCCAACCTCATCGAATTTTGATTTATTTGCTGCAGGCGACGTGAATGCGCTTATCGGAGAGCGTTTGGCGGAAATGCTGGGCGGAGCGGACTACCGCATATTTAATCTTGAGGTCCCGCTTACCGATAGGGAAAATCCGATAGCAAAAAACGGACCGAAGCTTATCGCGCCGACAAAAACCGTAAAGGGAATAAAAAATATCGGCGCCGATCTTGTCACGGTCGCAAATAATCACATAATGGATCAGGGATCCGAAGGACTCAGCTCCACTTTAAAAATTCTCGGCGAGAACCGAATCGGTTATGTTGGAGCGGGAGATAATGCCGAACAAGCATCAAAGCCGTATATCTTTGACATAAATGATAAAAAAATCGGTGTTTATGCCTGCGTTGAGCACGAATTTTCGGTGGCAACAGAGTCAAGATGCGGCGCAAACCCGATCGATCCGCTTTTTAGCTATGACCATGTATCGGATATGAAAAAGGACTGTGACTATGTTATAGTCCTCTATCACGGCGGCAAGGAGCATTACCGTTATCCGTCACCGGAGCTTCAAAGGTATTGCAGACGGTTTATAGATAAGGGCGCGGATCTGGTAGTGTGCCAGCACAGCCACTGTATCGGCTGCGAGGAAAAATACGGGGGCGGCACGATAGTTTACGGACAGGGCAATTTTCTGTTTGATGACAGCGACAGCAAATTCTGGCAGACAGGTCTTTTGATAGAGATAGATGAACGCTATGAGGTAAATTATATACCTCTGGAGAAATGCGGGAGCAGAGTCAGGCTTGCCGAAAAGGAATTAGCGGAGGAGATACTCGCGAAGTTCGCCAAGAGAAGCAAGGAGATCGAGACAGACGGAGCGGTAGAGAGCAAATACCGTGAATTTGCAGAGAGTATGTACAGTAACTATGTTAATCTGCTGTTTGCCGATAATACTGTATTTCGCGCTCTGAACAAGCTTTTGGGGCATAGGCTGACAAAGAATATACCGGAAAGAAAAAGATTGAGGCTTATAAACTATATAGAATGTGAATCCAACAGAGAATTACTGTTAAAGGGACTAAAGACTCATAAGGCTAAGGAAGGAGGAACGGAAAATGACTGATGTTGAAGTAAGCGTTACAATGATAACATACAATCATGAAAAATACATAAGACAAGCTCTTGACAGTGTATTTATGCAAAAGACCTCCTTTAATTTTGAGGTGATCGTGTCTGAGGACGCATCTCCCGACAATACAAGAAGTATCTTGCTTGAATACAAGGAAAAATACGGAGACAAGCTCGTTTTGAATCTTCAGGAGAAGAATGTCGGCGCGTCAAAGAATTCTTTGTCCGGAAGGCAGCTGGCAAGAGGGAAATATCTTGTATCGCTGGAGGGAGACGATTTTTGGACAGACGAAAACAAGCTTCAAAAGCAGTATGACATACTTGAAAATCATCCGGAGTACAGCGCGGTGTGCTGCAACTTCATGCATGTATCAAGTGAAGGCGAGGTAATTAAAGATAATGTTCTGGGATTAAAGGAAGACTGTGTAAAGACGATGGATGACTGGTTCAGGGACGGATATTCATTGCATACCTGCACGGTATTCAGAAGGAATATTTTTGGCGAGAGCAGTGAAAGATATATCAAGCTCCGTTCTGTAGCGCCTACTATGGGAGACGCAATAACCTTTACCCTGCTTTACGACGCCGGAGATATATATGTCCTAAAGGATGTAATGGCTGCGCACAGAATTGCCGGGAGCAAGGATACAACAAGCTTTTCTTTTTCACAAAGGAAAAAGGCGATAAAGTACACCTATATGTACATAAACATATATGATGCACTGGAGGAATATCTTGACGGAAAATATGATTTTTCGCAAAGAAAGGCGAACAGGATAGCGGCCGTTAAATTAGGCAAGCTTAAGGGCGAAATAGAATACAGCTCCAAAGAAATGCGGGAGCTGATGAAAAAGCAAACGCCTAAGGTCAGGATCCTTACATATTGCAAGCTGATAAGGATGGCAGGCAAAAAGGCATTCAAAAAAGTGAGGCGAACAGTAAATGAAAATAACAAAGGGTAAGGTAGTATCCGGTTTTTTGTGGAGATATGCCGAAAGGTGCGGTGCTCAGCTCGTAGGCTTCGTTGTATCGATAATATTGGCGAGGATACTTGAACCGAGCGCGTACGGTACAGTTGCGCTTATAACTGTATTTACCTCAATATTGCAGGTGTTTGTAGACAGCGGCTTGGGCAGTGCGCTTGTACAGAAAAAGGATGCGGATGATCTGGATTTTTCAACGGTATTCTATGCAAATATCGTATTCTGTACCATACTTTATACGATCCTGTTTTTCGGCGCGCCGCTCTTAGCAGTATTTTACAAGGATACGACACTGACTCCGCTCATAAGAGTGCTTGGCATAACCATCCTTATATCGGGAGTTAAGAGCATACAGCAATCTTATGTTGCAAAGCATCTTATATTTAAAAGATTCTTTTTTGCTACGCTGGGCGGAACATTAACGGCGGCTGCAATCGGAATATGGATGGCATACAACGGCTACGGCGTTTGGGCGCTTGTGGCGCAGCAGATAATAAATCTCACTATTGATACTATCATACTTTGGATAACGGTCAAATGGCGGCCAAAGAGAATGTTTTCATTTGAACGTTTTAAGGGTCTGTATTCGTTCGGATGGAAATTACTTGTTTCAACATTGTTGAATACAGTCTATAATGATGTAAGACAGCTGATCATAGGAAAAATGTATTCGGCGAAGGATCTGGCATATTATAACAGGGCAAAGCAATTCCCAAATCTTATTGTCGCTAATATAAATACATCTATCAACAGTGTTTTGCTCCCGACGATGGCATCGGTTCAGGACGAGAAAACAAGAGTGAGAGATATGACAAGACACTCGATGATGACAAGTATATATATAATGGCGCCGCTCATGATGGGGCTTTCGTTTGTGGGAACACCGCTGATAAGACTGTTGCTTACCGATAAATGGCTGCCAAGCGTTCCTTTTTTGAGGATATTCTGCATAACATATATGTTTTATCCGATCCACACAGCAAATCTTAATGCAATAAAAGCGTTGGGACGCAGCGACCTGTTTCTTATGCTGGAGGTAATAAAAAGGGTGGTCGGAGTAATAGTATTGGTTGCCACGATGTGGTTTGGAGTTATGGTCATGGCATACAGTCTGCTGTTCGTAAGCGTATCGAGCCAGATAATAAATTCATGGCCGAACAAAAAGCTCCTTGATTATCATTATATCGATCAGCTGAAGGATATATTACCGAGCATCCTGCTGTCTGTCTTTATGGGATTTTGCATATTCCCGGTACAGTTCATCGGTTTGCCGGATGTTGTGACGCTTGCTATACAGGTGCCCTTGGGTGCGGCGGTATATATTGCCGGCTCAAAAATATTGAAGCTTGAAGCGTTTGATTTTGTATGGGGTACAGCGAAACCGATGCTCGATAAGATCAAGGGAAAAAAATAACAGAGATATGAAAAAGATATTACTTACAAACCGGTACAAGGGAGAGCCGCTTAATATAATCAAGGCAGCTGTTCCGGATGATTTTGAGCTGGAGATATTGGACAAGCCGGATCAGGCGGAGCTTATCGCGAAGGCGGGATATGCGGATTATTTTATCGCAAGCGGCAGACTGAAAATAAATTCCGAAGTGCTTGCAAATGCAAATAAGCTTAAAATGATACAGCGCACCGGAGTGGGTTTGGACAGCCTTGATCTTGAGGCTATCAAAGCAAAAAACATACCGGTTTATGTCAACCGGGGCGTTAATGCCGACAGCGTAGCGGAGCATACGATGCTGCTTATATTGGCGTCGCTTAAAAGGCTGCCGCAGGCGGATAATGAAACAAGATCCGGAGTATGGAAGAAGCAGGCGCGCGGTGTAAAAAACCGCGAGCTGCGCGGCAGGACTGTCGGGCTTATAGGCATGGGCAATATTGGCAGACGTGTAGCAAAAATGCTCGGAGGCTTTGATGTTGATATCATATACTATGACGCATATCCCGCAGGTGAGGCTGCCGAAAGAGAATTAAAGCTTAAAAGAGCCGGACTTGACGAGCTTTTAAATAATTCGGATATAGTATCTCTGCACTGTCCGCTTCTTGACGGGACAAGACATATCATAAACAGCGGCAGCATAGAGAAAATGAAGGACGGCGCGGTGATAGTAAATACAGCACGAGGCGGACTTATAGATGAGGCTGCGCTTGCGGTGGCTTTAAAGAGCGGCAAGCTCAGCTATGCCGGACTTGACGTGTACGAGCAGGAGCCGCCGGGCGATAGCGAGCTGTTTGGGCTTGATAATGTGATAGCGACACCGCATATCGGCGGTATCACATACGACAGCTTTTACAGGATGATGAGCGGGGCAATGCGAAACATCAGACTGTTTGACGAGGGCAGACTCGATGAAATAGAGCAGTACAAAATATAGGTAACGTATATGGGAAAAAATCTTACGGATGAGTTTATCGCTTATCTTAAAAAAAAGGAAAAAAGAATAACAAAGACAATTTTGGACAGAGCAAGGCTGTGCCTGCTCGACTATATTGGCGTCACGCACGCGGGCGCGTATGCGAACAGGGATATATTTAACGAAAAATACAGCGGCGATTGCAGCCTTATAGGGCTTGATTCAAAAGCAGATATGAAGACCGCCGCGATGATAAACGCTTTTAACGCGCATACCGCAGAGCTTGATGACGGACACCGCAGGGGAATGATACATTTAGGCGCGGTCATTGTTTCTGCCGTCACGGCGGCGGCGGACAGGTACGGCCTTGATATGCCTGATATATCAAAGGGCATCATCATGGGCTATGAAGCGGCAGTAAGAGCGGCTATGGCTATTCAGCCCTCGCATAAAAAGAAGGGCTTTCACACCACCGGTACCTGCGGCGCTGTCGGCGCGGCTGTGGGCATAGCGTTTTCAAGAGGATATAATGAAAAACAGCTTAAATCGACAATATCAGCTGCGGCAACGAGCGCGGCGGGACTTTTGGAGATACAAGAGGATGATTCCGAATTAAAGCCGTATAACGCGGCGCACGCGGCAATGGCGGGCGCTGCTGCGGCGGAGCTTGGCGTTTTGGGCTTGCCCGGACCTGATGATATCCTTGCCGGTGCGCGGGGGATGTTCAGACTCCTTGCCGATGAGGTCAACGCGGAGCGTATGGTCGAAGATACGGATTATTTTGAGATAGAAAAAATATATGTAAAGCCGTACGCGGCGTGCCGCCACTGCCACAGCGCAATGGAGGCGGCGATATATTTGAAAAATGAATATGACCTCCCGCCGGAGGATATAAAGAGCATTGATATATATACATATAAGCTTGCGATAAGAGGACACGATCATAAAGAGATAAAGGGCGTTTCATCTGCAAAGCTTAGTATGCCGTACAGCGTTGCGGCGGCATACATTCTCGGCAGCGGCGGACTTGAGGCGTTCAGCTCCGATAAGCTTGAACGTGCGGATATAAACGCCTTGATAAATAAAATAAATATTTACGAAAAAGATGAATTCAACAATGTTAAAAACGGAGAGCGCATTGCAGAGGTCGTTATGACCGCCAAGGACGGCAGCGCTCAAAAAAAGCGCGTTGACTACGCAAAGGGCGATCCGGAAAATTCCATGACCGAAGAGGACATCATAGATAAATTCAAAATGCTTATGGACAGGTCGGGACGATCGGACAAAACAGAAAGCACATTAAATGAAATATTATATGAGAGGTAAGCTATGAAGGAAACAAGAGAATTTTTAAAGAAAATAGGGATGCCCGCGGGCGACGCATACGATCTGCCGGCATCGGAAAAGAGATTTAATGACGGCGGACAGTACCGATTTGAGGTTCCGGGAATACAGGGACCGAAGGTAATGGAAGCCCTGCTTGAGGCTATGGACGGATATGGGATATATCTGCACAGAGTTACCCAGACAAAGGGCATAATGATGCTTACCGATAACGAGATAATGGCGATGGTAAAGCTTGCAAAGGAGGCTGAAACCGACCTTATCCTTGCCATAGGTCCCAGAGCGACAACGGACACCAGCGCGTCCGTCAACACCGTTGAGGGCGTAAGAATGGGCTACAGATTAAGAGGTCAGGAGCAGATAGTAAGAGCGGTAGAGGACGTTAAACGAGCCGCCGCTTTCGGCTGCCGCTCGTTCCTTGTCTATGACGAGGGCTGCCTGTGGCTGCTGAACGAAATGCGCAAGGCGGGCGAGATACCCTCTGATTGCCACTTCAAGGTATCGGCGCACGCGGGACACGGCAATCCATGCTCGGCAAAGCTTTTGGAGCAGATAGGCGCAAATTCGATAAACCCTGTCCGCGATATACAGCTTCAGATGCTTGCGGCAATGCGGCAGGCTATAGATATACCGATAGATATACATACGGAAAACCCGAAATCCACGGGCGGATTTATCCGTCACTACGAGGTGCCGGAGATGATAAGAGTTGCCGCGCCGATATATCTTAAAACAGGCGGCTCGGTAGCGAAAACACATAGCTGGGACAGCACAGAGAGCGACGCGAAAGCGAGAGCAAAGCAGGTATCGCTTGTAAAGCGTGTTATAGACAGCTATTATCCCGAAGCTGTACAGTCACCTAAAGGAGGATTAAGGTAATGTTCGGAAAATTGAAAACGTTTAAAGGTATATCAAAAAAGGCTTTAGCCCAAAAAGGCATGGGACGGAAAATAAAATATATGTCTTATGCGCTGTCGGCACACAAAAACGGAGTGGTGACCGCCAGATTAGACAGGATCGCACAGGAATATACCGACAATTATTTTGATTTGCAGGGCGTATCAAATGAAGATAAAGCATGGTTTGCAAAAAGAGGCTATAGCCCGCACAAGATACCTTGGTACAAGCTTACGCGCGATAATTATACAGATTATATATCGGACTTTGTATTTTACAGCAGGAAAAATTATGTAAACAAAAAATTCGACGCCTGGTTTGATAATAAGCTTACTACATATTATGTTTTATCCCCGTTTAAGAGCAATATGCCGGTACATTTTTATTATAAGGACGCAAGCGGCGTATACGCCATAAATGCGGAAGGCAAGGGTAATATAGACGATATATTGCAGCTTGCGCGGGAAAGGGAGCTTGCGCTGAAGTCCACGACCGGTGGCCACGGAGACGGCTTCTATAAGCTTGAATATAACGGAAAAGACTATCTTGTAAACGGAAAGCCGTATGATGAAGATAAAACAAGAAGCTTCCTGGGCGGTCTTACGGGTTATATTATTACGTCATACGAAAGACCGAGACAGTTATTCAGTGAGATTTGCGGCGAGAATACATTTGCCGTAATGCGTATTTATATGATAAACGATAAAGAGGACGGACCACAGATGATCGCGGGCTGTATAAGACTCGGCAGCAAAGCGTCGGGTTATGTCACGGGATATGAGGGTACCGTTTATTGCGGAATAGAGCTTGAGACCGGAAAGCTGTTTCGTCAGATCTATATGAAAAGTGATTATGAGTATATATATATAGACAAGCATCCGGACACGGGGAAGGTCCTTGAAGGCGTCGGGATTCCGGATTGGAAAGACGTACAGGAGCTTACTGCCCGAATATCAAAGCATATTCCCATGACGCCGTATCTTGTTATAGATATAATACCTTCCGAGAACGGATTAAAGGTGCTTGAGATCAATTCACACGGACAATTCGCTCCCGTAGAAGCGTTTTATCCGGCAATGAAAAATAAGTATGTAAGAAAATTATTTAAGGAATAAGTTTGGATAAAATCGTTTAGCTACGGCGTTTGTCTGGTCGGCGGCAAAGCCGCCTGCTCGACCTGGCATCCCGGTTGCTACGCAACACGCCTGCAACACGCAAGCGTGTTGCTCACCATCTTGCACGTTTTCGCAAGCTTATGTACACTGAGTACACGGCGCTTGCTCAAACGCACGACCTGAACGATTTTCTCTCAAACTTAGGTTTTGTGGAAGGATTTAATGGTCATAAGTTTGTGAAAGGATATCTATGAATAAAAAAACAGCGATAGTGTTGGGCGGTACGGCTCCGCACATCGAATTGGTGAATAAACTGAAAAGCAGAGGGTATTATACCGTGCTTGTGGATTATCTGGATAATTCTCCGTGTGTGGAATATGCGGACAAGCACGTCAGGGAAAGTACGCTTGATACGGAAAAGGTCTGCGATATTGCCAAAGAGGAAAGGGCGGAGCTTGTCATCAGCACTTGCATAGATCAGGCAAACAGCGTTTGCTGCTATGCTGCCGAAAAGCTCGGACTGCCTAAACCCTACAGCTATAAGACCTCGCTTGATGTTACCGATAAGGGGCTTATGAAAAAAATAATGACCGATAATGATATACCGACATCGTGGTACTTTGTTGTCAAGGACACAAATGAGATCGATTTCGGCAGGATAAAATATCCCGCGGTCGTTAAGCCCGTTGACTGCAACAGTTCAAAGGGCGTACACAGAGCCGATTCGAAGGAAGAGATCGTAAAGTATGTCAAAGAAGCGATAGATTTGAGCAGAACGGACAGTGCGATCATAGAGGGCTTTAACAGCGGCGAGGAGATACAGGTGGACTGCTTTGCGAATGAAGCGGACGCGACCGTTATCATGACACGGCAGAAGCAGAAGATAGCCGCCGATAACGGCATGGTGCTGCAGTCGTTCGGCTCTATCATTCCGGCACCTTTAAATGATGAGCTGAATATTCAGGCAAAGGAGATAGCGGATAAGATAGCAAGAGCCTTCGGTCTCTCAAACACTCCGTTTTTCTATCAGGCGATAGTTACCGACGAAGGGATCCGGGTGCTTGAATTTGCACCGAGAATAGGCGGAGGACTGAGCTATTATCTTTTGAACAACATAGCCGGCTACGATGCGGTCGAGGCGGCGATAGATTCGTTCGAGGGCATAAAAGCCAAGATAGAGCCGAAGGAGATAAGCGGTTGTTATTCGACAAATCTTCTTTATGCCCGTCCCGGTGTGTTCGATCACATATCCGGTCTTGATGAGCTTAAAGCAAACGGAGATATAACGGAAGCCTTTGTTATGAAAAAGCCGGGTACGGAGATCGATAGGGATATGCGAAGCTCAAACCGTGTCGGAGCGTTTATCGTAAAAGCCGACAGCTATGACGAGCTGTATGAAAAAGCGAAAAAGGCTTATGACAGTATAGAGATATATGATACCGAAAACAAGCCGATGATGAACAGAAGTCTGTATGAAAGGAATTTAAAATGAGACATCATTTATACAATCCCGGCTATAAATTCTATAAGGAGCCGGAGGAGTTTGATAAATATACGCCGCGCGACATGTTGCAATATTGCCTGGGCGCGACGATGTATATGCCCGGCACAAAGGATTTTGCGCAGGCGATAATAGATAAGAAATATCCCGGCCTTACCTCTATGGTAATGTGCTTTGAGGACGCGTGCAAGGAGGAGGACGTTCCGGCGGCGGAGATAAACTCTATACAGCTCCTTGACGTGATAAGCGGGAAGATAGAGAGCGGCGAGCTTACTTATGCGGACATTCCGCTGATATTCTTCCGTGTGCGCTCGGTGAAGCAGTTCAGGCATTTTTCGGAGATGCTCGAGCCCCGTCACGTTAAAGTGATAGCCGGTATCAACTTCCCGAAGTTCAACGGCGACAACGCGGAAGCGTACTATTCACATTTAAAATATCTCAACGAGAAATTCGGCGAGATCATCTACGGTATGCCCATCTTAGAGGACAGCAAGATAGCGTTCAAGGAAACGCGGATGGAGGAGCTTTTGGCCGTTAAGCGCGTGCTTGATAAGTACAGAGAGCTTGTTCTGAACGTGCGCGTGGGCGGGACGGATTTCTCGTCCTGCTTCGGAGTAAGGCGCGGCATAAATTATACCATATACGACATTATGACAGTCCGCGACTGCCTTATGGATATATTAAACGTATTCACAAGACTGAACGATTATACGGTGTCGGGGCCGGTATGGGAGTATTTCAGAGCGAATAAGAACATGAAATTCAGCACCGATCTGCCGAAATACAATTTGCAGGATACATTATTAAAGCGCAAGGCGATAGTAAACGACGCCGTTGACGGGCTTATGCGCGAGCTGATACTCGATCAGGCAAACGGGTTTATGGGCAAGACCTGTATCCACCCGACGCATCTGAACTTCATCAACGGTATGCTTGCCGTCACGCGCGAGGAATATGAGGACGCGTATCAGATAATGCACACCTCCGGCGGCGTGATAAAAGGCTCAAAGGGCATGAACGAGATAGGTCCGCACAGACGCTGGGCGGAAAAGATAATGATGCGTTCAAGAGCTTACGGAGTAATAGAGAGCGAAAACAGCTATTTTGAATTGTTTGGAGTATAAACAATGGGATCGGTCGTCAAGAAAAGCGGGTATAATTACTGTCTGGATTTTATAAAGGGGATCGCCTGTATATGTGTTGTATTTATGCATTGTGAGTTTCCGGGAATTATGGGGACGGCAATACAGTCAATATCAAGGTTTTGCGTTCCGTTTTTCTTTATGGTATCCGGCTATTTCTGTTATTACGAGGATAAGACAAGGGCAAAGAGTACATGGCTGAAGATAAAGCATATTCTGATGATCACAGCAGTTGCTTCTTTATTTTATGCAATAACAGCGGTCATAACTGCCAAGATAACGGGAAAGACACTGAATGTAAGCATAAATCAGATATTATACTGGTTAGTGTTCAATAACCCAAGTATAATAGTCAGTCAGCTATGGTTTCTGTTTGCGCTGATCTATGTGTATATAATGTACGCTGTAGTAGAAAGATTTAATCTTTACAGGCTTGCATATATAATGATACCGATACTATTGCTTATATATACAGTAATGGCGCAGGGAGCGCATTTAGCAGGAGTAAGTATTCCCAATATGTATTACAGAAATTTCCTGATAGAGGGATTTCCTCTGTTCATGCTGGGGCATTGGATACATAGGAATAAGGATAGGCTTGATATCAGCAATAAAACTCTTATTGTTGTCATAGCGGCAAGCACATTGTTATGTGTGGCCGAAAGGTTTATTCTCGGAAGGGATTTTGGCGTTAATATATGCAGTTTTCCGCAGGTGACAGCGTTATTCCTTTATGCTGTCAATAATCCGGAAAAGCATGAAGGAGCAGTGCAAAGATTGGGCAAGGACTGCTCAATGCTCGTATATATACTTCACCCGTTTGTTTGGCATTCGTTTGAGGGCATATACAGCAAAGTCGGTATTGGTGAAAATACAGCAGCGTTATATATCATGCCGATAATAGTAGTAATCGTATCAATAGGGCTTGCGGTTTTGTGTAATACCGTATCAGCCCATATCAAGAAAGTAAGAGGAAAATATGCTTGAACTGAAAACACCATTGACCGAGGAAGAAACAGAAAAGCTTGAAGTCGGTGATATGCTCTATATATCCGGCGATATATTTTGCGGCAGAGACGCGGTATTGCCAAAGATCTGCCAAATGTGCCGTGACGGCTCGATAAAGACATCGGGGATAGACCTTAAAGGCGGCGTTATCTTCCATACCGCGGTAAGTCCGGCGGGAGTGGGACCGACATCGAGCAATAAGCTTGAAATAGAATCAAGCTTCAAAACGCTTTCCGAAAACGGGATAAAGATGCATCTGGGAAAGGGCGCGATAAAGCCCGAAACGGTGCAGGCGTTAAAGGAAAATAACGCGGTATTCGCGGTCATTCCGCCGGTAACTGCGCTGCTCGGTGAAAAGACCTTGGAGCAGGCTGTTGTCGCATTCCCGGAGGAGGGCATGGAGGCATTTCACAGGCTAAGGGTGGACAAGTACCCGGTGATAATCGCGGCGGCGCACGGAAGGAGCATCTATGATGAATAAGGAAGAGATCATCAGAAAGGTGAGCCGCGCACTGGTCGAGGCAGGCTCGACGTTCCGGCAGGATAAAAAGGACGCGTATTCGCGCGCGATAGAAAAAGAAAATAACGAAAGAGCAAAGTGGGTATTGCAGACGATACTTGACAATGCCGAGGCTGCCGAAAGGAACAGCAGCCCGCTGTGCGACGATTCGGGAATACCTCATGTCATGCTTGAGATAGGCGGCGACAGAGCCGTGACGGGGAATATGCTCGCCGCGATAAAAGAGGGCATAAAGCAAGGTTTAAGAGCCTTGCCGGGACGGCCTATGGGCATCATGGGCGGCGACAGCGAGCGGCTGGATCAGTCCGGCGGGCTTGATCCCGATTCTGCGGGCGTTCATCCGGCGCCGATACTGTTGCGGCAGACGGACGAGGATGTTATAAGACTCCATATCATGATGTTCGGCGGCGGCCCGGCGATAAGGGCAAAGACCTATAGGGTGTTCCATAAGCATAATACCGATGTGGTAATGAATGAGATAATAAACTGGGCAAAGGAAAGCACCGCCCAGCTCGGCTGTACGCCGTGTACCCTGGGCGTTGGGATCGGACGTTCGCATTTTGAGGCGGCGTCGATGATGATGCAGGCGCTTGTAGACGGTGATTATAACGAGCAGAGCGAGCTTGAAAAGCGCATCACCGACGAGGTCAACAAATGTGGTGTCGGCGCGCTGGGACTGCATGGCGACACGACCGTGCTTGCGACCTTTATGAAGGTCGGGCCGCAGCGGGCAAGCGGCGTGCGGATAGTATGTATGCGCCCCTGCTGCTGCTTTGAGCCGAGAATAGCGACAGTTGAATTATAATATAAAGGAGAAGAACATCAGAGTGATGCTTAATTTATGAAACAGATAAAATTATATGAGGTGAGGAAACTATATGATTGAGAAAAAAGGATCAAGCTTTGATAAGGTATTAAATTCTGTTGACATCCTTGTGCTTGCGTTCGGCGCGATGATCGGCTGGGGCTGGGTAGTATCATCCGGCGGCTGGATACAGAAGGCGGGAACGGTAGGCACTGTCATTGGGTTTATTATCGGCGGTATAATGATCTACTTTGTAGGTCTGACGTATGCCGAGCTTACGGGCGCGATGCCGAAATGCGGCGGCGAGCATGTATTCAGCTACAAGGCATTCGGAGCGACCGGCTCGTTTATATGCACCTGGGCGATAATACTCAGCTATATCGGTGTGGCTTGTTTTGAAGCGTGTTCGTTCCCGACGATAATACAGTATATATTCCCCGGATTTATGAAGGGTTATCTGTATACGGTGGCGGGCTTTGATGTATATGCCACATGGCTTATCGTGGCTGTTGCAATGTCGGTACTTATAACCTATGTCAATATAAGAGGTATAAAGGCTGCGGCGATACTGCAAACAATACTGACCGTCATAATCGGAGTAGTTGGAATAGTGCTTGCCGCGTCCTCGGCAGTAAACGGAAGCGCGGATAATCTGAGCGAGCATTTTATTATAGGCAGTACACAGGCGGAGTCGATAAAAAATATCCTGTCGGTAGCTATCGTAGCGCCGTTCTTCCTCTTTGGCTTTGACGTTATACCGCAGGCGGCGGAGGAGATAAAGGTTCCGATGAAAAAGGTCGGCAGGATAATCATGATGTCGATAATATTTGCGGTCGTGTTCTATGCGATGGTCGTATTTGCGATAGGCTATGCGCTGAATTCAAAGGAGATAGCCGAATCCGTTAACGGCACCGGTTTGGTTGCGGCGGACGCGATGGCAAAGATGTTTGGCAGCTCTGTTATGGCAAAGGTACTTATAATCGGCGGAATGTGCGGCATATTGACGAGCTGGAATTCATTTGTTATAGGCGGCAGCCGCGCAATGTTTTCCATGGCGGAGGCGTATATGATACCGCCGTCATTTGCGAAGCTCCATAAAAAGCATAAAACGCCGGTGAATGCGCTGCTTCTGATAGGTCTCTTGTCGGTTGCGGCTCCGTTCTTCGGGCGGGCTATGCTTGTATGGATAGCAGACTCGGCAAGTATGGCGTGCTGTACGGCATATTGCTTGGTTTCGATCTCGTTTTTGGTATTAAGGAAGAAGGAGCCGGACATGCCGCGTCCGTATAAGATAAAGAATTATAAGCTCATAGGCATACTTGCAAGCGTGCTTTCGGGCGGCATGGTGCTGCTCTATATAATCCCCGGTTCGGGCTGCACGCTGACTTCGCAGGAGTGGGTGATCACGGCTGGCGGAACGCTGTTGGGCATAATTTTCTACATAGCGTGCAAGACAAAGTATAAAGATCGGTTCGGAAGCATTCGGGAAACGACAGACTGATCGGCGGCGGGCTTTGGTAAATAAAAGAGGAGCAGACCGCAAGGTCCGCTCCGGGCAATGTTGTCGTACTAACGTATGTTTACGATAACTCGGCTGACACTGCTCACGGTGGCTGACGAGTCCTATTTGCATGAGCTGACGGCATTGCTACGCAGGGTGAACGGCATCATAATGTCTCTTCATGCGTGCCGGTGTCGATGAGGGTAAGCGTCAGGCTATCGTTTTCAATGGTATATACAAGCAGCCAATTATCGTTAAGGTGACATTCACGCATACCCTTTAGTTTGCCCTTGAGCCGGTGATCCTTATATTTGGCATCAAGTGGTGAACCTTCTAACAGAGTGTTCACAACCGTTATCATCAGTGAACGGTCAAGCCCGCGTTTCAGAGCGCGTTTCATCCCTTTTTTGAAACGGGAGGTCAGGATCAATGAGTATTTCATAATCCCATATCCTCCAATGCTTCTTCAAAGGATGAATATCGTTTGGTATTAGGGTCACGGCTGAGCTTTTTAGCTTCCGCAAATGATTCAAGCAGCTCCTGCTCGCGTGACGGTACAGTCACGCTGAAGGGTAATCCGTTCCTAAGAATGAGCTGATGCAAAAACATATTGACAGCGGTGGACATATCAAGTCCGAGCTCCTTTAAAAGCTCGGATGCCTCGGCTTTGACATCCTTGTCAATTCTGATGGTAGTTGGTATTGTAGCCATATAATCATCTCCTTTATGATTATTATACTACAAATAACACACAATGTCAACTGAAAAATAATAGAAAGGCAATAATATAAACAAGATCGGCGGCGGGCTTTGGTAAATAAGAGCGGAGCAGACCGCAAGGTCCGCTCCGGGTGAAAAGTCACTTCTTAAAAAGACTGCTATGTGTTCCGGTACGCTGCAGGGAAAGGACTAAAATATCCTTTTTTATGCAATATATCAGAACCCAATCGTTTTCTATGTGGCATTCGCGATAGCCGCTCCAATTTCCGGTGAGTCTGTGATCGTCATTATGCTCGGGGAGTGGCTTCCCGGATGCAAGCGTTCTGATGATGTCATCAAGCAATTCAATGTTTTTGTTTTGCCTCATCGCGAGCTTGTAATCCTTCTTGAATCTTGAAGTCCATATAACTTTCAGGTTCATGATTTCAGCTCCCGTAATGCATCCTCAACGTTGTATGTTTTGAGATCCGGATCGGACAACATACGCTCGCTTTCAAGCATAGCCGCAATGGTTTCCTCGTTCGGTGTATTGAGAGTTATTTTGAACGGGATACAACCCTCACGCACGGATTGACGCAAAAATATGTTGAATGCGGTGGTCATTGTCATTCCCAGACGTGAAAACAGTATATCAGCCTGGGATTTGAGGTCGCTATCGATGCGAAAGCTGACATTAGATACATTTGCCATAGTGATCACTCCTTATATTAGTATAATATGATTATAGCACTTTAAAACGCTATTGTCAAGCAAATAAAACGCAAAATAATATGCAATGAAAGGCAATAATATGAACAAGATCAATGTAACGCGCTCCTCGATGCCGAGCTTTGAGGAGTATATGGAAGAAATACGCGAACTGTGGGAAAGCCGATGGCTCACCAATATGGGCGTAAAGCACAACGAACTTCAGGACAGACTGTGTGAGTATTTGTCTGCCCCCAATGTATCGCTCTTTACCAACGGGCATCTTGCGCTTGAGGCGGCTATTGCCGTTATGGGGCTTACGGGCGAGGTCATAACCACACCGTTCACCTTTGCCTCAACAACGCAGGCTATCGTAAGAAACGGCTTGACGCCGGTGTTCTGTGATATTGATCCTGATACGTTTACCATAGATGTAAATAAGATAGAGGAGCTTATTACCGACAAGACCTCGGCGATAATTCCCGTCCATGTCTACGGCAACGTATGCGATGTTTATAAAATAGAGGAGATCGCAAAAAAGCATGATCTTAAGGTCATATATGACGCGGCGCACGTATTCGGCGTAAGAGTGGGTGGGCGCGGGATAGGCTCATTCGGTGACGCGTCCATGTTCAGCTTTCATGCGACAAAGGTATTCAATACCATTGAGGGCGGATGCGTTACGTATGCGGATGAGAGCCTGACGGAAAGGCTCAAAATACAAAAGAATTTCGGTATGCTGCCCGGCGGAGAGATATTCCCGGAGGTAGCGGGAAATGCTAAAATGAACGAATTTCAGGCGGCTATGGGCTTGTGTAATCTCCGCCATGTTGACGGCGAGATAGAAAAACGCAAGGCGGTCGTTATGCGATATATTGAAAGACTTGGCGGCGTGCCTGGAATAAAGACATGGCAGCCGCAGGCGGGAGTAAAGCATAATTATGCGTATTTCCCGGTGCTGTTTGATAAAGAGGTGTTCGGAAAGAGCCGTGATGAGGTTGCGGCGGAGCTTAAGGACGAAGGGATACTTGCAAGAAAGTATTTCTATCCGATAACGAATACCTTTGACTGCTACAAGGGCAGATTTGAGCTTCAGGAAACGCCGATAGCGTTAAAGGCATCAAAAGAGGTGCTGACGCTGCCGCTGTATGCGGATCTTGCGCTTGATGATGTGGATCGGATTTGCGATATTGTTTTGAGCGGTGCGGAGAAATGAAAAGAATATACGGATTTGATTATATACGCGGTATAAGCGCAATACTTATAATGCTGTATCATTACACCGTACACTACTATGATTCCTATTATGATATGGGTATCGAGCATGGGAGAATGGGTGTTTGGTGGGGCTGCTACGCGGTGTCGGCATTCTTTATGCTCAGCGCATATCTTACGGTGTGCAATCTGCGTGAAAATGAAAATGCGGGACGGTTTTTATTGAAAAGAGCCATAAGACTGTATCCGACATATTGGGCAGCGATAATCATAACCACCGTTTTGACGCTTGTCTTTGAAGCGAACAAATTCATAGGAGTAGTACCCACCCTGATAAACTTTACTACGCTGCAGGGATTTTTGAACGTAAAATCGGTAGACGGAGTATATTGGACTCTAAGATGTGAGCTGCTGTTTTATGTTTTGATCGCGATAGTAATTAAACTGAAAATGGTGAAAAGAACAGATATAGTATGCTCAATATGGCTGGCTGTGGCTGTTTGCTATAAAATAGCGGTTGCCCATTTCGGCAAAAATGTGATATTCTCGGCTTGTGATCTTTTTATCATGACAAAGCAAGCGCCTGCGTTTGTTTTGGGAGTGTCGGCGGCGGCAATAGTCAAGAACAAAAAATCAATACATGCGTACATAAATTCAGCTGCCGCGTTATACTTAAGCGGTATGATATACAGGACATTATTTATTGCCATTGTACTGATTTTGATGATCATATTTGCATCGAGTAATTGGAAATTCAAATATGATAAGCCGATCGTATATATTGCATCGATATCATACCCGTTATATTTGCTCCATCAAAGAATGGGATATATAATTTTGAGAAGCTTTAATGTGACGGAATACGGCATAAAGGCAGGTATCGTAACAGCATTATGCGTAGTGATCGGTATTTTAACAGCGTCGATGCTGCATACTTTTGTGGAAATACCATCGGGAAAATATTTTAAGCGGAAATTATCGGGATCATAGAGCTGTGACGTCATGTATGATAATAAATGAGGGGCTGCGCAAAAGTGGGCAGTCCCGGGACCAATGTCATTAAGTTAGCAAATAACTCCCCCTTGCCGCTTCGCGGCATTCCCCCTCAAAGAGGGGGACAAGCTTGCCTCCCTCTTTGAGGGAGGTGCCCGAAGGGCGGAGGGAGTCCTTAACTAAGTGACATTGGCCCCG
>JAFRDB010000076.1 GCA_017404065.1 Clostridia bacterium
ATTGGGGTTCACGGCACTAAAAAATGAGATAAATTAGCGGCTTTAGATAAAATCTATCTCTGCCGTAGCCCCCAACCCGCCTCGCAAGCTCGGCACCCTGCCCCGGGGCAGGGACAGCAGAGCCGAACCTCAAACATCAGCTCGATAAACTGAAATTTATCGTGCAATTTCGGCAGTGCTTATCAAGCCGCCGACCAGACAAACGCCGTAGTTTGGGATGAACCCCCGATACTAAAGAATGTTCTCTATTTTTATCCTCGTATTGCTCGGAAGATGCTGCAAAAGTGTTCTTATCACGCGCGTTTTTGCCTGCGCATCCTGCTTCACGCCGCCGGCAGCATACACCTCAAGCTCGGCGAGGTTTGATTCTATAAGGTCTATATCGGCATGGTTGCCGAATGCTGCAATAAACGGCTCTGCGCCGCGCAGCTTTTCGGACAACACTGAAACGCTGTGCGCGGCAGCGGTATAATCGTTTGCCGACAGCTCCGCGTCGATCCTGTCTGTGATCGCTCTGAGCGAATCCGAGCAGCTCTCGAGCCGCGCCGTATACAGGATGCTGCCTGCCGTGAGCGCTATCGCAGCGAAAACGGATATAATAAAAGCTTTCATTGTAATCTCCCTTTAAGCTGTATATATACTTTCCCGTTCGGACTTAAAGTCATAAGGAATACATCCTTTATGCTCCCTGCTCCCCTCTCGGAAATACTTTTATTTACAAATGCTATGTCCCTGCCGCTGCGCCGCAGCTCATAGTCATTTATCTTACCGTCCATTATGATCGTGCAAGGCAGACCGGACGCACGCGCGCCGCGCCTCTCCGTATCGTCCGCCGATGCGGCTTTGGCATCTGCACGCGGGATGATGGAAAGCTTCCCGCTTGTCTCTACGACCGCCACCTCAACATCGGAAATATCAGCGCAGCCGGCAAGCCGCAGCTCCTCTAAGAGGTCATCAAGGTTGAACCGCATCCTCTCCATCTCGCGCTCTATTATCCTTCCGCCGTATATGACTACCGATGGCGAGCCTACAACGATCCTGCGGAACGCGCGGCTTTTAAGGCTCAAAAACGACAGAAAGACCTCGGCAAACATCAGCGTGATTACCGGCACAATGCCCGCCATAAGAGGACTGTTTACCGACTCCATCGGTATGGTCGCAAGATCCGATATCATTATCGCGACAACAAGCTCTGCCGGCTGTAGCTCGCCTATCTGCCGCTTGCCCATGATACGCAACGACAGAACTACTACAGAATAGAGGATCAGTGTACGAATAACAATAATAAGCATAAAAAAATCACCGTCTTTAGTGTGGACGGTGATCCTGTTTTTTATGTATCAACGGAACAGATCTATAAGATTTTGCAGTACGCCGTAGCTTATGAGCGACATAACAAGTCCCGCGGTCATAACTCCAAGGAGGATGAACAGCAGACTCTTTCCGCGCTTTAGCCCCAGAAGCACCGCGAGCAGACTTCCCGTCCACGCGCCTGTGCCGGGCAGCGGTATCGCCACAAACAAATACAGTCCGAAGTAGCCGTATTTTTTTATCTGATCTGCCTTGCTCATTGCTTTTCTTTCGCACCAGTGCGGGAATTTTTCTATATAAGGGACCTTCTTCATAAGCTTAAATATCTTCTCTATAAACAGAAGAATGAACGGTATCGGCAGCATGTTGCCTATGACAGCCGTAATGTATGTCTGAATAAACGGCAGCTGCAGCGCGGCTCCCGCTACAAGTATGCTTCCGCGCAGCTCAAGAAGCGGTATCATTGATATGATAAGCGTTATTATCTGTGGTGATACATTGTGCGCACTGAGCGTTGTAATGATTGAATTTACTATTTGATCCATATATTTAACCTCACTTGCTTACTATAAACTGCACCGCGCTGTGAATAACCTTAAAATCGACCTTGTCGGACTCGCCGCCGTATTCGCCGTCCAGAGTCCATCTAACACCTTCGTCCGTTCTTATCCTTGCCCCGCGGGTCGTAATAACGTGCATACCGCTTTTATCGGTCTCGCCGTTTTTGATGCTTGTTATGACCGACGCTATGTCGAGCAGATTGGATGTTTTGGGTATCAGGACTATCTCAAACAGTCCGTCATTGGTGTCAACATCATAAAACTCTCCCACCTCAAAGCCTGCGACACTGGTCGAATTCATAATCAGACAAAGATAAACCTCCTGCTTGAAGGTGTCGCCCTCATCTGTTTCTATGGTAATGTTTATCCCTGTTACAGTGGGCAGCCGCTTTATTCCCTCAAAAACATACGCCGCGTTGCCGAATATGTTTTTAGTCACCTGCGGAGTGTCATAGGAAACATCGGTGAATGCGCCGAATGCCGCAACATAGACAAAGCCCTGTCCGTTCATCACGCCTATGTCATAGTTTATAAGTCTGCCGTTCATTATCTCGGCGGCAGCGTCTTTCATTGTCTTGGATATACCGTTTCCCGAAGCAAAATCATTCATTGTTCCGGAGGGGATGTAGCCTATCGGTATGCGATCCTTCACCGGCAACGAGATCATACCGTTAACAGCCTCATTAAGTGTGCCGTCTCCGCCGGAAATAACAATAAGCTCGTAATCCTTTGCAGAGCTTTTTACCATCTCGGCGCAGTCTCCCTTATCCTGCGTGGGATGAACCGTAACGGACCAGCCGTGTTTTGTAAATATATCTATGATATCTAAAAGAAAGGTCTTAATGTGACCTTTTCCCGAATGGGGATTTAAAATAAACATCAGCTTTTTTTCCAATGCACGACACCTCATTTTTTAACATATATTATTAATTATATATGTTTTTTTAATATTGTCAAGAATATTTTATTGAAAAGTTTAAAT
Organism: Clostridia bacterium; assembly: GCA_017404065.1. Taxonomy (GTDB): domain Bacteria; phylum Bacillota; class Clostridia; order UBA1381; family UBA1381; genus Ornithomonoglobus. Next base: position 2,854 of record JAFRDB010000076.1, read on the forward strand.
TTTATTTTATTGAAAAGTTTTAATTTCTATGCTATACTTATTTTAAAGCAATAACCGCTTGGGAGGTGATATAATGCGTGTTATGGGGATAGATTACGGCGACGCGCGCGTTGGCGTTGCGGTGAGCGATCTTCTTGGACTTACGTCACAGGGTGTCGGTACGGTAAAGAATACCGGCTTTAAAAAGCTTATGGCGGAGCTTAAAGAGATCATAGACGAATACGAGCCGGAGGTAATAGTTATAGGTCTGCCGAAGAACATGGACGGAACGGAAGGGTTCCGGGCGGAGGCAACCTACAAGTTTGCAGACCGGCTGCGCGATATATACAGCGGCAGGATAGAGCTGTGTGATGAACGGCTAACCACCATGGGCGCGGCACGGTTCCTTAACATGACCGATACGCGCGGCAAAAAACGCAAGAATGTTATAGACACCGTTTCGGCGTGTCTTATATTAGATAGCTGGCTTGCGAAAAATAAAGGTTGACAACTGTATAAAAATGTATTACAATGATAATATAATAACGAGTCCCCAAAAGGGCTGATGCCGTTATGCTAATATAGCTGCGGCAGCTCGGCTGACGAGCTTCATGTTACCAAAGGGACGGAAAGGTAATAAAAAATGGAAAGTAACATTATTATTCTTGAGGATCAGGACGGAGTAGAGGTCGAGTTTGAAATACTTGATGTCTATGAGTTTGAAGGCAGCACCTTCTTTGCGCTTGCGGAGTGTATGCCGGAGGAGGAGGAAAGCGACGAGGTTCTTATAATGGTCGTTGAGGGCGATCTTGACAGCGATGATGCAGAGCTTGTTATGGTCGAGGACGAGGAGCTTTTAGAGCGCGCCTTTAATGAGTTTTTAAAACGAAACGACGAGTAAAAAAAGTGTAATTAAAATGTAAACAAATAACACTTGTATTTTAGCGTAGCGTATGCTACACTATATATAACAGCCCTGGGGTTTCGCGTGGGGAAATCATTTATTTTACCAACACTTCTTATACGGGATGCTTACTCCGGCAGCGGCGCACATGCCTCCTTTCACTTTTGTGACTGCCAGTGGACTTGTAAAGCTTTCGGGAAGCGACCCACCTGCAAATGCAGGTAGAATTCTGATTTTCTGCCACGGTTACTCCGGGGTTTTTTTGTTATGAGTATTACACACCCGTTCAAAAACCATGCTGTGATACGAATTCTCACTTGACATTGTGCCTCTTTTGGTATAAAATATATCTATATTCCAAACAAGGAGGACTTTGTTATGAAGAAAAGCATACTATGCGCGCTCGGCGCGATAGCCGTTTCCGCAGCTTTAAGCGGCTGCTCAATGACCGGCGAGCCGACACCTACCGTAGAACCGATCGACGAAAGCGCTGTCATACCCGAAGCATCAATACCAATATACTCCGAGTACGCTCTGATAGACGGATACTTCTCTTATGATAATCCCGACTGGGCATTCTCAATACAGCTTCCGGACGGAAGCACCGTTAATAATGACGATCCCGAAAATGTTGTTATGAGCATCTCCGGCACATTTGCAAATCCGGATACGATAATCGTTTCCAAGGACTATGCACCTGTCGCGGCTGATTCGGCAAGCTCGCTTTTGTCCGCTATCGGCGGGGACAGATCCATCACCATAAATGCGTTTTATACACTTACCCGAGACGATGGCTATGCCGGATATAAGTACACCTACACCTCAGTTGATGATCCGCAGCTCAAGGGTATCAAAAGCGTGTATATGTCAACAGACGGCACAGCATACACCATCAACGCCACGATCTATAACGGCGGCGATGACGCGAATGTGCTGAAAATGAACACCATTGTTGATACGTTTATCAACAGAAAATAATCGGTGAGTAAAGAATATTTTAAAAAATGAAACTAAATTTCAGTTTATAGGACTCCCTCCGTCAGCCCTTACGGGCTGCCACCTCCCTCAAGAGGGAGGCAAGAATTGTGGTACACCGATACTTGACCCCCTCTTGAGGGGGTCGGCGCGATAGCGCCGGGGGGAGTTGACACTCCCCGACAAACTGACATTTATCGAAGAAAAGACAGCGGGACGGTTCTCACAAGAGAACCGTCCCAACTGTCTTTTTTCACTCTATTATTTCTACCCCGCCATATCCTGCATCAGCTCATATATTCACTCAAGCGCATCTGTCTTGGCTATTTTTTTCAGATTTGCGCTCATACTGTCAAGGTATTTCCTGTTATCTATCATCTTCATTATCCGGCTGTACAGCTCATCCGCCGAAAGCTCCGCTTCGGTTATGACCTCCGCGCCGCCCGCGCGCTCGATCTCGCGCGCATTCTGCTCCTGATGGTTGCGAACCACATTCGGCGACGGGATAAGTATTGCCGGCTTTGCAAGCGCGGCAATTTCGGATACCGTTATCGCGCCAGAACGCGACACGACAACATCCGCCGCCGCCATAACCTCAGCCATATTATTTATATATGGCACTATCTCTATCTTTTCATCATCCGGCATTATCCCCTGCTTTAGAGCTGCAGTGAGCACCTTTTCATAGTTTCTCTCGCCCGTGCCGAACAGAAGCCGCACATTCCCTGCCGCCTTAAACATCGGCAGCATCGCTATCACAGTTTCGTTTATCCTATCCGCGCCGAGACTTCCGCCGAATATCAGAACAAAGCTGCCCTGTATCCCAAGCGCCTTTCTTGCGGCGGCTTTATCCGCGGCAAGCACCTCCGGCCTTATCGGATTGCCGGTCACAACACATTTGTCCTTGCGCTTCATAAAATTGACCGTCTCGTCAAAGCTGAGCGCAAGATATCTGACATATTTCTCCGAGCCCTTTACCGTAAGACCAGGATACACGTTCTGCTCATGGATAAGCGCCGGCACCTTTTCCTTGTATGCTGCCATTGCGACAGGGCCGCTTACATACCCGCCGGTGCATACAACACAGTCCGGCCGAAACTCGCGTATTATCCTTCGGCACGCGCTGCGCGAGGATGCCAGCTTTTTGAGCACAGCTATATTTTTGATCATATTCTTCCTGTCGAAGCCGGCTATATCTATGTATTGTATATCATATCCGGCATTCGGGACAAGCTTTGTTTCAAGCCCGCTTTTTGTGCCGATAAACAACGCCTCAAACCCGCTGTCACGGCTCTTGGCATAGTCAGCTATCGATATGGCGGGATTTATATGCCCTCCGGTCCCGCCTCCGGCAAATAACACTCTCATATCAGTCTTTTACACTCTTTCTTGATATATTAAGCAGCACACCCATCTCCAGCAGAAGCGTAAATATCGACGTGCCACCGTAGCTGAAGAACGGCAGCGATACTCCTGTATTGGGTATGAGCGAAACGGCAACACCCATGTTAAGGAAGGTCTGTATGCCGAGCTGCGCCGCTATTCCGACACAGGTAAGCGATGACCATAGATCCGGAGCGTTCATCGCAACACGCATTGATCTCAAGAACAACGCCGCGAAAAGCAGTATTACAACAACACCGCCAAAGAAGCCAAGCTCCTCACATACAATTGAGAATATAAAGTCATTATAAGGCTCCGGCAGATTTGAATACTTCTGCACGCTCTGCCCCAGTCCAAGCCCGAACAATCGTCCCGAGCCGATGGCATAAATGCTTTGCGATATCTGGTATCCCCTTCCCTGCGCGTCCGCAAACGGATCTACAAGCGAATAGACACGAGCCATTCTGATCTCGTCAAACTGCAGATATATAACTATCGCCACAACAATAATTATACCGCCGATCACAAGCGGCTTTATCGGTGTTCCGCCCGCGATCATTACGCAAACGGCAATACCGACGATAACTATAGTTCCGCTCAGATGTGTTTCAAGCATCAGAAGCAGCGCGACAAAGGATATAATGCACGCGCAGATCAGGTTGCTCTTCAGCTCCTTCAGATTTAAAAATCCTATTTTTATAAGGTATGCTATGTACATCGCGATCATTGGCTTCATCAGCTCCGACGGCTGCAGCTGTATGAGCGGAATGTTCAGCCAGCGCCGCGCGCCGTGAGATTCAACGCCTATGCCCGGTATCAGAACGAGCACGAGCAGAATAACGCAAACAATAAATCCTTTTGGAATAAGCTTCAGGAAGCTGTCAAGATTTATCCTTGACACCATCATCATCCCGACAAAGCCCATAATAATAAATATGATCTGACGCTTGAAATAATAATATGAATCATCCTGCATACGGTTGCCGGACGGCGCCGATGCGGAAAGCATGACTATTATTCCCATTGCCACAACAAGAATTATAAGAAACAGCAGAGTATAGTCGATCTCGCCCATACGCACAAGCTTTTCCTTTATAGTCTTCGCCTGCGCCGCCGCCCTGTTTGCCGCGCTCCAACCCCGACTTGCCGCATTGCCCGACGCCGCCTTTGCGCCGGCAGCTGCCGAGCGGGGACCGTTTCGCGATCCGGCGCGAGCGCTTGCGCTGCGGGTATTCGCGCTGCGAGCAGTCCTTGCCTGCGTTTTTGCGCTGCGGGTATTCGCGCTGCGAGCGCTCTGCGCCTGTGTTTTCGTGGGCTTAGGCTCTGTTTTGTTTACGCGTCTTGTTCCGCCTTTTGTACCGGACTGTGCCATACGCGGCTCCTTTCAGATATTATCATCAGCCAAAATAGGCTATCACACATAATATCAGTGTCACAAGCGTGAACACCGTAACTATCTTCGTTTCCTTCCATCCGCTCATCTCAAAATGATGATGGATGGGCGTCATCTTAAACACTCTTTTGCCCTCTCCGTACTTCTTCCTTGTATATTTGAAGTATGAGGTCTGTATTATTACCGACAAAGTCTCGGCAAAATATATAAACCCTATTATTATAAGGTAAAGGTGCATATTCATATCTACCGCCATTAGCGACACCGCGCCGCCGAGAAACAGTGAGCCCGTATCGCCCATGAACACCTTTGCCGGGTACTTGTTATATATGAGGAAGCCAAGCAGACCGCCCGCAAGCGCCATTGCATACATAGCGACACCGGTCTCAGGCGCCGCTGCCGATCTGAAATACGCATACAGCGCAAAGAACAGCGCAACCACAACCGTTACGCTCGATGCAAGTCCGTCAAGCCCGTCGGTAAGGTTAACGGCATTGACCGTACCGACCACCACAAACATAACAAACGGTATATACAGCCAAACCGGAATTGTGACCGGATATTTTATAAACGGAATAATAATGTCTGTTTTGAGCATACCGAAAAGCCACATTATCACTACATACGCCGCCGCAAACAGCAGCTGCAAAACAAACTTCTGCAAGGCGGTAAGACCTAAATTACGTTTTTTTACCACCTTTATATAGTCGTCTATAAATCCTATCGCACCAAAGCCGAGCGATACCGCAAAAAGAGCGGCTGCCTTTACCATCTCGGGGCGCACCGTACCCATAATACGCGGTATAAGAAGATTTATTATTATAGACAGACCAATGCCCACTATAAACATTATACCGCCCATGGTCGGCGTTCCGGACTTCTTTTGATGCCACGCGGGACCCTCCTCGCGTATCTCCTGCCCGTATTTGAGCCTGTGCAGCCACTTAATGAATGCCGGCCCCAGCACCGCGGTTATCGCAAACGCCAAGACCAACGACAAGAGTGTTGCTCCTAAAAATTCCCTCATTTATATTCCTCCAAGCTCAAAGGGTTTTTAAAGCTTCTGTTATCTTTATAAATTTCATGCCGTGTGATGCCTTTACAAGCACGCTGTCTCCTTCACGGATAAGCCCACTAAGAGCCGAAACCGCCTCGTCTGTCGTTTTATACGGATATACGTCTTTCATACCCGCGTCCCTTGCGCCATCGGCAAGCCTTGCGGCATTTTCTCCGGCAGTGATGAGCACACTGACGCCAGCGCTATAGACCTCGGAGCCAAGCTCATAATGCGCCTTTGGCGCATATTCGCCCATTTCCAGAATATCTCCCAGTATCGCCACGCGCCGCGGCTTATCAGACAGCTGCTGCACCTTCAAAGCCGCTCTTATTGAAGCGGGCGACGAGTTGTAGCAGTCGTTTATTATCTCTATACCGTTATGATCTATTATTTCAAGCCGCTGCGAGGTGTAAACACAGTTCTCCAGTCCCGCGGCTATCTCCTCGTTACTCAAACCGAAATTCAGTCCCGCGCAGACTGCGGCAAGCGCGTTATATACATTGTGTATTCCCACCTGGGTCAACGCCGCGCGGAATTCTCCGCCGCTATGAACTACAGTGAACTCAACGCCCTTCAGTCCCTTGCTTTCCACATCCTTAGCGTATACGTCATTTGCCGTATCAAGCCCGAACTTGACTACTCTGTAGCTGCCGCTTTTTAACGTACCGAGAAGCTTATCGTCGCCGTTTACATAAAGCGTGTTGCCCTTGCCAAACTGCTTTGTTATCTCCATCTTCGCCTTGAATATGCCCTCTTGCGAGCCAAGGTTTTCAACGTGAGACATACCTATATTCGTTATGATGGCTATATCCGGATTAGCGATACCGGCAAGATATTCTATCTCACCGAAATGGTTCATGCCCATCTCTATGACCGCCATCTCATGCTCAGTCTCAATGCCGAATATCGTTAGCGGAACACCAAGGTCATTGTTAAAATTATTCGGTGTTTTCCGTGTGTTGAACCGCTCCGCAAGCACCGCATACACAAGATCCTTTGTTGTTGTTTTTCCAACGCTGCCTGTTATGGCAACCGATTTCACCGGATACTTATCCTTATAGTAGCGCGCTATATCACCGAGCGCTTTCCTTGTATCCGCTACACGGATAACGGTGCCCTCGGAGGTCAGCTTCACATCCTTGCATGTAAGGCTTGCGGACGCACCGTGTCTGAGCGCCGATACTATATAATCATGCCCGTCTGCCCTTTCTCCCAAAAGCGGAATAAATAGCGAGCCATCGCGCACGGTTCTTGAATCGATCGTTATATCGTCTATTTCGATGCCCGCCGTATTCTTTGTCTTTGTAATAAGCTCGCCGCGCGTTGCTTTTATTATATCCTTAACTGTGAGTATTTGCATGATCTCTATCCTTGTTTTTTCAGATGCTTATATACCTCTATCCGCTCGTCAAAATCAAACTTTTCCTTGCCGATTATCTGATATGTCTCCTGACCCTTTCCGGCAAGAATTATAACGTCACCCTTCTTTGCAATACCGAGCGCGTAGCCTATCGCCTTGCGTCTGTCGGTTATAAGCACGTATTCACCGTCTGTTTTCTTCATGCCCGCCTCTATATCGCGGACTATCTTCTCCGGATCCTCTGTGCGCGGATTGTCTGATGTAATTATGCTCAGATCCGAAAGCCTGCCGGCTATCTCGCCCATTATCGGACGCTTTGTATTATCGCGGTCACCTCCGCAGCCGAACAGTGTTATCGTTCTGCCCTCGGCAAAGCCCTTGACGCATTTAATAACATTTTCAAGTCCGTCCGGAGTGTGCGCATAGTCTATTATAACCGAATAATCCGTATCGGTCGGAACAACCTCTACTCTGCCCACAACCCCCGGCGCGTCCGCAAGACCCTTTATGACCGTTTCAACATCTACGCCAAGCACAAGCGCCGCACCGGCTGCGCATAAGGCGTTATATACACTGAACATTCCGGGTATGCGTATTTTTGCCGCGTACCGGCTGCCGCCGTAGAGCATATCAAACTCAGCGCCGCGCGAGGTTATTTTTATGTTCTCCGCCTTAAGCTCGCATCCGTCCGAAAGTCCCACGGTAAGAATATCCTTGTGTTCCTCCGCGATACGCTTGCCGTATTCATCGTCATAATTCACCACGCCGCGCTTTGATATATCAAACAGCTTTGCCTTTGCCCTGTAGTAATTCTCCATAGTGCCGTGGAAGTCAAGATGATCCTGTGTAAGGTTAGTGAACACTCCCACGCTGAACTCGCATCCGCGCACACGCTCAAGCTCCAGAGCGTGGCTTGACACCTCCATAACAACATATTCCGCGCCGTGATAAACCATCTCATCGAAAAGCTGCTGCAGCTCCAACGCGTTCGGAGTTGTCGGAGTTGTGCTCTTTGTAAGCAAAAGCTTATCGCCGATTATATTCTGGTTGGTGCCGATTACTCCGACTCGCTTTCCTGCCGCCTCCAATATACTCTTTACAAGATATGTTATAGTCGTTTTACCGTTTGTTCCTGTTATTCCGATAAGCGAAAGCTTATCTGCCGGATGCCCGTAAAACTCCGCCGCCATCTCTGCTATAGCCTTGCGGCTATCATCAACATATACTACGGGGACAGAAACATCTATCTCATCCTCTGCCACTATGAGCGCCGCACCGCGCGCCGCGGCGGATATCGCAAACAGATGTCCGTCCGTTTCGTAGCCCTTTATGCATACGAACATGCTGCCCTCCGTGACCTTTCTTGAATCATCCGTTATGCTTCTTATATTGATGCCGCGTACTGCCTCCGGACAGTTTTTTATCAGTTCTCCTGCCAACATTGTCGATACCCTCCAATTGTTTTAATCATTCGTTTGCTGCCTGAATGCCACGCCCACGACCGTTCCGGGCTGTACCATTGTACCCTCAGCAATAGTCTGCGACACAGCAAACGAACCGCTCGCCTCGCTGTGTCCCGCGCCGCTTATCTCAAAATTAAGCCCGCGCAGGTTCAGTATATATTTAGCATCTTTTACCGATGTGCCGCTAAGGTTGGGAACAGCTACCATGTCATCCTCCTCACGATCCTCTGTGTACAGGATAACGACCGAGCCCTCCTCAAGCCTCTCATCCTGAGTCGGAAGCTGGTCAACAATTGTGTCGCCGCTGCCCTTTACCATCGGAGTCAGACCAAGCTCCTTTGCCCTGTCTGAGGCCTCTGCCTTCGACATACCGCGGAACTCCGGTACGTCCGCAAACACATCCGCGATCTCCTCCTCGGTATATTGCTTGGCTATACCCATATAGTCAAGCGATTCCGAAAGGATCTCTCCGACTACAGGCGCGGCAATAGTACCGCCGAATTTGTTCTCTACCTGCGGCTCGTCAAACATAACAAGACACACAAGCTGCGGATCATTCGCCGGCGCAAAGCCGACAAACGACGCTATTCGCTTATTGCTGCCTCGCGGCAGCTTCTCGCTCGTGCCGGTTTTTCCGCCTATACGGCAGCCCTTTACATACGCGTTCTTACCGGTAGCGTTCGGGTCTGCCACAACCTGTTCAAGGATATCTCGCATACGCTTTGAGGTGTCTTCGGAAATTACCCTGTTTACGACCTCCTTGGAATAGCTTTTAACGACCCCGTCCCGATTGGTTATTTCCTTTACTATATGCGGCTTCATCCTCTCGCCGCCGTTGACGACCGTGGATATTGCCGTTACCATTTGAAGCGGTGTTACCTGGAAGCCCTGACCGAATGACGAGGTTGCGACATCGACAATATTCATCTTATCATAGAATATTCCCGATGACTCACCGCCAAGTTCTATACCTGTCTTGCTCCTGAATCCGAACGCTTCATAATAGCGCATAAACGTATCTGCGCCCATCTTCATGCCTACCTCCATGAACACCGGGTTGCATGAATTCTTTACGCCCTCAAAAAAAGTCTGTGCTCCGTGTCCGTTTTTGTTCGCACATTCTATCTTCTTATCCTCAACCTGCTTGAAGCCTGCGCAGAAAAAGTTTGTATTCTCGTTTACAACATCCTCCTCCAGCGCGGCGGCAGCCGTCACTATCTTAAAGGTCGAGCCGGGCTCGTATGTGTCCGATACCGCCTTGTCCCGCCACATCTTTGATCTTGCCTGTGACACGAATTCATCCGAAAGGTTATCCGGATCCTCGGTCGGACGCTCGGTTGCGTCCGGCTCGGCTATGGGATCGGGGGTCGGTTCTGAATACTCCGGCTCAAAATCCACGGCATACTCTAAAAACTGAGTAAGATCATAAGGGTTGTTACAGTCAAAATCAGGCTTTGTCGCAATGGCAAGTATTTCACCCGTTTTGGGGTTCATTATTATGCCCGACGCGCCCTCCTTCAGCTCGTTCTTCTTTACTGCCTCCTCAAGATGCTTTTCAAGAAAGTGCTGGATGCTCTCATCTATAGTCAGCACAACGTTGCATCCGCGCTCGGCGGCGGTCAGATATTCAGCCTCCTGCTCCTCTATGGTTGTGCCGCCGGCATTGCGGTTCTGCGCGATACTGCCGTTCGCGCCCGAAAGATAATCATCAAACCTGAGCTCTATGCCCTGGATACCGTTATTATCAAATCCGGTAAATCCCAATGCGTGTGAGGCTACATTATACGGATAATACCGCTTGGAATCGTTTTCAAAATATATGCCGGCAAGCGCGTTTTTCATCTCGCGCTTTTTCTCATTTTCGTTTTTTGCCTCCCTGGTGTTCTCCGTTGAATATACGGGATGTATAAGCTCCTCTATCGCGTTGCTTTCCTCGGCGCTTAATCTTTTCTTTATTATTCTGTACTGCGAGTCCTCCGAAAAATATTCGCGCAGCTTCGCATCGCTTATGCCGACTATCGGTGAGATCACCTTAATACACGTGTTTAGATCTCCCGATTCCTTTATATCCTTAGGGTTGCAGACAAGCGTTTTTACAGATGCCGATTCCGCCAGGACCTTCCCGTTCCTGTCATAAATCGTTCCGCGATCCGCACGTTCGATAGTCTTAGAGGTCTGCATCTCCTTTGCTCTTTTTGCAAGCTCCGGACCTCTGACGATCTGCCACCAGCCCATTTTTAAAATAACGGCGCCAAATCCGACAAAGACAGCGACTACAATAAGGATAGTGCGCCGTCTTATATTATTTAACGATGGTAAAGCCATAGTATGCGCCGTCCTTTCTGCTTGTCTATCATGAATTATATGCTGAAGAAATCGACTATATGACTTATTATGTATTTCAGACCCGAAACAAATCTGTTTGTCACGCCCTCAACCTCATCAGCGGTCTTTTCTGTCATATCATCTTTTTGCACGTCAATATAGACCACCTGATGCTTTTCAGGCAGCCTCATTCCAAGACGGCTCGTAGCCTCCTGTTCGATCTTTGAAAGGTCTATGCTCTGCTCCAGCTCGAACGATTTCTGTGCGGTTACCGCTTCCTCAAATCTGAATTTTTCGCGCGCAGCATAAAGAGCGCTCTGCGACTCATTTACCTTTATGAACTGCACGATCATAAATATAGCGCAAACGCTTACTACAACAACCGACGCGACCTTACCTGCAAAGCTGAACACGGCTTTGTTCTGCGTCTTTTTTTCTCTATTCTGTTTTGCTTTGTTATCACGGCTCTTCCGTGCCTGTTCCTCTTCGGAATATTCGCATTTCAGAGCAAGATTTCCGTAAGTCAAAGCCTTATCTCCGTTTCTGATCTCTATAATTTCCTTACCGCCCTGAGCTTTGCGCTTTTGGATCTTGAATTTTCATCAAGCTCCGCCTCTGACGGAAGCACCGGCTTTTTAGTCAGTATCTCTACCTCCGGTGTCTTTCCGCATACGCATACGGGAAAGCTTTTCGGGCATACGCACCCCTGTGCGGCATCTCTGAATGTCTGCTTTACTATCCTGTCCTCTAACGAGTGAAAGGTTATGACCGCAAGCACTCCGCCGGGCGCAAGCACATCTATAAAGTCCTTCAGCGCGTCACGCAATATGCGCAGCTCACCGTTTACCTCTATCCTTACCGCCTGGAACACCCGCTTCGCCGGATGTCCTCCGCCCGCTCTCGCTCCCGCCGGCACAGCCGCCTTTATGATCTCGGTCAGTTCTCCGGTCGTTTTTATCTTTTTCTTATCTCTTGCGCGGACTATCAATTCCGCTATTCTGCCGGACCACTTTTCCTCTCCGTATTCATAAAAGACACGGCGCAGCGCCTCTGCCGGATATTCATTTACAACATCATACGCCGTGAGAGTATCCTCGCGATCCATACGCATATCCAGCGGAGCATCATGCATATACGAAAAGCCCCGTCCGGCATTGTCAAGCTGATATGAGCTGACACCCAGATCCAGAACCGCTCCGTCTATGCGCAAGATATCAAGCTCACGGAGAATACGCTTCACCTCGCTGAAATTCCCGTGTACCTGCGTGAGCCTTTCGCCAAATCCCTCAAGCCTTTTCTTCGATGCGGAAAGAGCCTCCCTGTCGCGGTCTATGCCGATAAGCCGCGACGCGCCGCGGTTCAGTATCTCATACGAATGACCGCCGCCGCCCATTGTGCCGTCAACATAAATGCCGCCCTCATGCACGCCGAGCATATCAACGCTCTCCTTCAAAAGCACAGAATAATGCCGGAATTCCATCTTTATGACCATTAAATCCTTCCACAAAACCTAAGTTTGAGAGAAAATCGCTCCTGTCAGCAGTTTTGCTATGCAAAACCGGGCTACGCCCGCCCGACATCTTTCGGGTGCTAATTGTGCGTCTAACCGAGCGAGTCTGTTAGCACCGCCAAGATGGGCGGGCAGCCGTCAGGCTGACTTTTGACAAAGTCAAAAGTGCTGAACAGTTTATACGCGAGTGAGGGCAG
>JAFRDB010000077.1 GCA_017404065.1 Clostridia bacterium
CCTGCAATAGCTTTTTACCGTGTTTCTTGATAATCCGGTAAGCACCGCGATCCTGCTGTACGCTATTCCGTTACGGCGCATACGCTCAACTTCAATTTTCTGCTTTTCGGTCATAAAATCATATCCTCTACTTACGGAGCTTTATAGGGCGGTCGAACACTCCCCATAGAAATAAATTTGCTTTTTATGTATATGCAAAACCGCTCCAAACTTGAATTGTCCAAAAAAAAATAAACCATCATATCACCCGCCATTGCGATATTTGTTTTTGATAGTTTTGAACCTCCAAAACTTATCCACTGTTATCGTCTCCTTCCTGATCGTCTGTCTCAAAGCTCGACTTGTCAAGATCTGCGATCATATGCGGAGGCACACGGAATATGCGGCATATCTCGTTAACCTGAAATTTGCGGGTTTCAAGGAACTGCGCTTCGTGCGGGTTTATCGAGATCGGATTGAACTTCATACCCTCTTCCAAAACCGCTACCTTATGTGCGTTGCTGCTGTCACCGGTATGGTTCTTCGGCTGGTCGTTCCGCTGGCGCTGCACTGCTCGCCCCGGCATCCTGGGTCTGTCTCGTGATTTGAAAATTGCTCTGAATAGATTCATCAACTGCCTCCATTGCATTAAAAAAGCACCTCCGAAAGAGATGCTAAATTAAGTTTGCATAATCCCGTCTGCCATATATCACTCGCATTATATATACTGTTTTTTCAGCGTGGTCAACACGATAAAAGATTATATAGTTTTTTACGGGGATCTTTCTGTAACCAAGTTCCCTTAAATAACCGTCCTCACAACATGCAAATGCTTCAGGACTTTCCGTTAATATGTCATAGCTGCTCTCAATTTCCGATAATAGGTTCTTTGCGGCTATCGGGTTTTTCAATGAGTTTACTATGTAGCCGATTACCTCATCAATATCAGAATCAGCTTCAGCTGTGACTAATACTTTATATGCCATACTTTTCTTTTATGCTGTTTAATGCCCCATAGGCATCAGCCGTTCTGCCTTCCGCTACGGACCGCTCTGCCGCTTGGAGCTTACCGTAAACACTGCTCATATACATATCTCTTTCATATACTTCCATACTCATCACTACCATATCACCGTATCCGTTTTTGGTAACGAATATCGGGGCTTCTTCGCTGTGACATATCTCCGATATTTCGCTTGTATTTTTTAAATCGCGTATAGGTATAATACGAGGCATAAAAATCAACTCCTTTGTTCTGTGCCATTATTATACCATAATTATGCCTCAGTGTCAATAGTCTATTTTAATTTCTGTATATAATCGCTCTTCGCATAGATCACACGAGCAACTATTATTGTCTTTCTCTGTTCATCGACACGATAAAACATAATATAATTTTTTACTATCAGCTTTCTATACTCATATTTCAAAGGCCGTATGGGATAATACATCGGCATGGAATATGGGAACTCGCTAAGTTTCTCCATCTCAGCTATAAACTCATTCGCAAGCCGCTCGGCAGCAATAGGGTTATGCAGATGGTGACTGATATACGAAACTATATTTATCATGTCCTGCTGTGCCGCGGACTGGTATTCGATCTCATACATCGGTTTCCGCTCCGATCGCATCACGCATACTTTTAAGCACTTCCTTTGACGAGAACCGTTTATTCGACAATTCCGCTTCACGCTCAGCTTCTTTCAGCTTGAAGTACACCTCACTGTCAAACTGCAGGTTTTCATACGCATCCATGCTCATAACGACCATATCACCAAATCCGTTTTTAGTTAAAAAGACCGGCTGTCGTGTTTCATGTACATCTCTTGATATCTCTGCAAAGTTATTTCTCAGGTCTGAAACAGGTCTTATAGCATTCATTAAAAACCCTCCCTTAATTTTTATAAAAACATTTTAGCATAATTACGCTAAAAAATCAAGAGAAAATTTAATATTTTTATTCTGTGTACCGGAACGCCCTGACTATTCTTTTCTGCCGATTATAACTATACCACACTTTTGGGGCGGACATCAAGAAGACATGGTAGGACATTTTAAATTTTTATAAAAATTTTCTCGAATGCCACTAAAGCCTGTAAATGCAGCCGTCTTATATGCCTTGATGTTAGACCCATATTCTCGGCTATGTATTTCCCGCTTTTCCTTTCAGCATACTTAAGCCACAGTATTCTTTTGCCGTCATAACACATCGCCTTCCATATCTTCTATCTCTGTTACCAGCATATCAAAGTCCTCTTCCTCACTCAACAGCTCCAAACTCCATGTAAGACCGAACCATATTATCGTGCTCCCGCCTGACTGCAGATTCAAACCATGGCCGCAGCTTGCAGGATGCGCCAAACCTATGGGTATATTCCCGTCATTCCAGTCACTGATGTCTTTCTCGGTTTTTATCTTCCTTGCCGGAAACTGTTCCGTGATCCTGTCACGGTCATGCTTGTAGCTGTAATATATAAGAACCGGCTTTCCGTTTGCAGCTTCGATGCCTATCACAAAGATAGCCTACGCTTGCGGCTTTAATGACAGTAATTATTTTTCAAGCGCATTTAAAAAGACGGAGGGCATTACACCATCCGCCTATCGGCACGAGCCTGTATAATTTGTTTCATCGTATGATCAGGTTACTCTTGCCGGCTATTACTTTGCCGTCATGCATCCATCCTACATTTACACCCACCCTGCCCGATAAAAAGTTAAAAGGTTAAACTTTTTAACTTTTTATGTACCTTTCGTTAAAAGGTATGCAAATCTTACACAGTGCATAAAACAGAGCCGGTTTTAAGAGAATAAAAAAGTCCCTATCAGGACGGTCGTTCCGCTAACGCTCCACTCCAATAGGTAGACTTTTTATCTATTAAGAAATTAGTACTTATCGGTACTAATTTCTTAATAGATAAAAGAAAGACCGCCGGAGCAGTCTGATTTTCAGAAATGGCATTGTTATGCAATGCGGTACTTGAACCTATACCTCAAGGACAACACCTTTGACAAGGCTGAAATCCTTGCGATATCACATTATCTCTACTGCCCGTAAACTCACGCTTGTTTTTATCCTTCATTTTCTTTACACTGCTGCATGATGGAATATGGAATTTCTTTGTGTTTGTGTTAAGAATATAAGTTGTTGCCGCTGTTTCATAGTTGGCTGAATTATCTTCTGTCGGCTCTGCCTTTACTGCCATGCTGCCGTCCGACCGGTTATCGCCTGTTGCATAGTCTATGACAACGCCCGGTTGAACATTGTAGCAGAACACATTGAACTTTATGCCATCACCATTATCCTCAACTGATAATGCTTCCATTTGAACACCGAGCGCAAGAAGATCGTTCTTTTCAAATATCGGCGTTACCCGGTATAAAACATGGTTATTTGTTTCCCTCACATAGTCTGCCGTCATGTTTTCAAACGGCAGCATTCCTTGTATGTTCAAGTATCTTGTACCTGTTATGAGGTTTCTTTCATTTGCATTTTCTGCTGATAATTGATAGCCGATAAGGTGACATCGGTTATATAGATACTGTCCATCCACAAAATCATACTTTGCGGTATGCCAGCCGGTAGGCTTCACCATACCTATTTTGCCGCGTTCCTCCGTCGGCATTATCGCTCTGCACACATTGGCATACGCGGTCCCGCAGCGCCCAAGGCTGTCAAGCGGGCTATAGCATTCAAACGGCTCTGTCGTAAGCTCGCTCTCTGCAAAGCTCGGCTCGTTATTATTAAGCTCAACATACGGCTGCCCTGTATATGCCGGAATGTCTGATATGTTCAGCTTATATATCGGCTCCTGTGTCGGCTCTGCCGTTATTGAGGCTTCTGTTGCTGCCGTTTCTGTTGCTCGTGCTGTTGAAGTGCTTGTATCCGGTATGCTTGCCTGTGAGCAGCCCGCAAGCAGCATTAATGCGAATAAAAAACCTGCTATTGTTCTCATGTAATAGAACATCTCCTCTTTGATTTTTAGTTAAAATATATGTTGTTTTTATTTATTTTTATAAATAAGTATAGTTATATTTGATTATAACATATATTGTTATGCTAATCAACATTATTTAACATATATTTTTCTACTATTTTTTGTGTTATTTGTTTTACAATAATGGTAAAGGAGGTCGTTTTATTATGTACGAAGATTTCGTGAGAAATAGAATAACACAATTAAGGTTGAAAAAAGGTGTATCCGAATATCAAATGAGCTATGATTTAGGTCATAGTCGAGGCTATGTATATAATATCTCATCCGGTAAATCTCTGCCACCACTAAAGGAGTTTTTCGAGATATGCAAATATTTTGAGATTACTCCACAAGAATTTTTCGATGATACTCTTGAATATCCTGAGCTAATCCATAAAGCAGTAGATGGCTTGAAAAAACTTAATGATACTGATATTATTATGATTTTAGGATATATTGACAGATTGCAAAAATAAATATGTGATCGCATCCTTGATGTACGCCCCGCTGCCGCGCTCAAGGCGGGCGGTCAGGGTGACCGATTTACTATAGTTGTGCTAAATCAGCAGTCATACCTTTGGTTTGAACACTGCGCCACCATCTCCGGCTGTCGGCTCGGCAGATAGTTTGTGGAAAGAAAACACTTATAAGGCACCTTAAATTAAATTTATTCTTGACAAAAATCGTGAAATGATGTATTAACATAAGTGCTAAAAGTTTTTTAGTTTTCAGGTGAAAACACCTTGAAGGAAAGCAGCCGTACATTCATTTGTCCGGTTGCTTTTCTTTTAATTAGCACACTAAGTACAGTATAAATATATTAATAAATCAGTTTATATCAGAAAAAAGACCTTTTGGTTATATTTCCCATTTTGCACCCACCCTGACCGACAAAAAGTTAAAAGGTTAAACTTTTCAACTTTTTATGTACCTTTCGTTAAAAGGTATGCAAATCTTACACAGTGCATAAAACGAGGCGGTTTTAAGAGAATAAAAAAGTCCCTATTATGACGGTCGTTCCGCTAACGCTCCACTCCAATAGGTAGACTTTTTTGCTATTAAGAAATTAGTACTTATCGGTACTAATTTCTTAATAGATAAAAGAAAGACCGCCGGAGCAGTCTGATTTTCAGAAATGGCTTTGCTCACGCGGTTTTGACGGGTTTATTACACCGTAAAATTGTATCAACTATACGCTTTCAATGGACGACGCAAAGGCGGAAAAGATACAATTTAACCTTTTATCCCCTTGGGTGCAAATTGGGTGCATAGCGAATATCGTTGGGTGCAAATTTATAAAAAGTTATTTTGTATAGACGCAAAAAAACACAGCGTGTATAGACGAGTTCTTTTTCGCAAAAACCGATTTGATTTTTGGCAGTCTGCCAGCGTGCAGACTGGTATGACTACACGCAAAAGGGGCGGCACTGCTGCCGCCCCTCTATCGCGCCTTACTGATCCATAAAGCTCATAACGGTATTCGTTTTTGCAAAATCAGTCGAAAGATACGCCTCGGCGTTCGCCTGATTGGTTATGCCCGCATCCTCCTTATAGGTGTCGGATGTAGTTACAATATTCGTAACACCGAAACTTGCAATATTTATGCTTGGTTTTGTATAATCCTTCATTTCGTTCTACCTCCCTATTAGTCACACGCTTCTACCTTGAAGTCTGAAAGCTTAAGATCATCATTCGCCGGTACTATTACACCTATAGCGATATCGCCCATTATACTTGTGACAGTGTTCCTTGTCTTGCCGCCGTATGTGACCGCTATTTTTGTTGACACATTCTCTACATTTACGGTAAGCACCGCCGCTGTTACCGCAGTGCCTGCACCCGCACTGAATGTCCGTACCTTGTCAAGACTTCCGGCTGATACTGCCGCCTGTATTGGAAGCATCGGGATGATAAGCTCATCTGCCGTTACAGGTGTATATACATTGCCTTCCTTGCCGTAGCTCTTTCCGTTTGTCGCCGCATAGTGCTTCTTGATGCCGGTCTCGGTATAGGTCGCAGCCTTTTCCGGAACGAGTGTGAACGGATCACCGTTTGTGAATGTCGCTCCGCTGTATATCTCCGCTCTCTCGGCTGTGATAGCCGCGCCGTTTTCACCGGCACCTCCGGATGCGTTGGAGCCGTATGCAATGGCTTCAGCACCATTTCCGCCGCTGAGATCAAATGTTCCTCCGTAGAGCGTTATGTTTCCTTCAAGACCGCTGCCGCCATCGCCGCCCCTTCCGAAGATGGATCCTTCTCCGCCTATGCCGCCGTTGCCGCCGACAGCCTTGATCGTGCCGCGATACACTGTGATATCGCCAACAAGTCCCGATCTGCCGTATCCGCCGCCGTTTCCGTTCGCCCAGTTGGATCTTCCAAGACCGGTACCACCGTTGCCGCCGTATGCCTCGATCGTGCCGCCGAATACGCTGACATCGCCTTCGATCGCTGCATAGCCGCTTGGATCTGCCGCTCCGTCCGTTCCGTTTTCTCCGTGTGCTGTCAGCTTGCCTGTTCCGCTCTCCTGCGCATAGATGTTGAGCACTGCGCCGTCCTCTACCACGATTCCTTTTTCTGCTGTGAGCTGCGCGCCGTCGCAAAGGATCAGGTATACATTGCCGAGAAAGGTGATCCTGTCGCTGATAGTTACATTGTCCGTAAGAACATATGTGCCGGGTACCCAAATTTTTTTCTTATCGTCAAGCAGGAAATATTCACTTACCTCCGCACTGCTGATCTCTATCTCACCGCTTGTCTCGTTAAATGCTGCTTTTTGGTACCGGATCGGATCATGTACATCCGGCCCATCATACTCGATCGTTATTGGCGAAAGGACCTCCGCCTCTGTACTGCAGCATCCTTTACCGGAGGCGATCCTGTACCACACGTAGTATGTACCAAATTGGGCAGCGGTAGGAATTGATGTGGTAAACAGAGCATCGTCGGGCACTGTAGTCGCGTCCGCACCAATGGCATACTGCATATCACCGCCGACCGTCACCGCTCCGCCGTTGATCAGTTCCTGGTTCTCACCCGTATACAGAAGATCGGTCTTAGCAGTGGGCGCTGTGTACTCCGGAGCCGGCAGACCCTTGACCGTGTAGTCAATATGAGTATCAAAGAGATTTCCGTGAAAATCATTGATCCCAATGCGTACTACGGTTCTTATACTGCGCGATTCCGTCAGTTCACAGGTCTCTTTGATCTCTTTTTTTATTACCTTATTATCACTCGTCAGTATCGAAGTAAAGTAATCAAACTCAACGGAATCCGCATAATTACCTACCCATATTTTAATATTATTACTACTATCTTTAGAAGGATTATCTATGCCGGCTCTGCCTACCTCTACACCGTCTTTTTTCAGTATGATATCTAACTGATCAAGCTCCAGCTGATAACCGTCGTACTGATCCTGCAAATACATTGGATCAAATTGAAACTCGTAGTAGATGGAGAGTGCTGCCATATATCTATATCTTTGTGATGTTGAAATAGTGCTGCTCGGGTTCTCACTGCTGCCGCCGTAGAGGACTGTTGATTCGCCAATTATCAGCGAACCGTTGTCGCTGCTGTTATAGCCGCCGCCGATTCCCGCATCGCAGTCGACGCCGCCTGTGGCATGGACAAGTCCTCTATTTATGGTGATATTGCCGCCGCTGCCTTTATAACCGCCGCCGATACCGGCTCCGTAATCGCCGCCGGTCGCATTGACATTGCCGACTCTTATGGTGATAGTACCACCGCTGCCGCTGTCGCCGCCGCCGATTCCTGCTCCTTCGTAGCCTCCTTGTGCGGTGACCGCACCACCGCTTATGGTGATAGTACCGCCGCTGCCGTATTCTCCGCCGCCGATGCCCGCGCCGTATTTGCCGCCATTGGCTGTTACATTTCCGCCGCTGATGGTGATACTTTCGACGCTGCCTTTATAACCACCGCCGATACCGGCTCCGTATTCGCCGCCTGTTGCGTTGACTGTACCGCCGGATATGTTGACTGTACCGCCGCTGCCGCTGTCGCCGCCGCCGATTCCTGCTCCTTCGTAGCCTCCTTTTGCGGTGACCGCACCACCGCTTATGGTGATAGTACCGCCGCCGCCGTATTCTCCGCCGCCGATCCCTGCGCCGTAATCACCGCCGGTCGCATTGACGGTGCCATTGTATATGTTGACGGTGCCGCCATTGCCTTTATAACCGCCGCCGATGCCCGCGCCGTATTTGCCGCCTATCGCGGTGACAGTGCCGCCATAGATGTTCACAAGTTCGCCGTTGCCGCCGCCTTCTCCTCCGCCGATTCCCGCCGCGTCTGTATTGGATGACGCGGTGACAGTACCGCCACGTATCTCTACATAACCGCCGTTTCCGCTGTCGCCGCCGCCGATCCCTGCGCCGTCTCCGCCGCCTGTTGCAGTGACATTACCTCCGTAGATGCGGACTGTTCCGCCGTTGCCCTCGTTGCCGCCGCCTATGCCTGCGCCGCCGTCGTCGTTTTTATTGCCGCCCTTTGCAATAACTGTTCCGCTGTATATCTCTACGGTTCCGCCGTTTCCGCCATCGCCGCCGCCTATGCCTGCCGAATTGGCGCCGTGATCATATGCATTTGCCGTAATGTTTCCGCCGAATATCCTGACCGTTCCGCCGCTTTCTCCGGAGTTGCCGCCTATAGCAGCGTTATGGTCGGTATCCGCATTGGCTATCAGA
Source organism: Clostridia bacterium (assembly GCA_017404065.1). Lineage (GTDB taxonomy): Bacteria > Bacillota > Clostridia > UBA1381 > UBA1381 > Ornithomonoglobus. The sequence continues at coordinate 8,654 of JAFRDB010000077.1, forward strand.
TTACCGCTTTCAGCCGACTGACAATAGATATTGAGCGTGCTGCCGGATGGAACACGAATACCGTCATTAAGAATCAGCGTCTTCCAATTCGCAATCAGAAGGTTGACAGTTCCCTTGACCTCCATTCTGCGGCTGATCGTCAGATCTTCGGATGCATAATACCAGTTTGTCTTGATGCCCTGATCTGCATATTCCGGCAGTCCGTAGAGAATGATGTTGTCACTGCTGGATTCGTTCAGATATGACAGGGTGGTGTAATCGCCATCGTATTTGACCTTTTCCCGTATGAACTGCTTTGATGCACCGTCCCACCGTCTGTCGATGTACTCGAAGCCGCCTGTGATTGTCTCATAGGTCACCGCGCGTGCCACAGTGCCGAGCAGCTGCGGCAGCGGCTGAATACCCGCGCCGCCAAACGCGACCGCCGCCGCCGCAAACGCCGCAAGCGATTTTCTGAATAGCTTTACATTCATATTTTTACCTCCCCGTGATTTTTTCTATCATATAAATATTATACAATGTAACAATCTCCTTGTCAAGTTTTTTGACCGTTTTATTATCTCTCAAATATATTATAAAGCAAATGATGCCTATAATACCGATGTTATCTCAGCCAAGTCTGCAGCGCAGGGTATGGCAAGAATGAGGCAGGAGTTTATCTTCTACAAGAGAGCCTATGACGATGTATCACAGAACGCTCTCTGGCAGTATATGCTGGAATATTTCGTCAAGAGGTATGAGGCCGTCGCAAAAGAAAAGCTGAATACCGATATTCTCGATACTCAGCTAAAATACTCTATTCGGTTGTATTGCTACGGCTGCGTGGGCATGACAAGGGAGTGGCTCTTAAATGACAACACCACCTCTGCGGAAACTGTGGTGCAGATGATGTACTGTGCAATGCCAAATGATATGAGGAATTTATTTTTTAATGAATAAAAACCACAATATGCGCAATTATCTCTTCTATGGATCTAACCCTTACCCATTATCATTTCGCAGGCTACCATCATACGATCTTCTTAACAGTTTTAGCCGGACTGCCGACAGCGACAGTGTTTGGCGGGACATCCTTTGTAACAACGCTTCCCGCGCCGATAACGGAGTTGTCGCCTATCGTAACACCCGGCAGGATAATACTTCCCGATCCTATCCAGACATTTTTGCCTATATGGACCTTTGACGGGATAAGACACTGACGCTTTTCAGGCGCCAGATCGTGGTTCAGGGTAGCGATCACTACATTATGCCCGATAAGAGCGCCGTCATCTATCGTTATGCCGCCCTGATCCTGAAAACGGCAGCCGGAATTTATAAACACATTTTTCCCGAGTGTTATATTCTTACCGCAATCTGTTGTAAACGGCGGAAACAGGCGGAAGCTCTCATCCACCTCTTTGCCTGTAAGCTCAGAGAACAGCTCCCTTATCTCCTCCGGCGTGTGATATTTGTTGTTTATTTCCATCGTGATCTTCATAGCCTCGTGGCTTAACGCCGTCATTCGCTCCCTTGCGTCCGCCTCAAAATCTATATAATCAGTTGTGTTCATAAACTTAATAAATTCCTGTGTTGTCATTCCCCGAATGTCTCCTTCATTTTATTTAAAAACAGCTCCGCTGCCTTTGAAAACACCTTATCCTTTTTCCATACCAGATACGGCTGTATATCCCTCTGAGCCTCAAGCGGCACAAAGCACAGCGGACTGTCGCCGCTTGTTTTAATAAGATTATCGAATGCTATCGCATACCCAAAGCCCTCCTCAACAAAAATAGAGGCGTTATATACAAGATTATATGTCGCGACAACATCAAGCGATGCCATGAGCCGCTTTATCGTCTTTTCCTCCGCTCTGTCATAATGCATCTGCGCGGAAATTATAAGCGGGTATCCCTTTAGATCCTTAAATGTGACCATCGTTCTGTCTGCAAGCGGGCTATCCTTACGCATAAGAACGCCGAAGCGGTCTGAGGCAGGCAGCAAAACAGAATCATATTTAACAGTGTCGTTAGCGTCAAGCAGGAGTCCGAAATCTATAAGCCCCTTATCAAGCCGCTCCATAACATTCTCAGCATTGCCGCTGAAAAGATGATAATGGATATCCGGATTCTCCGCCTGTATCTCCCTTGCCGCCCTCGCAAGATACCGTACCGCTTCCGTTTCACCCGCGCCGATATAAACATCTCCGCTTATGTTTTCGCTGTCTGATCTGATCTCGTTTTCAGTTTTGTCTATCAGATCGACGATCTCTTCCGCCCGCTGACGCAAAAGCATCCCCTCATCGGTGAGAGTTATGCCCTTTGAGCTGCGTACAAACAGCTTCTTATCAAGGCTGTCCTCAAGATCCATAAGCTGACGTGACAGCGTAGGCTGAGAAAGATGCAGTTTCTGCGATGCTCTTAATATGCTTTCCTCATTCGCAACAGCAAGAAAATATTTCAGTACCCGAACTTCCATTATACATACTCCTTACATTATATATGTATATTATACCTCAAAAGCATGGATCTGTCCATATATTTTTTACTGCAAAGTTTCCCCGATAAACCATTACCGGGGAAACTGTCTGTCACCAATGCATCCTTTAAGAAGCTTTCAATTTTATCAAACGGGATCTTAGCCGTATCATCATAAAGGTCAATATGCATCGCGCCGTCTACCACATATAATTCCTTAGGCTCGTTTGCAGCCGCATAAGCCGCTTCGCTGAATGCTCTTGAATGAGCAATATCGCCTGTTATAAAGAGTATCGGTCTCGGCGAGATCTTGTCTATATGATAGGTCACAGGGAAGTTGTTGAATGAGAAGTTGCTGGTACCGGTAGCTCCGCCCGTTGAGCGCGCATGGTGTCCGCGCTTCATGCCGTAGAATTGGAAGAACTCATAGTTGTTCCCTGTCCAACCCTCCGGTACTTCATCATAAACCTTGTCAGCCTCATACATCGGTGTATACGCCGGATAGCCGTTGTCTACATCCGCCCAACGCTGCTCGGCAAGCGAAGCGATTGAAGCCTGCCATGACTCATTATCCATTGAATTCCCAAAACCAGGTATATCATACATCGCGCTCGTTACGACCGCCTTGATCCTCGCATCGACCGCAGCTGCGCCCAGAACAAATCCGCCGCTCGCGCAAATACCTACAGCACCGATCCTCTCGCGGTCAACATAGTCAAGGCTGCCCAAAAAGTCAACTCCCGCGCTGAAGTCCTCGGCAAAGATATCTGTTGAAGCGACATGCCTGTACTCGCCGCCGCTCGCACCGTTAAAGGACGGATCAAAGGTCAGAGCGACAAAGCCGCGCTTTGCAAGCTCATTTGCGTAAACCCCCGGTCCCTGCTCCTTAACTCCGCCGAACGGAGGGCCGATAACAACAGCCATCTGTTTTTCTTCCTTGTTTATATTCTTCGGTGCATACAGATCACCTGCAAGCTCAATTCCGTAACGGTTTTTGTAATACACATGCTCACGAGTCACCTCATCTGAAAGCTCAAATATATGGCCTTCCTCCTCAGGTGTTACCCTCTTTGCAAGATTCGGGTCTGACATTTGCTCACCATTCTCCTTTTTGATAGTCACCGTTCTTGTTTCGCCGTCCCATTCGACCGTTGCGCCTAATTCCTCAAGCACAGCGCGGAGCGGAAGCATTGTCCTGTCGTTTTCGATAATAGGCACAGTGCCCTCGTTGTCTATGCTCTTTTCGACCCCGTCGACTGTCATATTCGGATCGCCTATAGTAAGCGTGATCGTTTTGTCTCCGTTTGCTGCATACGCCGACGCGCATGATGCGCTGATGGCTGCCGCAGATGCAATGGCAATAATTCTTTTCTTTATGCTTTTCATAATGTGTTTCCTCCTTGATCAATTATCTTGACTATATTCTAACACATATCATCAGCAATGTCTAATACTTATTTTGAATATTTTTCTATACCTTAAAGGCATAACAATATCAGTGGTCACTAAAGCAAAAAGACAGCCCTTTCAAGCTGCCTATATATGAAGGGAAAGCGCGGCGTAGTGCATTTTATTCCCTTTATAGCAGAGCATTGACAGTATAAGCGGAACCGACACCTTCACAAGCAGCCTACCGACAGGGAGCGTCCCCATTATATTTTCCTGCAATGTGAACACCCCCATTTCGGTAACCCTTGATTTTTAATTACTCAACGACTTTTGTGTCTGTCCACACGAAGTTGGATGCTCTTGACGCTATGAGCCATTCGCCATTTACCTTCTTGTATGTATCTGTATATCTTACACCCTGCGTTGTCATGACGTTTTTACCCTCTTCATTTTTGCCGATAAGGACTACCTGACAGTATGCAGTTCCTGTTGCGGTGTCTCCATCTATCTTAACAGTCTGCTGACCGTTGATGTGGAATACTGTATCGAACCGAGCAAGGAAGCTTCCGAAGGCATTACCTATAGCTTCACGCCCCTTATAGCTTGAAATAAGCTCACTGCCTCTGTAGGAATCAACTGTAGCATCCTCTGTGAACATGAGCGTCTGTGCCTGAGCGTCCTTATCATCCGCCGCTACCGAGAAACGGTCAACAAGATCCTTTAACTCTATCCGGTCTGCCGCCTCAGCGGTTATTAACATGATCAATATGATGCGAAGCGCGTATTTTTATCAATATCGGTTAAGCGCTGCATTTCCTCATCGGTGAGCTTAAAGTCGAATATATTGTAATTCTCCGCTATATGCGCCTCATTCGAGGAACCGGGGATCACTATATTGCCCGCCTGCAAATGCCAGCGGAGGATTATCTGTGCGGAGGTTTTGTTATGCGCCGCCGCGATCGACGATATAGTTTTGTCATTAAACAGCGTCGTTGTGTTGCCGCGTCCGCCGAGCGGGAACCATGACTCCATAACTGTACCGTACTGCTTCAAATGCGCTTTCATTTCCTTACTCTGGTGGTACGGGTGCGTTTCGTTCTGCAAAAGCGCCGGCGTGATGGTCGTTGCATTTACAAGGCGGTCAAAGTCTGACGGTGTGTAGTAGTTTGAAAGTCCGATTGAACGGAGCTTCCCTTCGCTTACCGCCGTTTCCATAGCCTTGTACGCCGTAACATCATTGGAAGGCTGTGAGTGGTGCAGTATCATCAGGTCAATGTAATCAAGTCCGAGCCTCGAAAGCGAGCCTTGGATCGCTGCCGCACCGTTATTAAAATCGCTCGTCCACATCTTTGTTGTGACAAATATTTCCTCACGCGTTACAAAACCTTCGTCAATCGCTTTCTTTATGCCGCGCCCGACGCCCTCCTCGTTGCCGTATATACGCGCTGTATCGATAAGACGGTAACCGTCACGAAGCGCCCAATATACAGAATTTTTCGCCTGTGCGTTTGACAACAAGTATGTTCCTATACCAAGTATCGGCATATCGTAACCACTGTTTAGCTTTACAATTCCTTTTTCAAGGTCAAACTCGCCCTTTTCCTTTTCACTGACAGGCTCGGTAGAGGTCGGTTCATTGCAATATATCCACTCGCCGCCTATATTTTCAAACCACGCTGTGGTATTGAACGGCCAGCTTCCCTGCGCGCCGTAGGCGTTGGCGGTGAGCGTGGTACGCGCCGTAAGCTTTGCGTAATTGCCGTTTATTGTAACGGTCAGGTTTTCTATTTTGTAGCTTTGGTAGTCAAGTGCGCCGCGCTAAATGTCGGCTAAATATTCCTCTTTTGTCTGCACCATACCTGAAATATGCGTAAAGGTTTTATCGTCCTTTATCACGCGCCTTAATGTTGGAATATCGGCGTCAACCATTGCCTGCTGTATTGTGTTGTACGCCGCAAGTACCATATCTTCCTGTGATGCCGCTTTCTTCGGCAATTCAATCCCCTCCAGCCATTTTTTAACTGCTTCCTTAGTCGTGTCCTTTCTCGCTTCTGTTCCGGCTATTGAATAGCCGTCAACAAACTTTCCGTTTGGTATCAGCGTTTTAAGCTCGCTTTTTGTGCTGCCCCAACCGCTGCCGCCGTGAGTTGAGAACGGAATGATCATCTTATCGCTCAAGTCGTATTCCTCAAGGAAGGTGTACATTATCATCGGCAAGCCGCCGTACCATATCGGATAGCCTATAAATACCGCGTCATATTGGTCAAGGTTCTCTATCTTGCCCTCAAATGACGGGCGCTCGTTATTGTCGCGCTCTCGGTTTACTCTTGTGAGCGTTTCGTTGTAGCTTACGGGGTACGGGTCTGTTGCCTTTATCTCAAATACATCCGCATCTGCATTTTCAAGAATATAGTCCGCGATTTCGGCAGTATTGCCCTTGTCAATAGTTCCGACCTGCCAGTTCTCGCCCGCGCGTGAGAAATATACCATAAGAATATTATTCGTATCAGACTTTGGCTCGGTTACAGGCTCAGCCGTATTGACGCTGCCGACTACAATTACCGTACATTCGGGTTTCATGCTATTTACACCGTCCCACAGAAACAGTCTGTCGCCTTCGTTTGCCGTAATTGCGTTCTCGCCGTTACGTACATCATCATGAAGTTTTACGCTCTCCAATGCACCGTTTTCGTCATAGCTTGCCTGCACAACAAGTCCGCCGTTGGACATATTCTCTATTGTGAGCGTGCCGTTATCATAAGACATACTTGCCGCAGAGCAGCAGGCGGCAAAAACAAATATTGCCGTGATTGTTAAGCATAATGAAATGAATAGCTTTTTCATAATTTCCTCCTTATCAGTCGGCGGGGCTCCATGCGCCGAGATTTTTCTCCTGCTCCTCAAGTGTCATATTGAAAAATCTCTTGCCCTTATCCAACTTGCGGATCTCGTTCATTTCATCGTCGGTAAGCTCAAAATCGAAAATATCAAAGTTGTCCTTCATGTGCTTGGGGTTTGTTGTTTTCGGGAACACGATCGTACCCTCTTGAATGTGCCAGCGGAGAATTATCTGTACGTTTGATTTGCCGTACTTTTCGGCAAGGCTTGCAAACAGCGGCTCATTTATAAGACGCTTGTCGCCGTGGCCTATCGGGTACCAACTCTCTATAACCGTTCCGTAGGGGGCAAGACGCTTTTTGAGGTCATTTTGCTGATAATACGGGTGGCACTCCACCTGCAACACTGACGGCTTGATTATCGCCGCCTCACAAAGCTCCTCCAACCTCTCGCTTTCAAAATTACTTATTCCGATTGAGCGTACCTTACCCGCTTTAACAGCCTTCTCCATATCCTTCCACGCGCCGAGATAGTCGCCGAACTGCTGATGAAGGAGTAAGAGGTCGATGTAGTCTGTATCAAGACGGGAAAGCATTTTATCAATAGCCGCTTCGGTTTTACCCTCGCCGTACTCGCTCGGCCATAATTTTGTTGTTATCCATATTTCCTCGCGCGGTATTCCCGATTTCTTAACGGCTCTGCCTACGCTTCTTTCATTCTGATACGCGTGCGCCGTATCAATATGCCTTACTCCCATATTGAGCGCGTAAAGCACCGCGTTTTCCGTTTCCGCGCCCTCCGGCACCATATATACGCCGAGTCCGAACTGCGGGATCTTTGCTCCGTCGTTCAATGTTACATAAGTCTGAGTCATTTTCTTTTCCTCCTGAATTTATATATTTTAAGCCAACTGCGGCTCATTTACTGAATAATTGATTTTCTGTATTGTGTTCGTTGATACATTTATGATGTGCGAGATGAGCCCGTATGTGCTTATAACACAGGCGGTTTATGCCGATATTCATCCAAACCTTATAACAATTCCGCTTAAAACGGATTTCGCGCTGCCGTATGGACTTATATATGCGAACAATCCTACTCCGGCAACAAGAAAGTTTATTGCTGAAGCACAGTTGGTCATATAAATCAGCCTACCTGCTTCTTCGCCCAAGATGCAACCGTCTTTAGAGACTTAGCCGCGTCTGCGCCGTGAACAGCCAAACCTTCGCCAAATGACGCACCTTGACAAATTTTCTGTAAATCCCTTACGCTGCCGCCAAGTCCGCTGCCCTCGTGCGTCATCAAGGGAATTACCTTTTTACCGTTAAAATCAAGCTTTTCAAGCTGCGAAAATACCGCCATCGGGTATGTTCCCCACCAGCATGGGCCGCAGACAAAGATGTTGTCATAGTCTGAAATATCTTCAATGTATTTTTTCAGCTCCGGTCTTGCCTGCTCACGAAGCTCTTTTTTTGCCTCATCTATACATTCCATATAGCTTGCGGCATACGGCTTGACCGTTTCAATCTCAAACAAATCACCGCCTACAGTCTTTTCTATAAACTCCGCGGCAATCTCCGTATTGCCCTTCGCGAGATTTCTCACGCTGCCGTTTACATAGTTCTCGCCTTTCCTTGAATAGTACAAAATTAAATTCTTAGCCATGATTTTTGTCTCCTTAATAATTTTATTGTTAAATATCCTGCCGTCATAAATAAGAGCATAACCGCAAGATAGTCTATGTAAAAGAAAATTACCGGTTCATTTACATCAAAAAATACAAACTGCACTGCAAGGAACATATACTGCACATTTCATAATGGTTTATCCTCCTTATCTTCTAACTATTGACAATAATATTATATCATGCTATACTATTATTATCAAATTGAAATATTAAATATCTGATAGAAAAATTAAATTGCGGAGAGGCTTATGACTACAAAACAGATGGATTATATTTTAGAGCTTGCAAAGACGCTTAACTTTAACCGCGCTGCTGAAAATCTTTTTATTTCACAGCCGACAATGACATATCAGATTAACGCAGCAGAGGAGGATATCGGTTTCCGTATATTTGAGCGCAGCGGCAAGGGCGCATCGCTCACGCCGGCAGGCGATCAGTTTGTAACAGAGCTGCAGGCAATACGTGAACGGCTGAAAAGCGCGATTGAGCAAGGTCAGAATTTCAGTGTAAAATACACCGAGGACATACGCATTGCCCTTCCTATTCGCTCGGCTGTTTATTTTCTGCCGCAGGCGATTACTCAATTTGCGGCGGAAAAACCAGAGGTTTCCCTATCGCCGTATTTTGACTGGGCAAATTGTCTTGACTCGTTCCGCAAGGGCGAGCAGGATATTGTTTTCGCAATGGAGCATGAGGTAAAGCATATACCCGACATACGCATTCATCATCTTTTTGACAGCCGTATTTATCTTATTACCGAAAAGGATGACACGCTTGCAAAAAAAGATATTGTATCTTCCGCCGACCTTGCCGGACGCACGCTGATGGTCGGCGGCGGCTCACCGCCTGTTTTGCAAAGGATACAGCAGAGGGTTATAACAGAAACGGGTATTGACTACTTGAACAGTCACGACCACGATACTACGCTTACCAATGTGGCGTCACACAAGGGCGTTTGTCTTGCACCCGGATTTCTCAATGACCACAACAACGAATTTGCGTGGACGCTGTTTGAATGTGGGGAGGTCATCCCATGCGTGCTGTGTACACATAAAAATGACCATCGTGACAGTGTTATGCGGTTTATCGGTATTCTACGGGAGCATTATAAAAAACACAAGGATTTCTCCGCATGACAAGACGGACAGCATGCTTCAAGCCTTATGCCGTACTCTGACATAAATTTGCGAAGTTCCTTCTGCTGAAACAGCGGTCATATTTTAATTATACGAATTTATATTTAAGCTGTCGATAACCTGTTTTAATGAGTCTGCTGAATTCTTCAAAGCTTCTTTTTCATCGTTATTCAAGCTTATCGGCACAGCCGCTTCAATACCGCTCTTACCGACAATGGCAGGTACACTGAGCGCAACACCATCGATATCAAATGCACCATGCTGAATATGCGATACCGGCAGCACTGACTTCTGATCGAGAATGATCGCTTCGCAAATACGGCGTACAGACATTGCAATTCCGTAATAGGTAGCCTTCTTCTTCTCAATTATTTCATAGGCACTGTTTTTAACGCTTTCGGCAATGTCATGCATAGCCTGTATATGGTTGTAATGCCCCCTCATTTCACAAAAATCATGGAGAGGCACACCAGAGACATTCGCACTGCTCCATGCCGCGATCTCGCTGTCCCCATGTTCACCAAGAATAAAAGCGTGGACGCTGCGGCTGTCAACACCCAAGTGCTCACCCAATATATATTTTAGTCTTGCCGTATCAAGCACCGTACCTGATCCGAACACCCTGTTCTCCGGCATACCACTGAGCTTTGCCGCAGTATATGTCAGAATATCTACCGGATTTGCCACAACAAGCAATATGCCGCCAAATCCGCACCTTTTAAACTCAGGTATGATCTTTCCAAATATTGCAACATTCTTTTTCACAAGATCCATCCGCGTTTCGCCCGGCTTTTGCCCTGCACCCGCTGTTACGATCGCTATTGCAGCATCACGAATATCATTGTAATCACCTGCATGGATCTGCATAGGCTTTGCAAACGGCAGTCCGTGGCTGATGTCAAGCGCTTCGCCCTCAGCCTTATCCTTATCGGCATCTATCAATACGATCTCGGAAAACAATCCGCTCTGCATCAATGCAAACGCTGATGCCGAGCCTACAAATCCGCATCCGATGATCGCAGCTTTTCGAAGGTTAATATCTTCCATGCATAAAACCTCACTTTCATTTCATTTCTAAAAATTATTCAATTATTTTTCCGTCTCTTGATATAGTCACGACCTGCCACGGTATGAATTTGTCGCTGTTTTGCAGCGCTCTCTCTGCCGCCATCTGCAAACCTCCGCAGCAGGGTACCTCCATGCGCACTATTGTGACGCTCTTTATATCATTATTCGCGATTATCTCCGTCAGCTTGTCAGTATAATCTATATCGTCCAGCTTCGGGCAACCGATAAGCGTTATCTTTCCCTTCATAAAATCCTCGTGCATATTTGCATACGCGTATGCTGTGCAGTCTGCCGCTATGAGCAGCTTCGCTCCGTCATAAAACGGCGCGACTGCCGGTAGCAGCTTTATCTGCACAGGCCACTGACCGAGCCTTGAAACGGGCTTGTTAGTATTCTGTATTCCTGCCTCCGGTTCATTTTGTCTGTCAAATCGCGTAAAGCGCGAACCGGGGCAGCCTCCCTTGTGATGATGCTCCATATATGATCTCTCCTTTTCCATTTGGCTTTTCTTAACAGCCGCTTCATCATATTCAGGTGCTTCGCGCTCCTCAAAGGTTATCGCGCCCGTCGGACACGCCGGCAGACAATCGCCGAAGCCGTCACAGAAATTCTCCCGCATAAGCTTCGCCTTACCGTCAACCATATCTATTGCCCCCTCATGGCAGGCGTTCGCGCACGCTCCGCAGCCGTTGCATTTTTTCTCGTCTATATGTATTATTTTTCTTATCATTTTGCTGTACCCCCTTGACTTTATGGGTATATTATACTATAATTTCTATTATAAGTCGGTTGTTATAACCACATTTTTAAAAAAATTTTTAGGAGAATTTATGGATATTGAGTTTTTGCGGAAAAGTATTATATTCAGAAATATGACTGATGATGATATCGCCTTGGCTCTTGCGTCACTTCATACCATCGAAAAAGAGTATAAAAAAGGCGACATGATCATGTCTGCCGGAGCAGCTATAGACTCTATGGGGCTTGTGCTGACCGGCAGCGTAACAATAGAAACAAATGATATTTGGGGCAACCGCACCATATTGAGTCATGTCGGAAATGGCGGCTTCTTTGCCGAGACGTATGCGCTGCTTGATAGCGAGGTAATGCTCGTTGACGTATGCGCAAACGAAAACTGCCGTATTCTCTTTTTGAGGATAGGCAGTCTTTCAAAATTTAAGTTTAACAATACCACATGGGGCAGCAAGTTGATCTTTAATATGCTGCAAATATCTGTGCATAAAAATCTCACGCTTTCCTTGCGGAGCTTTCACACAGCGCCTAAGAACGTACGCGGAAGGATCATGGCATACCTTAATTCCGTATCTCTGCAAAATGGTTCTCAAAAGTTTGATATTCCCTTCAACCGTCAGCAGATGGCGGATTATCTTAATCTTGACAGAACCGCTTTGTCCAAAGAGCTTGGAAGGATGCAAAAGGATGGAGTTATATCGTTTTGGAAAAACCATTTTAATATTTTAGAATGATCATTTTATATTGATTTGATCTTCTATGCCGCCCAAAAAATATACCCTTTCATAGCCGAGATAGTCAAGACAGGTCTTTGCCTGCATACTTCTCTTACCGGTTGCGCAGTATACTATTACCGATGTGTTTTTATTGGGTATTACATTTTTAGCAAGCATTCCTACGGCAAGATATGAAAGGTTTACCGCGCCTTCAAGATGAGATCTTTTGTATTCCTCCTCTGTGCGGACATCCACAAGCACCGCGCCGCCTTTCATAAGCTCCCGCGCCTTATCAAGTGTTATTTTCACCACCGGCTTTTTCTCTATCTCGCCTATATCGTCCTTATTGACAACAGGTATGCTTCCTTCCGCTTCGATCTTGTACACTGCTATTCCATGCGGCGGAAGGATGCCGGATATATCAACCTCGTCCTGATGCGTTATAAGGTTACGCGCTTTTATGATCCTTCCCGTAAATCCCGTATCGGCAGGATCAAACTTGTAAGAAAGAGCTTCTTTGCTTCTGTTCAAGAATGCGACCGCCTTGACCTTTGAATTTTTCTCTCCTATATCCTTTATCCAGACCTCACCCGACAGCTTTCCGTCCTTTGATCTTATTTCACGCGCGACAAACGCCTGCAGACACGCGCTGTCCTGGTTTATCGCGATCAGCTCCTCATTTTTAAGTATTTCAAGCGTATCATCACTTATTTTCGTGAGGTCGCAGCCTATCATAAGCGGAGTTGACATCATACACCACATAGCAAAGTGAGTAAGCTCCTCATCATGCGTAAGTCCGCCGTTTCCGAGCTGCATCATATCAAGATCATTCACATGCCCCGGCGAGCAGTAGCGCGCGAGAGGCTTTATCATATCTATCTGGTATATTATGCTGTCAAAATCAGGCGTTATATCCGCGCCTGTGCGCCACGAATCGGCTACCCTTGCCGCCCACGGTCCGGGGAACTGCCAGCGGCAGATATTATATACAAGCTGTCTGCCTGTTATATGGCGTATTTCGTCTACAATATTTCCTATTTTTGTGTACTGCTTCTCCTCGTCAAGACCGAGACGCACACCGCCGCACCAATCCACCTTGATAAAATCAAATCCCATTTCGTCAAGATACATCTTGAGATCCTGTTCCTCATAGCCGTACAGTCCTACATTTACTCCGTCTGTGTCCTCGCTGTCATAATAGTGACCGCAGGTGTTGTCTCCGCCGTCAGCGTATGTCCCCGCCTTTAAGCCGAGTGAGTGCGCGTAATCGGCGATTACCTTTATGCCGTTTGGGAAACGCTCCTTATGAAACTTAAGCCTGCCGTCCTTATCGCGTCCGCCGAAAAAACCGTCGTCCATATTGAGATATGTATAGCCATAACCGGCAAGACCTGTTTTAACGAGCGCGTCCGCCTGCTCTTTCATTATTTGTTCGCTTATGTGCGTGCGGAAGCAGTTCCATGATGCCCAGCCCATAATCGGTGTTTTTCGGTATAGATTATTCTCTTGCATAGTCATTTACTCCTTTATCAACATCGTTTTTGCCGTAAAACACATAGCAGCCTTTTTCCACATCATATTGTTTTCTGTCTATTATGATGCGCGTTTTCACAGGCGTTTCTATGTCGTATCTTATGCCCTTGCTTTCACATGTCCATTTTGATTTGATTATGCCGCGCCTGGTTTTAACCGACACATCAATCCATTCCAAACGCTTGTCGGGGACGGGTGCAATTACAGCTTGTTCAAAGCCGGCATAATTTTCATCAGGCTTAATGCCTCCCGCGACTGAATATACCCAATCCATAACCGAGCCGTATGCGTAGTGGTTGTAGGAATTCATATCGTCGCTCCAAAAGCTGCCGTCCTCCTTTATACCGTCCCAATGCTCCCATATAGTGGTTGCGCCATGATTTACCTCATACAGCCAAGACGGATATTCCTCCTGAAAAAGCAGGTCATACGCAACATCTGCATAGCCGTTTTCACTTAACGCATATAACAGATATGGAGTGCCTACAAAGCCTGTTTGCAGCTTGTTACCGTTTGCTTTTATCATATCGGCAAGTGATTTTGCCGTTTCTGCCTTATTATCGGTAAGATTAAATACAAGCGCCAATATATGTTCCGTCTGTGTGGTGAATTTGTTAAAGCTTTTTTTGAAGGCAGACACTATATTTTTATACAGCTCCTCGTATTCCGTCATATCCTTACCGAGCGCGTTGCCCGCCTTTATCAAAAGCTCTGTAGAATACGCGTAAAACGCGCTTGCAATAAAGTTGTCGGGTGTACTGCCGCGATAACTGCCCTCGGGAGCATCAAGCGCGAGCCAGTCACCGTAGTGCTTTCGCCACTTTTTATCCGAGTCATCAGGGCAAGTCCACAGGTACTTATCAAGGCTGTCATTTGTCATAAAATCGACCCAGCGCCTCATAGCATCGAGGTTTGCTTCGAGCGTCTTTTTATCGCCGTACATAACATAAAGCTGCCACGCGATTACATTTATAACATCACCCCACGCTGACGAAGAGCGCATGATTTTCCAGAAATTCGGTACTGTGTCGGGAACGGAGCCATTTTCACGCTGTTCCGCGCGTAGGTCACCGAGCCATTTCTCAAAGAACTTTTTAGCGTTGTAATTGTAGCAGGCGGTTTTCGCAAACACCTGCGCGTCGCCTGTCCAACCCATACGCTCGTCGCGCTGAGGGCAGTCCGTGGGAATGTCGAGGAAATTATCGCGCTGCGACCATAAGGCATTTTGGAACAGCTTATTCAGCTTTTCGTTTGAAGTGCGTACAAAGCCTGTGCGCTCCATATCGGAATACACCGCAATCGCTCTGAAATCCTCTAATTTTACTTCTGACGGATATTTGTCAATGCGGATATAGCGGAAGCCGTAAAAGGTAAAGCGAGGCTTATAGCTTTGAGCGCCGTCACGGCAGATATAGCTGAGCTTTGATTTTGCGCTGCGATAATTGTCATTATAGAAATTACCTTCCTTGTCAAGCACTTCCGCGCATGACCATTCTACTATATCGCCTTTTTGGGCGTCAATGGTAAATTCCACATAGCCCGTTATTTCCTGTCCGAAATCAAACACTTTTTCGCCCTTGGGAGTTATAATAAGCTCCTTTGGGTACAAAATCTCCTGCTCGCGTACCGTTTCACCTTCCTGCGGAATTAAAATATTCTTATCCAAGTCAATTACGCTTACAGTCTTAGACACTTCAGGCTCAAGTGAAGCGTCATAGGTTTCGCCGTCCCAAATATCATTGAAAATAACACGGCTGTTTCTTACCGTCCAGCTTTTGTCCGTGAGGATAATTTCTGTTTCGCCGTTTACATATTCAATTACTATTTCCGCAATAATAGCACACGGCTTTGTATTTATTTCGGGGCGGTTTTCACTCATACGGCTTCTGTGCCAGCCTTTTCCGACGGTTACGGACAGGATATTGCTGTCCGTAATCATATCGGTAATGTCATAGGTCTGATATTGAAGCCGTTTGTTGTACGCCGTGCAGCCCGGCGCAAGAATGAAATCGCCTATGCGTTTACCGTTAAGCTGCGCCTCGTAAACACCGATTGCAGTAATCGTAAGCATAGCTTCCCGAATCGTTGTCTTTACTTTAAAATGCTTTATAAATTCGGGGCATATATCGCCGCCGTCAGCCATTCCTATCCAATATGCGTCTTTTATCATCTTTATTTACCTCGTATATAAGCATTATCGATTGTTTACAAGCTCCGCTACTGCCTTTGTAATATCTTGCAGTATGTAATTTGAGAACTCGGTGTAATAGTGGTTATAATCCTTCCACCACGCCATCATTTCCTCAGCCCTTGCATTTGCCGCCGCTCTCTTTGCCGATTCATCTCCGGCTGTTTCGTCATAAACCTTCTTAACATCGGCTGTCATTTTATCGTCAGCCATTCTGCCTATATCAATAAACCCTAAAACATGATCGTTATCCTTGTATTCCTCATAAAGCCCGCGTATCGCAAGGTCATAAGGCTTTGTTCTCATACCCTTAAAGGTCATAGTGTCGGCATCGTACACCTTGCCCTGCGTCTCTCCGTAATTGCCTGTAGGCGTATATGAGGCTAAGATCACGTATGCTCCCATGTCAAGGATCGCGTTTACATACATTTCATCATAAGCCTTGAACTGCGCCCGGCTTGATGAGGAGTCGTTAGTGCCCATTCCGCTTATGGAAACAACGTCACCGGGGTTTATACCTGTAAGAACATTGTTTAACAGTCCCTCGGTATAGTAGCTCCTGTGCTGTCTGCCCGCCTGTCCGCTGTTGTGGAAGCCGTTTATCTTTGCTGCAAGCTCCGGATATTTTGACAAGTCGGTCGTGCTTGATGCCGCAATAGTATAGCCCCATGAGCCGTTCTGCTGTACGGTCGAGTCGCCTATAGTCCACCAGTCAGGCTTTGCGGCTGATGTTTTTTCTACCGCTGTGATCTCAACAGTTGCAAGCCTGCCGTCCGATGTGAGCGTTATATCCATAATATCATCACCGAATATCGCGACATTATATGTGTCCTCGGAAAGAGATTCCTTTGTTCTGTCAAAGCCGGGGAAATCACTGTTTACTCTTTCGCAGCGTATTGTACCCTGATATTTAGCTTTTACAGAATACACCCTGCCCTTTTGAAGCTTCACCTTAAAGGTCACGCCGCTGCCTGTTATGGCGGAGGCTTCATCAGTCGCTGCTCCCTCTATGCCAAAGCCTTTGGAGTCACTGTACGATGCGGCAGATGTCACCTGTGTATAGCCGTTTTGCGCCGTAGTGCCGAAGCTGAACTTCAATGAATAAAGCACGGTCTTTGCAAGCCTTGTATATCCGCCCGACGCCGCCTTTACATAGATCGTCTGCGGCATAGCGTTATCTGTAACAGTCAGCTTACCCGTTCCGGCATTTATTGAAACACCTGTATAGGCTGCCGCGTTTCCGTCATCGTATGCAAGCGAGTATGTAACAGCGCCGTCTATCTTTTCGGCATTTCCGTTACGCAGCTCCGCTGCGTACTGATACTCTCCCGTAGTGCCAAGCTGTATGCCGAGCGGTGCTTCGGTAAACGCGACATTGTTTTTTGTACCTGTAAGCTTTATTGGCTTTACAGCCGACTTGCCGCCTATCGTTGCTCTTACCGGCAGATCGCCCGAAGCCGCGTCCGGTGTGATCGTAAGCGTGCCGTCCGAGCTGATAGAAACGCCCTCCGCAAGCTCATCGTCTATCGACCATTCTACCGCTCCTATGGCGTTATCTCCATCAGTCGTTTTTGCGGAAGCCGACAATTTTACCGTCTGCGTTCCGTTATCAGGGATCTGCGCGGTATCGCCGCCGGTTATTTCTATCGTATCCGCATCGATCTCAGCCTTGTAAACAGTTACATTGTTTATGTCTATCGATCTGTTTGCCGCCCTTGTTCCAAGCGTGATATGATAGAACATACCCGAAGTATATGTCCCGAAATCCATAACCTCTGAGCTGCCTAAAAGTGTTCCGTTCAAATTATACACCTTTGCAAAGCACTTTTTTGTTGTCGGGTCTGCGGTTATTTCAACATGATACCATGTGCCTGCTGACGCGTCACAAACCTTTGCTCCGTTAAGGCTTAGCTTTGAGCCGTCAAACGAAAGCTGAAAGGCGCGTGATGCCGATATGTCTGTATTTACACCTTTCGCTCCGACACCGTATTCTATTGAGCCTGTCATGCCGCTTGTAAAACGAATATCCTGCTTAAATACCGTCTGAGATGTTATATCGCCTATGCTGTTTGAAACAAACGAGGAATTTCCGGTTGCCGCTCTTGAAATGCTTAGATACATTCCTGTCGCATCCGATCTCAGATCCATATATGTACCGTCACTGCCCGAGGTCTCCCATCCGTCAACTGCTGTGTTGCCGTTTTCAATGCGGTAATTCATCATAGTGCTTTCGTATTTATTAAAATCCGCTGTATAGCCGCTTCTCGGAAGTATCGTTGTGCCTGATTTATCGCCTAAAAGAACAAGCGGTCTTTCGATCTCTATGGTTTTGCCGTTGTATGTCACCCTTGCCTTTACTCTGCCGTAGTAGTTCGCGGCAGTCCTTTTGAGCCTGAAATTTACTGTCGGTTGCGCCGCCTCGGTGATCTCGATAAGCCCGTAGCTGTCACAGTATTTTGTCCCTGTCTCACCTGTAGGCGCGCCGTCAAGCGTGCGGAAGCCGTCAAAGCTCCATTCGATCTTATAGTCATCTACGCGATCATCGGGATCGGTGACAAGGCTCGTTCCCTGCTCACCAGTTATGGAAAGCGATATTATGTTGTCACCGTAGGTGTTTTCGTCCGCGCCCATTACAAGCTCGTTTCCTGCCGGAAAGTCCTTGAACCCTACCGATGAGAGCGCTTCTATATAGCTGTCGCTTATCTTTCCCGTGATCACACAATCTCCGGTGATCGGTGTTTTACTGAGTGTATCTGTTGTTACGACCTTGCCGCCAACGCTCCAACCGTCAAAGCTATCGCCGTAGGTTTCTGTGGACGGTATATTCACAACGCTTTCTCCGTCAAGTACATACTGCATAAATGAGTATGAGCCAAGCGATATTTTTACCGTATGATATTCCGGGGAAAGCTCTGTCTTTGTCGCCGCTCTTACAACGATATTGTCTATACATGTATCCGCGCCCGTTGAAGGAGAAAGCAGATGAATACATTTCCATGAGGATATATCAGGGGACATATCCGTCATACCGTGATAATACTCTGTTTTTCCGTCAAGCGAGGTTATGTAAGCTATGAGTGTATGCGTGTCAAAATTTCCTACAACCTTTACATGGAGCCACGGATCGCCCGTTATCTCCTTTGTCACCACAGCAGGCTGTGTATATCGGTCAAGCGTGAGTCCGCTGTCATCTGTTTTGTTGTTTATAACATACAGATCCGAGCTCATGGGACGAGCCATTATAAAGGCGTATCTTGCATTTGAATACACACCGTGGTTTGCATAGATCGAGCCTTTTGCTTCAACAAGCTCCAGATCCGATACATTTACCTTTGAGGTGGATCTGAAATCACATTCAAACACAAAGTTCTCTTCAACAGCCGTCGGCAATTCGATATATCCGCTCCGGCAGGTACCGCTCTTACCCGATACTACCGTCTGATACTTACCTATGCCGTCCGTTGTATCAGACTTTACCGCCATTGTTCCGGCAGGTGATGTCCAGCCTCCGTTATCGCCTGCGGCATAGCTCTCGAAATCCTGAGTATAGGTCGGCGGCGATGTCGGCTCTGCTGTTGGTGTTGCTGCCGGTGTTGCTGCAGGATCAGCAGGCACTTCAGTTTCTAAAGGAAACGGCACAGGAGTTGCTGTGCCGTTCTTTACTGTCCATTTATTCATAAGCGGATCAATATTATCTAAAGAATCCCATACATAAAGCTCATCACCCTCTGTAAGCTCCGGTATCTCTACCTCTGCTTTGCCGTTTTCAAAGGTCAATCCATAGGTTTTAGCGCTTACAAATCTGCCGTTATCATCAAATGTTGCTCTGATAAGCACCGCGCTTTCCTTATCTGCAAGAGTCACTGTTACAGTGCTGCCATTTACAGTTATACCATCCTGCTCCGGCTCCTCTGATGACGGCTTAACAATAGTGCCGTTCTTCATAAATTCCTCCGCTGCCGCAACTGAATATATACGCTTGTTTTCACTGTCTGCCTCTCTTATATAATCATCAGTAAGCGAGGCAGCATCGGTATATGTATATTCAAAATCTGATGTTTCATAGCCTATCTCCTTCATGCCTGCTGCTATGAAGCTTGCAAGCAGCAGCGCAGTATGCTGCGTCTGGTGAAGGTTATCATGTACATGATAATTGTTCTTTACCCAGTCGCTGTCACCCGTTTCCTCTATAGCCTTGTCCTTGTAAAGCTGTGAGTATTTATTAAGGTCTATATAGGCTACACCTGCACTTGTCGCAAAGTCGTACATAGCGTTTGTGTTATTCTCTTTATCGTAAGTAAAATACGACCTGTGCTGATACTTGCTGTTCCACAAGGGGCTTACAAGTATCGGTGTGACATTCTTTGCTTTTGCTGCGCTGAATATGGTCGTCATGTATTCCTTCATAACATCAATGCTTATGGCATTCGATGATGATATGGAATCATTGATACCGAAATCAACTATTATCGTGTCGCCCTCTGTCATTCTGTAATTCACCGCGTCAAAGCATTCGTCATACCAAGTCTTGACGGTCGCGCTCGGCTGTCCCCAGTTTGCTACCTTGTATTTATCCGAAAGGAATTTCGGGAGCTGCATACCAAAGCCTGTTATCTTAAGCTCGCGGCTGTCAAGGTCGTTACCGTTAGCGTCTATCGGGAAATAGTTTGCACTCTCGCTGTCACCGGCTATCCATATTATAGGCTTCCTGTATTTATCGGGCACCTTCACTATCTCCATAGCTGCTATACGCTCATTGCTGCCGCTCGTGTTGCCTATCGTTATATCCGCGCTGCCGTCTGCGATCCGCACCTGCGGCGCATACATAAGCCCGTATGCGCTTCCCCTGTGGTTATTTCCTCCCTCAGCGCCTGTTGTGTTGTTTATGATCTGTATTCCGTCATTATATACATCCGATCTCGCGCCGCCGCGACGGAGTATATTCATATCATAGCTGCCCTCCGGTAATACCACATGAAGTGTTGCCGCATCCTTTGGCAGTGAGCCGTTCTCGTTTGTTGAATAGCTCTGCCCATCTATAAGTCCATAGCCTGCTTCTGCGGTGAATTTGCCCGTTGCCGTTACATATCCGTCCATTGCCGAATTTGTATAGTTAAAGCGGTATATCGGAACGACCGTTACCTCGTCCGTGCCTGTCGGATTTGTTACCTTGCCGTTTTCAGCCTTTACATCAACATACGACTTATCGGCTTTATATACTCTGAAGGTATCCGCGCCGTATGTGGTCATATCTGATATATCTATCTCTGCCGCAGATGCTGTCTTTTCAAATATACCATCAACTACGACCGGTTCATCTGTATCGTCTTCCGGCTCCGGGTATTCATTCCATGTGCCCTTTGAGTACATCGCAACAGCTGCATTATTACCCGCTGTCTGTCCTACGGAATTATACGCTCCCTGATGATAATGGTACTGGTCGCGCATAAGATCGGCATATTCATCTGTATAAAAAGATGCTACTGCCGTTATATCCGCATTATCATCTGCAAGCTCCTTGCCCGCAAGATTTATTTCCTTGTACCTTGGGTCTTTTATCTCATCTATAGCCGCTGCTCCTGCTGTTTTGCAGTGGCCTATCCTTACTATCATAAGTTCGGTAAGCCCTGTTTCCGATTTCATATCGTTAAAAAGCTTTAAGGTGTTCGTTTTCCATACATTCGCGCCGCGGTTCGAATCTGCGTCCGCCTCGCCCTGACACCATACCATAAACTGCTTATTTATCGTATAGCCGCAATCGGTAAGATATTTCTTTGCTTCGTTATATCTCAGTACTGCCTCTGCCTTAGGCGTTAAGTTATTTGTCGTATCTGTCGTCTGGTACCACCATCTCGATTCCGTTCCGCCTCGGTTGCACTGCACACCGACGATAGGAATGCCCGACACCGCATAATAGCTCTCCATAAAGGATGAGACCATATCGCCGCTGCGGCGGTCAACTCCGTTTGAGCCTGCGTCATTTACTGCTGTGTTGTTCTCATACTTTCCGAACGGCTCGCTTACGGTCGTTAGCGTGCCCGGCTCTGTTACAGGGTGATACTCATAGCCGTGACCCGGCAAACACGGTATTGCCTCATCATACTCTCCGCGTCCCGCCATATTGCTCTGTCCCATGAAGATCACAAGATCAACTGTTTTGCTTTGTGTCTGTTCTGCTAATATCCAGTTCTTGATGCCGTTTGCCGCCGCTGCCTTGTCGGCTATTTTCCCTGCATCATACGGAAGCTCAGTGTATGTCACATCCGCTTTGGCTTTTTGCATCGCATTTACAGTCGTTCTTATATTCGCTATATTTTCATCATTATATCCGCCGAATGCCCATACCTTAGCATTTGTCGAAGTTATTTCGCTGTTATAGCCGCTTACCGGTATGATCTTATCCACCGCGTTATCTTTTGCAAGCGCATAAGCCGCAGCGGCGCCCTCAATATTTCCTATCACCGTTACATCTGTTGAGCTGTACTCCGCTTTTATCCCGCCTATGTAAGCCTTAAGCGTGTCAGCATCCCAAGCCGCTGCCGTTTGCGGTGCGGCAAGGATAGCTTCATCATCAAAGAGATCAAAAAACTCCTCAGCCTGATATAGCTGCTGCTCGTTGTCTGTGCCGAAGCGCGAGGACGAGCTTAAAAAGATCACTATCGGCTTTCCTGCCGCTGCTGACGGAACCTTTACCCGCGATGCTACTCCACCATAGGTTGCGGCTGTGTATGCAGCAAGGCTTTCGTCGGTTGCGGGTGTTTCAGTTGAGGTAAATTCCTTTACCGAAAGGTTATCGAATGAAATGTATCTGTTCTCTGCTGTTTTGTTTCTTGATACCCGGAAGCTGAACCGGGCAAGATCCTTCATTGCCTTTGCCGGGATATTGCCGTTGAAGGTCTTGCCGCCTATATTCGCCGTTACCTTCCTTGCCGTATAGTCTATCGTGACTTTTACATGTGTCGCTTTCGCGCCGAACAGTGTGGATATATCTGTGTCAACCGCCACCTGCTCTCCACAGATCAGAAGCTTGTTCACACCTGCATAACTATCAGCGGATGAATACGGGTGAGCGGTAAGCGATACTATCTCATCACCCTCGCTGTTTGCAGCTGTGAAATATATATATTGCTGTCCTAATGCCTGCGTGTGACCTGCCGTATCAAATTCGATCTCAACATCACCCTTTACCGATGGTGCAAGATCAAGCGTGAGCGTTCCTGAGCCGGTCGATGCGGCAGGGAATTTTATGCTTTTATCTGCGCTGTCATATTCCGCCTGATCTGCTATAACAGGAGCATTTTTACCGCTTGCCGCCGGAAGATGATCGTTAAAATCCCAGACCGTAACGGGCGATGCATACGGTGCCGCTGTTGCAGTGATCTCCGGCACATCCGGCTCACTTGACGGCATAAAGGTCAGGCTTGCAATATATGTACTTGCTTTCCTGTAACCAAAATAGTATGTAGTATCGGCAGATGTTGTTACCGATATATTACCGCTATAGCCCTTATAGGTATTCCCCTCAAACCAGCCTATATCCGAGCCTGTGACAGTCAGCTCACCCTTAGACGGTGCTGTAAACGCAATATATGAGCCTTTCGAATATTTTCCGTCACCGTTACATACAGTGCCGCTCTTTATATACACCTTCCCGTCCGCGCTGACGTATGTACCCTCATACGTAAGATTTGCGGTAGTGTGATCATCAAGCTTGATAATATCGCTTGAAGTGCCATAGGCTGTATCAGTATTATTCTTTACAAGCGCACTAAAGCCTGCTGTGTATGTGTCCTCTGCCTGTGCTGTTACAGAAAGATTTGCAATAAATGACATACACATTGCAATGCACATAGCAATACACAGAAATCTTTTCATTTTCATAGCATATACCTCACTTTATACTTATTTAATTATATTATACAGCTTTAATAAAAATCTGTCTATGCAAATTTAATAATCCATATTGCATTTTTGACCTTTCTATGATAAAATAACTGTGGTGATCGAAATGGAAAAGAAAATAATAAAGCACGGAAATCATAAACCCGGCAATGATACCTACGGATATATGTACAACTTTAATACCTCCGATAACTATGATTTTAACTCGCATTTGCACAGCTGCTATGAGATCATACACATAATCCACGGTCATTTATTATACACAGTTGAAGGCAGCGAATATATACTCGATGACGGAGATATTATAATGACCAAGCCCTCCGAACTTCATTCGTTCAGCTTTCCGGATAACGGTAAATACCAAAGAGAATTTTTACATATATATCCCGGTTTTCTGGATAAGTATCCTGAGATCATAAAGGGATTAAATTCCCGTAAAGCAGGGTATTTTAACCGTATCCCAAAGGCAGAGGTTGAAAAATACGGCATAGACAGGATATTCAGGGAGATGGAAAGATGGTGCGCCGAACCCCGAGAGGAAACAGATTTTATGATGCTTGCTCTCACGCTTCAGCTTATAGGCACGATACACTGCATACAACGCTGCGAAACACCACAGCATCAGAATGTCGTTACAAACAAAAGAAATAATGCGGTCTGTGACTACATCGACCATCATTTCAGAGAGGATATTTCTTTGGCTACGATATCAGATTCACTCTTTATGTCTCAATCGCATATGTGCAGGCTTTTTAAAAGAGAAATGGGGATGACGATCAAAGCATATCTTGCAATGAGACGCATTAGAAACGCAAAAAACTTGATCATGCAAGGCCAACCGATAACCTCAGTATATACAGACAGCGGCTTTTGCGATTACTCCACATTCTACCGCACATTTATTAAATATGCGGGTATGTCTCCGGATGAATTCAAGAAATCACAGATACCTTGATTTCTCAAGCATTTTTCGTAAAGGTCTAAAGATTTACGGAAATAATGCCGAAGTCCCGTTTCTGACGTTATCAACCGACCTGCTTTTTTTCGATCAAGTTTACAAAATCATTAAGGGCAAACATTGTTTTTCATATATTTCCATTTTGCACCCACCCTGCCCGACAAAAAGTTAAAAGGTTAAACTTTTTAACTTTTTATGTACCTTTCGTTAAAAGGTATGCAAATCTTTCTGAGCGCATAAAAAAGAGGCAGTTTTAAGAGAATAAAAAAGTCCCTATTATGACGGTCGTTCCGCTAACGCTCCACTCCAATAGATAAAAGAAATACCGCCGGAACGGTATGATTTTCACAAATGGCATTGCTCACGCGGTTTCAGAGGGTTTTCCGCACCGTGAAATTGTATCAACTATACGCTTTCAATGGATGACCACGTAAATAAGCCGACTTCGCTCGTGTGTGATTTTGATAAGCTTTTACCAACTCTTAACGCAGCTCTTGACGGCAGACAACTCCAGCCGGTACTGGCTGTTTAGATATATTTATTCAGCAAGCGGACAGACGCAAATTACACTTTGCGTCTGTCCACTATTTGCTTCACCATAAAACGTAATTTCAGTAAAAAAACGAATTGTTGTAGTAAAAAAACTTTTACTGCGGTAAAAAAACGATTACTTCAGTAGAAAAACGATTACTGTGCAAGCTGCCGACCGATAAACCGTAAACAAAGGCAAAAACAGAGAAAATCCGGCGGGAATTTATAAACCCAAACCACAATAAATGGCTTATTTATGCGGATTTAGGCACAAAAAAATCGTCGGTCACTTTGTATCAAAGTTGACCGACGATTATGGCACTCCCGACCGGAATCGAACCGATGTCTAACCCTTAGGAGGGGCTTGTTATATCCGCTTAACTACGGGAGCATTTTTACAACACGATATATTCTACCACATCTTTAAAGATTTTTCAAGTGTTTTTGAATATTTTTATATCTTTTATTGATTTTAAGCCGGAGATGTGCTAAAATATGAGCTGGAGATGGTATGTTATGAAACAGAATTTTCAGCTTATGCTTGACAAAACTATCGGCAGTATTACACGGGACGGTACTCACCCATCGTTGCTGCTTCACGCGTGCTGCGCGCCCTGCTCGTCGTACGTGCTGGAATACCTCAATAAATACTTTGACATAACCGTATTTTTCTACAACCCCAATATCACGGGCAAAGAGGAATATGAACGCCGCTCGGACGAGATAAAGAGGCTTATAAAGGAGCTGCCGCACGAGCGGGATATAAAGCTTATGTTCGGCAAATATGACCCCGAAAGCTTCTTTGAACTGTCAAAGGGGCTTGAGCTTCTGCCGGAGGGCGGTGAAAGATGCTTTAAATGCTACCGCCTGAGACTTAGTGAGACGGCAAACACTGCGCTTGAAGGCGGGTTTGACTTCTTCACCACTACCCTTTCCATCAGTCCGCACAAGAATGCCGAGAAGCTGAACGAGATCGGCGCGGAGCTTGCGGAGAATACAGGCGTCAGCTATCTTTTCTCGGACTTTAAAAAGCGTGACGGCTACAAGCGGTCATGCGAGCTATCAGCGATATACAGGCTGTATCGCCAGGATTACTGCGGCTGCGTGTGGTCCGAAAGAAAAAAAAGGAGATGAATAAAGATGTCGGCACAGCTTGAAATGCTTCGGCTTCAAAATCATGCAAAACGGGACAAGTCGCTGCGGAACGAGCTGCTCGCGGTCCGCGGCACTAAGGATGAATACAAGAGCTTCTGCGCGGTTGCCGCAAAACACGGCTACGATATACCGCTCGGCGAGCTTGCGGATATGGGCGCGGAGTTCTGCGACACCATGCTTCGCAGTCAGAACGGCGGCGGATCATACACCTTCGGAGACTGGTATGACTTTCTGGGTATGTTCTATGACGCGATAGAATAAATTTTCAACAATTTATTCTCAGCGTGTAGACAAACCTGTCTACACGCTGGCAGACGCCGAAAAATCAGGTTGGATTTGACAAAAACAAGCTCGTCGGCGTACGTTGGTACGTTAGAGCTTGTTTTTGTCAAAAGCGCACAACAACGGCGATCACTTGATGTGATCGCCGTTGTTCTTTCTATGAAAGCATCCTTTAATCACATTCATTGAATTATCATGTGCGCGGTCCGGCCAATTTTTCGACAGTCTGAGAATAAATTTTTAACAATTTATTATGTATTTATTGACTTCCAATGTAAAATATGATATTATAGATGCAAGAATTTGCTGTTTATTACAACAGAGAAATTCAATTCTGAAAGGAGTTTTTTCTAAATGAAAGAATATTTGGTAATTGACAAAGTAATCGGCCGCGAGATCATTGACTCGCGCGGCAATCCGACAGTTGAGGCTGAGGTTTATCTCGTTGACGGCACAGTAGGCCGCGGCGCTGCGCCCTCGGGGGCTTCGACAGGCGTATTTGAGGCTCTTGAGCGTCGCGACGGCGACAAGGGCAGAGACCTCGGCAAGGGCGTTGAGAAGGCTGTTAACAACATCAACACAGTTATTTCTGACGCTATCGTTGGCATGGACGCTTCCGATATCTACGCTATAGACGCTGCAATGATAAAGGCAGACGGCACAAAGGATAAGTCGAACCTCGGCGCAAACGCTATACTCGCTGTTTCGATAGCTGCGGCAAGAGCTGCTTCGATCGCGCTTGATATTCCGCTTTATCGCTTCCTCGGCGGTATCTCCGGCAACCGTCTTCCGGTTCCGATGATGAACATCTTAAACGGCGGCGCACACGCAGACAGCGCTGTTGATACGCAGGAGTTCATGATCATGCCTGTTGGCGCTGACAGTTTCAAGGAAGCTCTCAGATGGTGCGCAGAGGTATTCCACACACTCAAAAAGCTTATAAAGGATATGGGTGACGTTACGGCTGTAGGCGATGAGGGCGGTTTTGCTCCGAACAAGCTTAAGAGCGATGAGGACGCTATCGAAAAGATCCTTGAGGCTATAAAGACAGCAGGCTTTGAGCCGGGCAAGGACTTCATGATCGCTATGGACGCCGCTTCATCAGAGTGGAAGAGCGAGAAGGGCATCGGCTTCTATCATCAGCCGAAGTCAGGCAAGGACTTCACCTCCGATGAGCTTATCGAGCACTGGGCAGCTCTTTGCGAGAAGTATCCGATCATCTCGATCGAGGATGCTCATGATGAGGAGGACTGGGAAGGCTGGCAGAGACTTACCGCTAAGCTTGGCGGCAAGGTTCAGCTCGTTGGCGATGACCTCTTTGTTACAAACACAGAGAGACTTTCAAAGGGTATCTCACTCGGCTGCGGTAACTCCATCCTTATAAAGCTCAACCAGATCGGCTCCGTATCAGAGACACTGGAGGCTATCAAGATGGCGCACAAGGCGGGCTATACCGCTGTTACCTCACACCGTTCGGGCGAGACAGAGGATACGACTATTGCAGATCTCGCTGTTGCTCTTAACACCTGCCAGATAAAGACAGGCGCTCCGAGCCGTTCAGAGAGAGTTGCTAAGTATAACCAGCTCCTCAGAATAGAGGAAGAGCTTGGCGCTGCTGCTGTTTATCCGGGAAAGGCTGCCTTTAACGTTAAGTAATTTCACACATAATAAAGAGCGGTCGGAAATATCCCAATGTCATTAAGTTAGCAAATAACTCCCCCTTGCCGCTTCGCGGCATTCCCCCTCAAAGAGGGGGACAAGCTTGCCTCCCTCTTTGAGGGACACTGGTCGGCGGCTTTGCCGCCTGCTCGTGCTGGCAGCCTGGGTGC
>JAFRDB010000078.1 GCA_017404065.1 Clostridia bacterium
CAAGTCAAATTCACATAGGCTTGATAATTTGGAACAGAAAGGGGGCGAATGATTAATGAATACCAATGTTTCGACGGGAACAATAGCGAGGACTGCCGCGCTTGCGGTGACATTACTGAATATGATCCTTACGGCAGCGGGGAAGAACCCGCTGCCGTTTTCAGATACGGATGTGTATCTGGCGGTAACGACTGTTGCAGCAATAGTAGCATCAGTCATTGCATGGTGGAAGAATAACAGCTTCACTAAAGAGGCTATTGAGGCTGATGAGTACATGAACGAGATGAAGAACAAGAACAAGGAGGTTGATTTTTAATGAATATCGTACAGAGCTATCTTACGAGTAACCCGTGCTACAAGGCGGGACGTAAGATCGCGGTAAAAGGACTTATGCTCCACAGCGTCGGCTGTGCGCAGCCGTCGGCGCAGGTGTTCATAAAGACCTTTAACAGCGCAAGCTATACGGCCGCCTGTGTTCACGGCTTTCTTGACGGCAACAGCGGTATCGTGTACCAGACACTGCCGTGGAATCACAGAGGCTGGCACGGCGGCTCCGGTAAAAACGGATCTTGCAACAACACGCATATCGGTATCGAGATGTGTGAGCCGAAGGAGATCAAATATACCACAGGCGGCAGGTTTACCTGTATAGATACCGCAGCGGCAAAGGCGTGCGTTAAGCGTACATACGATTCGGCAGTGGAGCTGTTTGCGTATCTGTGTAAGCAGTACGGATTGAATCCGCTTACGGATATATGCAGCCATAAGGAAGGCTGTGCTAAAGGCATAGCCACCAACCACGGTGATCCGGAGCATTTGTGGAACGGACTCGGCACAGGCTATACAATGGACGGGTTCAGGAAAGCGGTAAAGAACAAGATGGACGGGATAGAAAATATAGAGGAGGATCTGAATATGAGCCAGTATACGGAGTTAAAGAAGGAGATATCAGAGATCAAGGCGGCAGTTGACAAGATCAACAGTAAAATGATCTACAACTATGTCGACAGCAATATGCCGGATTGGGCGAAGCCTACCGTTAAGAAAATGATGAGCAAGGGCTACCTCAAGGGTGATGATGAGGGCAAGCTCGGTCTCACAGATGAGCTGCTCCGCGTGTTCGTTATAAACGACAGAGCGGGTGTTTACGGGGACTGATTATTTATGGGAGTGCCGTGGTTTGCGGCGCTCCCGTTATAATGGTTTATCTATTAAGAAATTAGTGTTGATAAGAACTAATTTCTTAATAGCAAAAAAGTCTACCTATTGAAGTGGAGCGTTAGCGGAACGACCGTTCAGATAGGGACATTTTTATTTTTTTTGGACAATTCAAGTTTGGAGCGGTTTTGCATATACATAAAAAGCAAATTTATTTCTTTGGGGTGTTAATTTCCCTTTATAGCTCCGTAAGTAGAGGATATGATTTTATGACCGAAAAGCAGAAAATTGAAGTTGAGCGTATGCGCCGTAACGGAATAGCGTACAGCAGGATCGCGGTGCTTACCGGATTATCAAGAAACACGGTAAAAAGCTATTGCAGG
>JAFRDB010000079.1 GCA_017404065.1 Clostridia bacterium
AAAGGAGATTAAAACCATGACAGAAAGAATAGCAAACCAAATCGCAGGAATGAAAAACCAGACCATCGGGGTTGAGGTTGAAATGAACAGCATCAGCCGAGAGAAAGCCGCAAGAGTAACCGCCGAGTTTTTCGGAACAGGACGCTACGAGGACACAGCATTCAGGAACGGCTACCATACATGGTCAGCTTGGGATGCCGAGGGCAGAGAGTGGAAATTCCAGAGGGACATAAGCATTGAAGGTCCGGACAGCGAAAAGTGCGAATTGGTAACGCCAATACTTCACTACAGCGACATTGAGACCTTGCAGGGGCTTGTAAGACGGCTCAGAAAAGCCGGAGCAAAGAGCGACTACACAAGAGGGTGCGGAGTTCACATCCACATCGGAGCGAACGGACACACCGCAAAGACGCTCAGAAACCTTGCAAACCTGATGGCAAGCCACGAAGACCTTTTGATCGACGCGATAAACATTGACGAGAGCAGAACAAGAACATACTGCCAGACGGTGGACAGAAGATTCTTAACAAAGCTCAACAACAAAAAGCCAAAAACAATGTCGGCACTCGCGGACATTTGGTACACGACACAAGGTGATTATCACAGCCGGGACGCACACTACCACAACAGCCGCTACCATCAGCTCAACTACCATTCGGTTTTCACAAAGGGCACGGTCGAGTTCAGACTTTTCCAATTCGACGCGCCGAGGAACGGCAAGAGAAACGGACTTCACGCAGGGGAGCTCAAGAGCTACATTCAGCTTTGCCTCGCACTCAGCCAGATGGCAAAGACGGCAAAGAGCGCAAGCGCAAGACCGCAGCAGAACGAAAATCCGAAATACGCAATGAGGACTTGGCTTTTAAGGCTCGGCTTCATCGGTGAGGAGTTCAAAACCGCAAGGGAGGTGCTTACCAAGAGGCTTGACGGGGATTGCAGCTTCAGACACGGCAGAGCATAAGCGAAGGCGACAGCCTTCCGCCGCCTTCCGACCGCTTCGGCGGTCTTAAGGCAGTAGAAGGGTGTTTCCTTCGGAAAGGAATGATTTGATATGAAAAAATACTACATTGCATACGGCAGCAACCTCAATATCCGGCAGATGAAAATGCGCTGCCCGACGGCCGAGATCGTTGGCACCGCATTGATCCCCAGCTATGGGCTGCTGTTCAAAGGGGGGTTCGGCTGCGCCTATCTTACCATAGAACCGAAGCCCGGTACAAGCGTACCTGCCGGGGTATGGGCGGTAGAGCCGGAGGACGAGCAGGCGCTTGACCGCTACGAGGGCTACCCTGATTTCTATTACAAGAAGAATATGACCGTAACCGTAAAGGATATTGATACGGGAGCGGAACGAACGGTGAATGCGTTCGTGTATATAATGCACGAGGAGCACAAGTGCAGCGTTCCGGCATGGTCGTATCTGCAAACCTGCATTGAAGGGTACCAAGACTTCGGCTTTGACGCAGCCGCGCTCGAAGAGGTGAAATACGAATGTTTAAGGAGGGGATTGCGATGAAAACAGAAATATCAAAGACAAGGGTATGCCCGCTTTGCGGAAAGTCATACACGGAGCGTCCGGCATTGTCGCGGAGGGACAACGAAACCCTGATCTGCCCGGACTGCGGCACGAGGGAGGCACTTGAAAGCATAGGTGTTGCCGATGCGGAGCAGGATAAGATCCTGCACACGATACACCGTTTCAGCGCAGATCTGCAGCCGGAATAATACGCTGTATATTACACAATATATTCGACAGATCATTGTGTACTAATGGTATTGATAAATACTCCGTTCAGAGGTAATATGTAAACACCCAGGAAGCCAGGGCGAGCAGCAAGCGAAGCTTGCGACCAGCCGAAAGGGAAAATAAAGAAAAACGGAGGAACCAATCATGGACATATTTTACACACAAACAACATGCGACCGCTGCGGAGGATCGCTTAAGGGCGGACGGACAATGAGCCGATTCAACACCGACTGCATTTGCATGGAGTGTTCGAGAAAGGAAATGGACGACCCTGAATACAAAGCAGCGGTCGAGGCGGAGATTGCCGAGATAAAAAGAGGCAACTACAACTTCAGAGGCATACGAGGCTGAACAGCCTCCTTGCTCCCACTGACCGCTTCGGCGGTCTTAGGGTGGTAGAAGGGAGCTGAAGACAAAATGAAAAGATATTATATCGCTTACGGCAGCAACATAAACATATGGCGGATGCGGAGTAGATGCCCAAAATCTGAATTACTCGGCACGGCTACGCTGAAGGGATGGGAGCTGCTGTTTAAGAAAAGCAAGACAGGCGCGTACCTCACCATCGAAGAGAACCCCGACTGTGCTGTTCCGGCGGTGATCTGGTCGGTGAGCGCGGACGATGAGGCTATGCTTGACCGCTGCGAGGGTTTTCCCATCTGCTATTACAAGCGCAGGCTCAAGGTGCAGTACAAGGGCATAGCCACCGGAAGGCTGAGAACCGTCAAGGGCTTTGTATATATAATGCACGAGGAGCGGGAATACGGAATACCATCGGAACGGTACATGGATATATGCGTTACCGGGTACCGTACATTTGAATTCGACCGCCGGCCGCTGTATGAGGCACGGCGCGAGAGTGTCCGCCGTTTATGGCGCAGTATGTAGCCGAGGGTAATAGGCTGTAACATACACAATATTTTCGCAGAATGATTGTGTACTAATGATATTGATATATCCTCCGTTTAGAGGTAATATGAACTCACAATAAAGAAAACGGAGGGCATGAAAATGTGCGATTTAACAAAAATATCAAAAACGACGGACAGGATTTACAATCAGCTTGTGAAAGTTCTTACAGGCACCGATGATGAATACCGTTATATGCTTGGAGTGAACGGCATTGATGAGGTGTGCTTTACAGACTTTCGGACAGGCAACGAGGTCAAAGGCAACCGCGCAGCACAGAAAGAAATGAAAGCGATAATCGCAAAATGGTCATAAGCCGGAGAAATGAGCCGAAAGGCTCTGTTTCTCGTTTATATAAATTCGATATAATAACTGTAAATTACACAATATATCTTTCGGAGGATTGTGTAGTAATGGTATTGATATATGCTCCGTTTAGAGGTAATATGGATTCACAATAAACGAAACGGAGGAAACTAAAATGACAATCTACAAAAACTACCCGCAGGTGACGACCATGGAAAACCTGCAGATGGAGGAAAACTCGAGCCTTGATGCCATCGTAAAACACGGCGAGAATGTTATAGCGGCAAACTATACATACAAAGGCTTTACGGCAGCGGTTTATGAGTTCATCGAAACGACTGAAGAAACCGGACTTGGTTTTATTGAATGCAGGCTTTCACGCATAGCTCAAGCCGACAAATATTTTGATGACAGCGGCTCGGCCATGCTTTGGGGTTTCGAGCAGCTCGGAAAATAAGGGACAGATCAACGGGAACTGAGCCGGAAGGCTCTGTTTCTCGTATGACTTAATAAAGGACGCATAAAGCCGCCGTAGTGCCGCCTGTTCCCGGCACAAACCCTCCGTTTCAATTACGGAAACTACGGCACACGGCGGCACACAGCCCCGCAGAAGCGGCGCAGACAGCTTGTGCCGGAAACGGTAGGCTTGATTTATTAAGCTGATAAACAGCTGTAATCTACACAATAAAAAGAGTGTATATTTGTGTAGTAATGGTATTGATAAATACTCCGTTCGGAGGTAATATGGACACACCGAAAGGGAAAATAAATAAAAAAACGGAGGAAACAAAAATGGAGATCAAAAACATTAACGAGAAACAGGGATTAGAGCTGCTTTATAATCAAGACGCGCTCACAATTGAAGGTCTGACGCCTGAAAGCATACCGGATTTTGTTGAATGGTTCACTGAAAACGGCGGCGAGTATACGGGCGTGTATCAATTCAACGGCAGGCTGATGAACACCGTGTACGGACTTACGGACACAAACGCCTATCCTGACGACTTGAACTTTGCGGCAATTACATACGATAAAATAACCACCAAAGTAATTCTTGGAAGATTTGAATTCGGCGGACGGTGGTTCAGCGACATCGTAGACAACAATGCCAGACGCGAGAATGGAGCGGAGTAAAAGCAAACGCCCCAAAGCCGCCTTCGGGCGGCTTTTCCGCTGCCGGAATACAGCTGTAATATACACAATATAAAGAGTGTATCTTTGTGTAGTAATGGTATTGATATATACTCCGTTTAGAGGTAATATGGACACAACAAAAGGCAAAGAAAAGCCTTGAAATAGATAGTGTAAAGTAGGATATGAAAAACATGAGTAAGGCAAAAGTCATCCGTCACCCTTGACAGCTTAGTCAAAACAATGCTGAAAAGGTGTGCCGACGGTGAGAAACTCAAGAACGAATCTGATTTTGCCGTCGCAAA
>JAFRDB010000080.1 GCA_017404065.1 Clostridia bacterium
ATCTGAGTGTAGAATATTGTTTTTCATATTTATATTTTACACCAGAGACAGCTTTCTGTAAAGAGGCTGTTTCTGTTTTTTTGTATAAAAAAAGGGTGTATCAAAACCATCATGGTAATGATTGGTTTTGATACAGCCCCTACTCTACTCTTCCCCCCAAGAATGGGGGGTCAGGGGGGTTGATATGCCGCAAGGCATTATTTTTATCAGTCTTAGTGCCGTCGCAAACGACTTACGGCACCGGCGAGCATTAGCGCCGCGCAGGCGGAGGCGAGCAAAAGCGGGATAACGCTAAATGCGCCGGCAAGAGGCGAAGCATTTTGCGAAAACGCCTGTATCACAGACGGATACAGCCGCAGCAGGGCAGCGGTAATGCCTGCGGCTATACCGCCGTGGAGAAGCTTACCGAATATATATGGCTTAAGGTCAAGACCTGCTCCGGCAGTCACCGCCATTACCTGAATATGCACGCAAACTCCCGAAAAACCGACTATCAGTGAGGTCAGAACGAGCTTTATATATAGGCTGTGATCAAGGGTGGAAATGTCAAGCACACCGGTAGAGAATTCAAATATACCTGAGATGATCGCATGCGGCAACGGCGGCACAGGCAAGAGATCAAGTGCCGCGCACGAGAGTGTAGAAAAGAATATGATCGAAAAGCACACCGTAAGTATATTTTTTGAGGCGTTTGAAAGCGCGCTTCTAAACACCTCCGCAAGCGGCATATCGTTGGTAACAAGCTTTATATGCGGTGAGTTATGCCGGTCTTTGCCGTATTGAGAGAAGATCATTCCGACGAGAATGGAGGATATTATATGTATTATATATAGAATAATTCCGAATGAAGGTCTGCCGTAAACGGATGTGCCGACCGTGCCTATAATAAACAGAGGACCGGAATTGTTGCAAAACGCCATAAGCCGTTCCGCCTCGGATTTTGATATGCTGCCGCAGCGGTAGAGATCAGCTGCAGTCATTGCCCCGAGAGGAAAACCGCTTATAATACCGAGCACAAACGCCGCAGAGCCGGATGGTGCAACGTTAAAAATCGGACGCATTACAGGCGCGGCAGCGCGGGCGAGACTTGAGCAGAAGCCGGAATATATCAACAGCCCCGAACATACAAAAAACGGAAACAGAGTAGGTATTATGATCTCCATACACATGTCTATGGATTTGCGCGCATAATTTATAACAGCATCGGAATATATGAGCGATATCGCTATTAGAAATAGTACAAATATATAAAACAGCCGCTTTTTCATTTTCAACCATGAACTCCTTTCAGCAATATTATATGATTTAAATTCAGCATTAATTCTGCATATCGGCGGATAAAAATAATATACATATACGGGAGTGGTGAATGTGAGACGTTTTTCTGAATTTGTTGCGAATACCATGCGTGTGCCTAAGGATGCAGTGATGGATCTGCCGCGGCTTTCCGTGTGCGGAGACAGAGAGATATATATCGAAAATCATAAGGGGCTTGCCGAATATACCGATACGGATATCCGCGTTAAAATGCGGGACGGGATCATGCATATATCAGGTAAGGAGCTGAGAATTATCGTTATGAAATACGGTAGTATCGTCATTAACGGCATATTCGGCGCTGTTATATATGAAAATAACGGAGATAAATATAAAAAATGTTAAAAAAAATCTTTAAATTTATAAAAGGATATGTTATAATAGAAATAACGGGCAATAATAAAGAACGGTTTGTAAATATGTGCCTTAATAACTTTCTTAATATATACGACGTTGTACCGATTGAGGACGGGCTGGTCATGAAGACTGACAGGAGCAGCTTTTTCAGTATGCGGCGCTTGGTGAAAAAGTGCGGTGTTCGTGTGCGGATCGTCAGAAAGTGCGGTGCAATGCACACTCTCAGGCTGTACCACAGGCGTTACGGTTTTTTTGCCGCAGGCGCAGCGGTGGCGATGTTTTTGTTTTTTCTTCCGCAGTATGTGCTTTGCGTTGAGATAGACGGAGAATATAACGCAGATGAAAGCGAGATACGGCAGGTGCTCAGGGAGCATGGAGTTTATCCGGGCGCAAGGAAGAAAAATATAGATGACCTTTCAGAGATAAAGGATGCGATAGTGTTCGATATTGACGGCATAAACTGGGCGTGGCTCTATGACGAGGGCGCACGGATGAGGCTACAGATACAGGAGAGCTCGCCAAAACCAAAAGTAAACGACAAAAGCACGCCGATGGATATAGTTGCCGCGCATGACGGATTTGTGACAAGAGCGGACGTGTACCGCGGCGAAAGGCATGTCAGCATCGGGACCTCGGTTGCAGCGGGGGACACACTTGTTTCGGGCAAGGTAGCGGTGTTTCCTCTCGGCGCGGAGGAACGATATATGTATGTCCATTCTGCGGCAAAGGTGATCGCGGATACGGTCCGTACGGAAAGCGGTAAATTTTCGACAACGGAAACGCTGCGGATAAGGACGGGCAGAGCCCGTGCGCTTCTGACGCTCAGCATATTCGGCAGAGACATTGACCTTTTTCGCAGAGTCGGCTATGCTGATTACGACGAGAACAAGATCCGCCACGATCTGGATATTCCGGTGATAGGCTATTCAGGCTTGTCGCTTACGGTAACAACAGCGCGGGAGATACGGCAGGTGCAGCGTGAGCTGACGGAGGACGAGGTGCTCGCGCGCGCGTCAGAGGTGTTAGAGGAGAGGATATGCAAAAAACTCGGTGCGAGAGCGGTAAGGACCGATGAGGAGCTTGCCTTTGCTAAGAACGGCGATGTGTACAGCGTAGAATTAAGGATGCATTTAAAGGAAAACATAGGCATAGAGGTGCCGTTAAACGAAGAATTGTCAGGCTGAGACAGGATGACATTAAAGGAGTGAAACTATTTGGTAAAACGAATGATAGAGATACCGGATAATATGGATACCGCCGAGCTTTTCGGCAGATTTGATGAGAATATAAAGCTTATCGAAAAGGCATTTGGTGTTAATGTGTCCATGCGCGATGACGGCGTAAGGATAACAGGTGAAGAAACGGCGGTAGAGCGTTCGGGTGATGTTATTCATACGCTTATAACCATGATTGCAAGCGGTGAGCATATTGATGAGCAAAAGATCATTTATGTGATCTCAATGGAGCAGGAGGATGGCGGTTTAGACCCCAAAAAGCTCGGCGCGGACTGCATTGCGATAAATATAAAGGGTCAGCCGATAAAGACAAAAACATTTGGACAAAAAAAGTATGTTGATGCGATCGATAATAACACAATAGTGTTCGGCATAGGTCCGGCGGGTACGGGCAAGACATATCTCGCGGTAGCAAAGGCGGTCATGGCGCTGAAGCGGCGCGAGGTCACAAGAATAATCTTAACGCGTCCCGCGGTAGAGGCGGGCGAGAAGCTTGGTTTTTTGCCGGGTGATCTGCAGACCAAGGTAGACCCGTACCTGAGGCCGCTCTATGACGGTATGTATGAGATGCTCGGCGGCGAGGGCTTTTTACGTTATCAGGAGCGCGGAATAATTGAGGTGGCACCGCTTGCGTATATGCGCGGCAGAACTTTGGACAACTCCTTTATAATCCTCGACGAGGCGCAGAATACAACGCCTGAGCAGATGAAGATGTTTCTTACCCGTATCGGCTATGGCTCAAAGGCGATAGTTACCGGAGACATAACTCAGATAGACCTGCCGGGGGACAAGCGTTCAGGACTGAAAGAAGCAATGAAGATATTGGGCGGCATAGAGGGTATAGCCTTCTGCAAATTCACAGATAAGGATGTTGTGCGTCATCCGCTTGTACAGGCTATTATCAAGGCGTATGCTAAATATGATGAGGAAAAGGAACGAAAGAGGAAAATGAAAAATGGTTGAGCTTATCATCGAGAACGAGACTAATGAGGAAATATGCTCTGCGCAGGTTGATGAGATAAAGCGTGTATGCGAGGCGGTAATGGCGTGTGAGGACTGTAATTTTGACGCGGAGATAAGCCTCACCTTTACTGATAATTCCGGCATAAGAGAGATAAATAATGAGTATCGTGGAATAGACAGCGCCACGGATGTGCTCTCGTTTCCGATGCTCGAATTCGGCCGAGACGAGGAGAATGCTGAATTTGAGACGGATGGGGAGCTCGTAATGCTCGGTGATATCGTAATATCTATAGAACGTGCGCGTGAACAGGCGGCGCAGCTCGGACACTCGATGCGGCGCGAGCTTGCGTTTCTGACGGCGCATTCGATGCTCCACCTGTTAGGGTGGGATCATGTTGATGACCCGACAGGTGAAATGTATATGATCGACAAGCAGAATGAGGTTCTCGGCAGTTTAGGGTTGACAAGAGAAATAGAGGAATTTTAACGTGAAAAACAAGCGGCGCATAATGCATCGGCTACGGCGTTGGTGTTGCAGGCAAACACGCCTGCAACACCAAAAGTGTTGCGTGCCTTTACGCCAACTCGTATATCAACCTTTCAGCACTTTTGACCGAGTCAAAAGGCAACCTTGCGGCTGTCCGCCCGTCTTGGCGGTGCTAATATACTTGTTGACGTAAAAATGCGTTCTGCTTTATTCTTTTCCGCGTTACTACTTGTGCCGCCGTAAGGCGGCGGAATGGAGATTAATATGAATAAAGATTTTAAATCGGGCTTCTGCGCGCTTATCGGAATGCCGAATGTCGGTAAATCCACACTTCTGAACGCTATTGCAGGGCAGAAAATAGCGATAATTTCCGAGAAGCCGCAGACCACAAGAAACAAGATACTTGCGGTGTATTCCGCGCCGGAGGCGCAGATCATCTTTACCGATACGCCGGGAATACACAATCCGCACAACAAGCTTGGCGAATATATGGTAAAGGTCGCTAACGAAAGTATGCGAGATACGGATGTTGTTATATTTGTTGTTGACGCGTCAAAGGGTATAAGACCCAAGGAGCGGGAGATAGCAGAAAATATAGACAAGCTTGGCATACCTGCAGTGCTTGTGATAAACAAGATAGATCTTATCAAGAAGGAAGACCTGCTGCCGATGATAGCAGACTTTTCGAGTATGAACGATTTTGAGGATATAATTCCCATCAGCGCAAAGGAGGAGGATGGAGTAGACAGCCTGCTGTCTGCCATAAAGCACTATCTGGAGCCGGGGCCTATGTTCTATGATGAGAACACCGTTACCGACCAGCCGGAAAAGGCGATAGCTGCCGAGATAATTCGCGAAAAGATGCTATGGCTGCTCGATGAGGAGATACCGCATGGCATCGCGATGGAGATAACTCGTATGCGCGAGAAGCAGAGGATCACGGAAATACACGCTACTATATACTGCGAAAAGAAATCTCATAAAGGAATCATAATCGGCAAGAACGGTGATATGCTTAAACAGATCGGCACGCTTGCCCGTGAGGATATAGAAAAGATGTTGGACAAAAAGGTATATTTGCAGCTTTGGGTAAAAATAAAGACGGATTGGCGCAACAGTGATTTTCTCATAAAGAATTTCGGATATAAGGATGACGATTCTATCTGATGGATGATTTAGTATACAGAGGAATAATAATCAGGCAGACAAATTACGGTGAGGCGCATCGGATGCTTTGGATATTCACCGAAACGGATGGGATAATTAAAGCGGTGCGATATGGCATACGCGGAAAAAAGACCTCAAATGCGGCAGCATTCCAGCTTTTCTGTTACGGTGATTTTAAGCTCCGCCCTTCGCGGGGTGAGATAATGACTGCGGTATCAGCTGATATTATAGACGGATTCTATCCGATCAGTGAGGATATCGTAAAGCTTTCGCTTATGACGTATCTTGCGGATATTACCTATGCGGTACTCGGTGAGGCAAATCCGGACAGATGTATATTATCGCTGTTTCTCAATACCGTTTATGCTTTGGCGAACCGGGATGAGCCGTATCTTAAGCTCAAAGCGGTGTATGAGCTGAAGCTGATGTGTGCGGGAGGGTTTATGCCGGATCTTGGCGTATGCGCGGTATGCGGCGGTGAGCCGGTATATTTCAGCCCGGGCAAGGGTGCGGCGGTATGTCGTGAACATCTTGCCGCAGGTGATATGAGATTGTCTGATGGCGCATTAGCGTTAATGCGGCACATTATAAGCGTCCCCGACAAGCGTATGCTCGCGTTCAGGGTTAAGGATGACAGTATTTATATCGAGCTTAGCGAAATATGCGAGAAATATGTAAGTGTACAAGCAGACAGGGAATTCCCAAGTCTTGATTACTTTAAATCGATGCTTTGATTTGGTTAATTTTAATAAAACAAATTGCTTTTGAATGCATGAGATTGAGCAATTCAGAAAAAAACAATAAAATAAAACAAACCTCTTGAAAAAAGATTTGATATGTAGTATAATATTTCAGTATTATGTATTATTATTTTTGGAGGTGTAAATTTTGCCGAATATTAAGTCAGCAAAGAAGCGTGTTAAGGTCATCGAAAAGAAGACTGCATTGAATACAGCACGCAAGACTGCTCTCAAAACTGCTATAAAGAAGTTTGAGGCAGCAGTTGTAGCAGCTAATAAGGACGAGGCAGCAGTACTCTTTAAGGATGCTGTTAAAAAGCTTGATCAGGCTGTAGCTCATAATCTTGTTCACAAGAATAAGGCTGCGAGAAAGAAGTCACAGCTTGCGATAAAGTTAGCAAAGCTTGCGTAAGAAAATCTGAGGGACTGCATGGCAGTCCCTGTTTTTTTACTTTATATGAAGTAGCTTTCATATAAAGTAAGAGATAGGAGCAATACATGAAGGGTTTATACATTCATATTCCGTTTTGCGTAAAAAAATGTGAATACTGCGATTTTGTGTCGTTTTCCGGTATGGATGCGCGGCATGACGCATATATTGATATGCTTATACGCGAGATGGAGGCATACCGCGGCGAAAACATCGATACCGTGTTTATAGGCGGCGGCACACCGACGGCGCTTAGCAGTAAGCGGCTTACGCGTCTTTTAGCGGCGGTGCGAAAAATTTTCCCGATCGCGCGCGAAACGGAATTCACCGTAGAGGTAAATCCGGGCACGGCAACAGAGGATAAGATCTCAGCGTTACTTTCAGGCGGCGTTGACCGCGTAAGCGTGGGAGTGCAGTCATTTAATGATGCGGAGCTGAAGGCGATAGGGCGGATACATGATGCGCGAACGGCATATACCACCGTTATACGTTTAAAAGCGGCTGGCTTTAACAATATAAGCATTGACCTCATGGCATCTCTGCCGTATCAGACGATCGAAAGCTTTAATGCTACACTGGATACCGCGCTGTCACTTCCGATAACGCATATCAGTGTATACAGCCTCATAATTGAGGATGGCACTCCGATACAAAAAAAGTATCAGAGCGGGATATATAAAATGCCGGACGAGGATACTGACAGGCAGCTTTATCGGCTGACAGGAGAGCTTTTGAGTTCACGCGGCTTTAACAGATATGAGATCTCAAACTATGCGCGTGCCGGATTCGAGTCGCGGCACAATTTGAAATACTGGAATTGTGACGAATACATCGGAGTAGGTCTTGCCGCGCATTCATATATTAACGGCGTAAGATATTATAACACCTCCGACATGACCGATTATCTCAGCGGAAAATACCGCGCCGGAGAGGAGATACTGTCGGATACAGATAAGCGCGGTGAGTTTATGATTCTCGGACTGCGCAAGATAGAGGGTATATCCGAAGCGGTGTTCGGACGGAGGTTCGGCA
Source organism: Clostridia bacterium (assembly GCA_017404065.1). Classification (GTDB taxonomy): domain Bacteria; phylum Bacillota; class Clostridia; order UBA1381; family UBA1381; genus Ornithomonoglobus. Next base: position 7,729 of record JAFRDB010000080.1, read on the forward strand.
TGGATATAGAAAGCGTTTACGGCGATATCATTTTAAAATATGCTAATTTGGGCGTATTGGAAAAAGCGGATGGCTTTGTAAGGCTGACAGAACGCGGGCTCGATGTGGCAAATACAGTTATGTCTGAGTTTGTCTGACAGATAGCTTTGATTCCTGACGATAAATTAACGAAATGTGAATAAAATATTAAATCTGAAATAAAATACTTGACAAGGAATAAAAAAAGTGGTATCTTATACTCAGTTGTTAGCACTCATCACAAACGAGTGCTAACAAAAAATGAAAGGAAGGGAGCAGCATGGAGCTGAATGAACGCAAAAAGCAGATATTACAGGCTGTTATAGACGAGTATATCAGCTCAGCTGAGCCTGTAGGCTCAAGGGCGGTCTCAAAGAAGAATGATCTGGGACTGTCAAGCGCAACTATCCGCAATGAGATGGCAGACCTTGAGGAAATGGGCTACCTTATTCAGCCGCATACATCAGCGGGAAGAATACCTTCGGATGCAGGATATAGATTTTATGTTAACTCGCTTATGCGCCGATATCAGCTTGGGCTGGAAGCGATAGAGCGATTGCAGGCGGAGCTTGCGGGACGCATCAGTCGGCTTGACCGCGCGGTAAAACGCGCAGGTTTCCTGGCGGCGATACTCACCGATTATACAACAGTGATCTCTGCGCCGACCTCGGATAAGACGGAGTTTAAAAAGATCGACCTTGTACCGATGTCGGACAGCGCGGTCATGCTTGTTTTAGTAACCGATACAGTAAAAAGTCGTGTTATAAGCGCAAAGCTCGGCGCGGCGGAATGCGATAGGATTGCTTCTGTCTTAAACAGCAGGCTTGCCGGAAAGACGGCAGACGATATAAGCTATGACACGATCCAGGCGATAGAGAATGAGATAAGAGCAAATATAGAGGTAGAGCCAAAGCTCGTTATAAATACACTGAACTTTGTCTATGACTCTATCACTGAGGGTGACGACAGCGAGATCTATATAGCAAATGCAAAATCGATCCTGAAATATCCCGAATACCGTGACCCGGACAAGGCGCGGGATATGCTTAGCTTCCTTGAGGATAAGCAAAAGCTCAGACAGCTTATCGCGGCGCCTGACGGAGACGAAGTCATGGCGAAGATAGGCAAGGAGAATGAGAATGAGATATTAAAGGACAGCTCGATAGTGACCGTCAATTATTCGCTTGACGGTAAGGCGGTCGGCAAGGTCGGGGTAATAGGCCCAAAGAGAATGGATTACGCAAAAGTGTTTGCAAGTCTTGATCTTATCTCGCATGAGATCAATAAACTTGTAGGATATATAGCAGATGACACTTAGAAAGGAGGCTCATAAATGGCTGAAAATACAGAAAACAAGGACAAAATTGAGGAAATCGAAGAAACGGAAAAGGTAGAGGAGGCCGAGAGTCCGGATATTCAGGAAGCGGATTCGGAGGATGATACCGAAAAGCTTAAGGCGCAGCTTGCCGAACAGAATGACAAATATCTGCGGCTAATGGCTGAATATGATAACTATCAGAAGCGTACCCAGCGTGAGAAGGCTGCAAGATATGCTGATGCGGTCATAGACACTGTTGCGGCGATCCTGCCGATAGGCGATAATCTTGAAAGGGCACTTGCCACAGAGGTTAGCTCTGAGGACGCTGTCAAGTTCAAGGAGGGCATAGAGATGGTCATGAAGCAGTTTGATGACTGTCTTGAAAAGCTTGAGGTAACGCCGATAAAGGCGGAGGGCGAGCAGTTCGATCCGAACATACACAATGCGGTAATGCATACAGAGGATGACTCCGTTGATGACAATACTGTTGTTGAGGAGTTCATGAAGGGATACTTATATAAGGGTGAGCGCGTAGTGCGTCACAGTATGGTCAAGGTGGCTAACTAAAAAAGCTGATATTTTAAGGAGGAAAATAAAATGGCTAAAATTATAGGAATAGACTTAGGTACAACTAACAGCTGCGTAGCAGTTATGGAGGGCGGTAACGCCAATGTTATAACAAACAGCGAGGGTTCGAGAACCACACCGTCAGTAGTAGCGTTTCAGAAGGACGGTTCAAGAATAGTAGGTCAGGTAGCAAAGCGCCAGGCTGTAACGAATGCAGACAGAACTATAATGTCGATAAAGAGAAAGATGGGCACGACCGAGAAGGTCAACATCGACGGTAAGGCTTACACACCGCAGGAGATCTCGGCAATGATCCTTTCAAAGATCAAGAGTGATGCGGAAGCATATCTGGGCGAGACAGTAACGCAGGCGGTAATAACCGTTCCGGCATACTTTAACGATTCACAGCGTCAGGCAACAAAGGACGCGGGCAAGATCGCAGGTCTTGAGGTCCTCAGAATAATCAACGAGCCGACGGCGGCGGCACTTGCATACGGCATGAGTGACAAGGATCAGACTATAATGGTATATGACCTTGGCGGCGGTACATTCGATGTATCCATTCTTGAGATAGGCGATGGCGTATTTGAGGTTCTTTCGACGAACGGCGATACACATCTCGGCGGTGACGATTTCGACCAGAGGATCATAGATTATCTTGTAGCAGAGTTCAAGAAGAATGAGGGCGTTGACCTTTCAAACGACAAGATGGCTATGCAGAGACTTAAGGAAGCGGCTGAAAAGACCAAGATAGAGCTTTCAACAACGGCTGTATCATCGGTGAACCTTCCGTATATCACAGCGGATGCGACAGGTCCTAAGCACATCAATCTTGACATAACAAGAGCTAAATTCGATGAGCTTACAGCAGACCTTGTAGACAGAACACTTGTTTCTATCAGAAATGCTATGCGTGACGCTGATATCTCCGCATCACAGATAGACGAGGTGCTTCTCGTTGGCGGTTCGTCAAGAATACCTGCTGTTCAGGAAGCTGTTAAGAAGGAAATGGGCAAGGAGCCGCATAAGGGTATCAATCCGGACGAGTGCGTTGCGGTAGGCGCGGCGCGTCAGGCAGGCGTTCTCGGCGGAGAGGAGACCGGCGTTCTTCTGCTTGATGTAACACCGCTTTCACTTGGTATCGAGACACTCGGCGGTGTATGCACAAAGCTGATCGAGAGAAACACAACTATCCCGACAAGCAAGAGTCAGGTATTCTCAACCGCGGCTGACGGTCAGACGCAGGTCGAGATCCACGTTCTGCAGGGCGAGCGTGAGATGGCTCAGTATAACAAAACACTCGGACGCTTCAATCTTACAGGCATAGCTCCGGCACCGAGAGGTGTTCCGCAGATCGAGGTTACCTTTGACATAGACGCTAACGGTATTGTTAATGTAAAGGCAAAGGATCTCGGCACAGGCAATGAGCAGAAGATCACGATAACAGCGTCATCGAACCTCAGCGACGAAGATATTGACAGAGCCGTAAAAGAGGCTGAGAAGTATGCCGAGGAGGATAAGAAGCGCAAGGAAGAGGTAGAGATCAGAAACGGCGCTGATTCAATGGTATTCCAGTGTGAGAAGGCGCTCACCGATCTTGGTGATAAGGTATCAGAATCAGAGAAGAGTGAGATACAGGCTGAGATAGACAAGGTAAAGGAGAGTCTTAAGGGCACAGACACCGAGGCTATAAAGGCAGCTACAGAGTCGCTCACTCAGAAGTTCTATAAGATATCGGAGCGTATGTACCAGCAGGCTAACCCGAACGCGGGCGCCGCAGGCGGCTTCGACCCGTCACAGGCGCAGGGCGGCGCGCCCGGCGGTGATGGCGTTTATGAGGCTGACTATAGAGAAGTAGACAACGACAACAACTAAAAACAAACAGGGCGGGACGCTGATGCGCCCGCCCGATTTTGGTCACGGGTTTTGAATGAGTAAATTTTTTGCGATCATAAATAGTTCGTTCACTCACTCAAAAACCGTGGATTTTGGCATTTTCACTATTTACAAATGAAACAATATGATGTATAATATAGCTCTGATAGAGGTGGTAATATGGCTGATAAACGTGATTATTATGATGTCTTGGGTGTGTCAAAGGGCGCCTCGGGCGATGAGATAAAAAAAGCGTTTCGAAAAATGAGCAAAAAATATCATCCGGATCTGCATCCGGGCGATAAGGACGCAGAGGCAAAATTTAAGGAAGTAAACGAGGCATATCAGGTGCTCTCCGATGATGAGAAGCGACAGCGTTATGATCAGTTCGGTCATGCGGGGGTTGACGGCAACGCGGGCTTTGGTGGACAGGGCGGCTTCGGCGGATTTGATATGGGCGACTTAGGCGATATATTCGGTGATATATTCGGCGGCTTCGGCGGAGGACGTCAAAGACGAAACGGTCCTAAGCGAGGAAGCGATCTGAGCCAGTATATTAACCTGTCGTTTGAAGAAGCGGCGTTCGGCTGCAAAAAGAAGATAAACATAACCAAGAACGAGACTTGCTCCGATTGCGGCGGCATCGGCGCAAAGAAGGGAACGCAGCCTGTGACATGCTCGCAGTGTAACGGTACCGGTCAGGTACAGCAGCGCAGGCAGACGATATTCGGTTTCTCAAGCGTTATAACCGATTGTCCGACATGTCGGGGCAAGGGCAAGATAATAAAGGAGCCGTGCGCGGCATGCCGCGGCGCGGGAACTGTGAGGAAGAACAAGACTGTCGAGGTTAATATCCCGGCAGGTATAGACAACGATCAGGTAATGCGCATATCCGGCGCCGGCAATTCAGGTGCAAACGGCGGACCGAGCGGCGATCTTCAGCTTTATATCAAGGTAAAGCCGCATGAGCTCTACCGCCGCGACGGATTTGATGTTTATGTTACCTTCCCGATAACCTTCGTGCAGGCGGCGCTCGGCGCAACGCTGAAGGTGCCGACAATACACGGCGTTGTAGAATATGACATACCGGAGGGCACTCAGACGGGAACGCGCTTCAAGCTGCGCGGCAAGGGTGTGCCGATATTGCACAGCAAGGGCAATGGTGACGAGTACGTTACCGTTACGGTAGAGGTGCCTAAAAACCTCAGCGCAAAGCAGAAGGAGCTGTTGCGCGAGTTTGACGAGGATAAGAACTATACAAAGAAAAAAAGCTTCATGGATAAGATGAAGGATGTATTTAATTAATATAAGTAAAGAGAGGAAACAAGCTATGATGCCGAACATATATGAGCTTGACAAAATGACGCGTAAGCAGTACGACATGATAATGCGGCGCGCGGAGCAGGACATAACAGAGCAGATGAAGATCGCAAAGGAGGTCTCGGACGATATACGCGTCCGCGGCGATGCGGCTGTGCTCGAATATACAGAAAAATTCGACCGTGTAAAGCTCACAGCGGAAACCATGAAGGTTACTCAGGCGGAAATCGATGCGGGATATGAGCGGGTTGATAAAAAAACGCGCGAGGCTATTGAATACGCATACAAAAACATATACGACTTCCACGAAAAACAGCTCCCGGAGGAGATGTGGTTCACGATGGTCGATGACGGCTTGATGGTCGGAGAAAAGACAACGCCTATAGTTGATGTATGCCTGTATGTTCCCCACGGCAAGGGTTCGTTCCCCTCAGTGCTGTGTATGCTCGGTATACCGGCCGTAGTCGCAAAGGTGCCGCGGATAGTGGTTGTAACGCCGCCCAACGAGAATGGCGGGGTAGACGATGCTATTCTCTGTGCGGCAAAGATAATCGGTATAACAGAGATATATAAGGTCGGCGGAATACAGGCTATAGCCGCAGTGGCATACGGAACCGAAACTATACCTAAGTGTCACAAGGTATTAGGTCCGGGCAACAGTTATGCAACGGCGGCGAAGCGTGTGCTTGCAAACAACATAGATGCGGGACTTCCGGCAGGCCCCTCTGAGATCATCGTCCTGGCCGACGAGAAAGCAGATCCGGAGAAGGTAGCGCGTGACTGGATGATAGAGGCGGAGCACGGTCCTGACAGCGCGGCGCTTTTGGTTACACATTCGCGTGAGCTGGTGGATAAGGTAATACCGATCATGAACGCGCAGCTTGAAAAGCTTTCTGACAGAAGAAGAAGCTGGATAGAAACAAACTTTACAAATTATGGCGGAGTTATCATTACAAATTCGCTTGCCGAGTCCATAGATTTTGTAAACGAGTATGCGCCGGAGCACATGGAGGTCATGACGGAAAAACCGTTTGATGTGCTCCCCCTTATAAAGAACGCAGGCGAGATACTTTTGGGTGATTACACGCCGGTAACGCTTTGTAACTTTGTGTTGGGCCCGAACGCGATACTTCCGACAGGCGGCTTTGCAAAGACATATTCATCTGTATCGGTAATGGATTTTCTGAAGCGTTCGTCCATAGGCTACGCGTCAAAGGAAGGGTTTGAGAAGGTCAGGGAGCACGCATATAATTTTGCAACGGTTGAAGGCTTCGAGACACATGCGCTTGCAGTAAAGGAAAGGAAATAAGCGCATGAAAGTAAAGGCATTATTCGGCATTGCAGCGGCGCTTCTTGCTCTTTTCGCAGTCAGCGCATCGGCGGCTGACGGTGTAAATATAATTGTTGATGGGAATGTCGTGGAGTTTTACGAGCAGCCGTTTATTATGGATGGTTGTACCATGGTGCCGTATAACACTATGGCGGCTCCTTTGAGGCTGGATATAGTTTGGGATAAGGTCAATCAGAGTGCGTCTGTGTGTTATGAAGGCTATAAGAATATTGTTTGTACAATGGACAGGGCAACCGGTCATTTGGACCGGGACGACGGCAGCAGCGTTTTACTTGATGCTGCGCCGACTGTTGTGGAAGGCAGAGCGTTTATACCGCTCCGCGCTCTTTGTGAAACGGTTGGCTATGATATAGACTGGAACGGCGATACGCGGACGGTTGAAATAACGACGCATGAGTATTACGAACAAGAGTTTGATCTGAAAAACGACAGCCTATTTTCCATTCTCGGCGACAGGCTCACAATAATGCTCGATGAATGCAGCAAAGCAAGCACCGATTACTTTGTCGATAGCGTTTGTTATGTTTCGCGTGCCGGAAATGCCGCAGTCGAGATCGAGCCGTATGAACTTTATAGGCTTTCAGTGGGCGATATTGTAAAGGATGCCGAAAATCTCGGATATAAGCCATTTGGCGGCAGCTTTGTCGCGGCTGACGGCATTGAGATATTATGTGTTGAGCGTAAGGATGAATTAAATTATCATATACCGCATGGAAAATACGGCTGCAGTGAACAGTACCTTTTAAGATCGGACGACAATTATCTTGCAGAGATCAAAGTGTCTCTTACCGCTGACAGTATGCATAACTACGAGCTGGAGCAGAAGTGGGTCTCATCGGCGCTCGCAAGCCTGTCAAACGGTGATAAGAAGCTTGATACATCCGCAAAGACTTATGATCTGAATGGACTTAAGATAAATGTGCCGGACGGATATATTGTTACCCATACATATGAGCCGGAGGGTGAAGCATGGTCGATCATAAGACCTGAGACCAGCGATAAGAGTAAAGACACCATAGCCTACATAGGGCTTGGATATCACGGCTGCGTGGACGGAGAGGTCACAAAGAACCCAAACGGAAGATTTCTGGGCTTGCCTGTGGATTGGTATGAATGGAATTATGAGAATTATGAAATAGCTACAGACCTGTCGTGTGAGGATGATGTTGAGTTTTATGTTCAGATATATGCTCCAGATGATAAGATCAAAAAGGAGCTTGTAGCTATTTGCGAAAGCATAGAGGGCGATCCTTATGCATTGAGCGAAAGGTATGTAAGAAAAGGAAAATAATTTTAAGGAGATTATTATGGATATCAAGGCTGTAAGAACCACAACGGAATCGGAGATGGGTGTCATACTTGACTTTTCGGGTGTAAAGCCGAACTATCGAGAGTATATAAATACTACCATACCGTTCCTTGATCACATGATAGAGCATATCGCATACAGAAGCGGCGTTAACATTGAGACTAAGGTCGAGCTTAAAAACTTCACACTCAGCCACCTTATAGCCGAGGACTTAGGCATGGCTATGGGTAAGGCGTTTAAGAGCTACATAGATAAAACAGACGGCGCATACGGCTATGGCGATGCTATCGGAATAATTGATGAGGCAAAGGCGGAATGTGCGATAAGCTTTGAATCGCGCGCTTATATAGATATAGACTACCACGGTAATTCGGTTCCGGCAATGACTGAGGGTATGATGACAGAAGATCTTGAGACCTTTTTAGAGGGGTTTGCGCAAGGAGCGGTGTGTACGCTGCACATTGATCTTTTTAAGGGACACAACGGACATCATATCTGGGAGGCAATATACCGCGCTGTCGGTTCCGCGCTTGCAAAGGCGGCGGAGATCAGCGCGGCGCGTATGGGCAAGACTGCCGGGGTTGCCGGTAAGATAGATTGGGAAATAGAAGGATGAAGAGCTTTTTAGATAAGTATAACACCGTCATATTTGATATGGACGGTGTTATTACAAGTGAGCAGAATTATTGGAACTGTGCCGCGCTAACGGTACGGGAGACCTTGGGAACACAGGGAAAGCTCGACCCTGCGGCAATGACTGAGAACGTTAAGGCGATCCGATCAGCGGTTTTTGCCGATGACAGGCTTATTTCCGAGTTAAAAAGCCGCGGCGTAAACTCGAACTGGGATCTGGGCTATATAACGGTGATCATCGCGCAAATTCTCGGAACCGAAGACAGCAGTGCGATGCTTGAATTTGCTGAGAGCCTGTCGGCGAATATCCTGGATGAATATGACAGACTTGCGGCGGAGGCAGCTGAAAAAACCGGTAAGCCGGAAAGCTATTATATTCGTAACGGTGAGCTGTGGACGGCGATGCGCGACTGTTTCCAGGAATGGTTTTTAGGTGATGAGCTGTTCGAACTGCAATATGGCAGAAAACCGCATACTCCCGGTAAGCCGGGACTGGTTTATGGCGAGATGCCGATAATTCCAATGGACGATCTGAAGCTGTTGCTCGAAGAGCTGAGCAGAACAAAGCGCCTTTGTGTAGGTACCGGCAGACCCGCGTTAGAGATGAGAAAGCCCTTGGAGCAGTGGGGAGTTATAGATAGGTTTGCAGAAAATGGGCTATGCAACTATGATCATGTAATGGAGGCGGAGGCTGAAACCGGAGAACATCTCACTAAGCCGCACCCTTATATGTTCCTGAAGGCGCTTTATGGCATAGATTATGATAATGGTAAGCTGCTTCGCGGTGAATATGAAAAAAATCAAATAGAAAAAACGCTTATAGTGGGTGATGCCGGCGCTGATATTCTTGCTGCGCATGAAATGGGCGCAGATTTCTGCGCGGTACTCACCGGTGTGCAGGGCAAGGCGGCGCGAGGTTTTTTTGAGGAGCTCGGCGCGGAGTACATATTGGATTCAGCGGCGGAGCTGTTGTAAGTGTAATAAAAAGATGTCACTCGAAAGGAGTTTGTGATCATAAAGATGAAAACGAATAATACAAACATACCGGAATATACATCGTATCCGAAGCAGTTTGCACCATATAAGTGGTACAAGCCGTTATTGGAGATAATTTTAGCAACGGCAGCTATTTTTATTGTCGGACTGATAATAGGATGTGCGGCTATTGGCGCAGCACGCGGCAGCGGTGTCGATATCAAAGGAATATTCAGCGGAGGGTATGACGATCTTAATATCTACAGCACGCTTGGCGCGATCGTGACACTTGCTCCGGTCGCTATGATGCTGCCGGGAACCTTTATCGGAATCAGGCTCGTTAACAGCCGTCCGTTTTCGTCGATATCATCATCGCGCGGAGGCTTTGATTTTAAGCTGTTTTTCAAATGTATCGTCCCGGCGCTCATTCTGGTCGGCATTCCATGTATCATATACACCGTCATGACCTGTCCGAGAACAGACGCGATCAAGTTTACTGTTCCGGGATTCATACTCTGCACGATACTGGCACCGATGCAGTGTGTCGGTGAGGAATATACCATGCGCGGTCTCCTTATGCAGACCTTCGGCTCGTGGATAAAGATACCTTTGGTCGCGATGCTGATGCAGGCTATAGTGTTCATGCTCATTCATCCGTATAATGTTACGGGTATGATCTCGGTCGGTATCACAGGATTGATCCTGGGCTTTATAGCGTACCGCACACACGGTCTTGAGGCGGGCAGCGCACTCCATATAGTAAACAACATGATATCCTTCTACTTTCTGGGCTTTGGCTTTGAATCGACCGGCACAGAGGTTTCATTTGCCGATATGGCTGTCAGCGTCGGTGTTTGCGCGTTATATCTTGTGTTCATCATCTATGCCGACAAAAAGCTCGGCTGGTTCGATAATATCATAAAGGACGATGTTAGCGGATTTAATGCAAAATACGAGGAGCGCAAAGCGCGTAAGGCGGCTAAGAAGGGATAATATTCAGTCATTAAAAACCTACCATGTGTCTGAATTTAAATAAATTTTAAAATAACACTTGCACTTTTGAAGAAAATGTGGTAGAATAAAATAAATATATAAGGCGATGATGGGCGAGTCCGCGCGATTCTGCACCGTGAACTGTGTCAGGTGGGGAACCAAGCAGCACTAAGCGGAACGTGGGATGTGTTGCGGGAAGCTCGTCCGGAGCCTGCTATATTTTAAAACACTAATACCGATTTCGGTCTTAATGTAAAGAGCTCGTCCGCCGAAATGCGGGCGTTTTTCAGTATAAGGGGAAGAGATAGCTATGGCGCATCAGGCGATATACAGACGGTGGAGACCTATGACCTTTGATGATATCATCGGTCAGAACCACATTACAAAGACAATAAAAAACCAAATATTGTCCGGTTCCGTAGGACATGCCTATCTTTTTTGCGGCACTCGCGGAACGGGAAAAACGACCTGTGCAAAGGTGCTTTCGCGCGCGGTAAACTGTCTTTCGCCCATAAACGGAAATCCGTGTAATGAGTGTGAGATATGCCGCGGCATTCTTGACGGCTCGATCATGGATGTTGCTGAGCTTGATGCGGCATCGAACAACAGCGTTGAAGATATACGCAGTATAATAGGGGACGTCAGCTATATCGCGTCTCGCGCAAAATATAATGTATATATAATAGACGAGGTACACATGCTCTCGAACAGCGCGTTTAACGCGCTCTTAAAGACGCTTGAAGAGCCGCCGGAGGGCGTTATATTTATTCTTGCCACGACCGAGCCGCACAAGGTGATAGAGACAATACATTCGCGTTGCCAACGGTTTGATTTTAAGAGGATACGCTCCGAGGACATCATAATCCGCATGAAGGAGATAGCCCATGCGGATGGCTATGACATAACCGAGGGTGCATACCGTATGATTGCCGCTCTTGCCGAGGGTTCGATGCGTGACGGGTTGAGCATCATGGAGCGCGTGCTCGCATCCGGCGGAACCCGTATAGATGAAGAGGATGTAACTGACGCATTAGGCATTGCGACGCAGGAAGTAGTATTTGAAATGACAGATGCTATCATTGCCGGTTCAGGTGCGGGTGTCATAAAGGCGCTTGGCAGAGTGATAGCCGATGGGAAGGACCTCGGTCAGTTTGCAAACGCAATGCTTTCGCACTTCAGAGCTATGATGGTATGCAGTCTTACAGACTCGGCAGAGTCTTTGCCGGAATATGACGCTGAGGCACTGGGGCGGTTGAGGAAGCAGAGTGAAAAGCTCACGTTTGCAAGGACAGACCGAGCCGTAACGCTTATATCGAAGGCAATGGCGGACGCAAAGTATGCAAGGTCGCAGAGGATAATATATGAGCTTGCGTTTATGAAGCTTGCAAGACCGGAGATGGATAAGGATCCGTCAGCACTTATCGACAGGCTTGAAACGCTTGAGCAGAAGATCGAATCCGGAGGCGTGACGCCTGCGCCGGCTGCGGTGTCGCAGAATGTGGCCGACACAGCAGCGCTGATAAAGAGAATAAGCGCGGTAGAGGATGCGATAAAAAACGGAGTAGCTGTTAAAACCGAAAAAAAAACGGCTGAGCCGGTGAAAAAAAAGACTTCACCGCGGCTATATAATCCCATACCAAAGGACGAGCTGCATTATGACTACCCTACGGCAAAGCTTGCCCGCAGCTGGAGCAGCACCATAGAGATCATGGCGCAGCAAAATGCGCCGTTCGTATTGCCGCTCAAAAACTGCGTTGTGACGTTTGATGCAGACGGATTGATAGTGCTTATGCCGAAAAGCAAGAAGGATTTTGCGCAGCGCATGGCGGTGGCGCATATAGATGAGATACGCGAGCTGTTCAGAAAAACAACAGGAACGGATCGAACGATAAAGATAGCTTCGCGAGAGGAGTTTGATGACGACCGGATTATCAGCGCGTTTGATCTCCCGCGAAAGAATAATGAGGGTGACGAAGCAGAGCAGCAGACGGAGAACGTTCCGGAGACAGAGGGAAAAACTGATAAGCTGGGCGAGTTTATAAAAAGGTTCTCGGATATCATAACAGATAAAGACAGAATGATCTCCGCAGACGACACTGAGCTTTCGTCAGGAGAGCAGACAACGCTTGATGATATTGATGCTGACCGAGAGGAGTTTTTAGAGGATAGTGAATTATCGTCCGATGAGGATGAATAAAAATAAATAAATTAAGGAAGGTAATTGAAAATGGCATATAAGGGATTTAAGGGCGCAGGCATGAATCAGAGGCAGAGCAAAATGAATGCTATGCTTGAACAGGCGCAGAAGATGCAGGAGGAAATGGAGAAGGTGCAGAAGGAGACCGAAGCTGAGGAGGTCGAGGCTGCTTCCGGCGGAGGCGTGGTCAAAGTCGTTGTAAACGGCAAAAAGGAGCTTGTTTCTATAAAAATAGAGCCGGATGTTGTAGATCCGGAGGATGTAGAGACGCTTGAGGATCTTGTTATGGCTGCCGTTAACGAGGGCATAAAGAAGGCCAATGATCTTATGAATGACAGAATGGGCGCCGTTACCGGCGGGATGAATATACCGGGACTGTTCTGATGTACGCGGGAGTCATTGATGAGCTGATAGAAAGCTTTGAACGCCTGCCGGGGATAGGACACAAAAGCGCGGAGCGGATAGCGTTCTATGTATTGGAGAATATGACAGAGCAGGATGCGGAGAGGATGGCATCGTCTATCGTAACTGCCAAAAAGAGCATACGCTTGTGCGAGTGCTGTCAGAATCTTACGGATGAAAGCCCGTGCCGTATATGTTCGTCGTCAAAGCGTGATCGATCGGTGATTTGCGTTGTAGAGGGGCCGGAGGATGTTTCGGCAATAGAGAATACACATGAATTCAGCGGACTGTATCACGTGCTGCATGGCGCGCTTTCGCCGATGGATGGCATTGGGCCTGATGATATAAAGATAAATGAGCTCTTGTTAAGGCTTGCCGACGGAAAGACGGAGGAAGTGATCCTCGCTACTAATCCGACCGTTAACGGTACGGCAACGGCTGTATATATATCAAAGCTGCTTGCGCCGTTTGATGTTAAGGTGACGCGTATTGCGCACGGTATCCCAATAGGCTCGGATATAGAATATGCCGATAAGATAACTATAGTTAAGGCGTTGGAAAGCCGTCAGGTAATGAATTAATACAAAACAGGTGTGCGGTATGCGCGCTCCTTTTGTATGGATCATGGAGGGAACTTATGATAAGGGATATTCAGCAGGAGATACTGCGTCTGAAAAAAGAGAATGATATTTGCATACTCGCGCATAGCTATCAGGCGCATGAGATACTTGAGGTTGCAGATCATACAGGGGATTCATACGCGCTTGCGGTAAAAGCAAGGTCTGTACCGAATAAGACGGTGTTAATGTGCGGCGTGCGCTTCATGGCGGAAACTGTAAAGATCCTTTCGCCTGAGAAGCGGGTCGTTCTCTCGCATCCTGAGGCAGGTTGTGCGATGGCAGATATGATGGATAAGGATATAATCGAACAGGTTAAGCCGCTGTATAAGGACTACACCGTCGTTGCGTACGTTAATACCACAGCGGCATTAAAGACTATATGCGATGTGTGCGTGACGTCATCCTCAGCAGTTCAGATAGTAAAGAATATAGAGAATAAAAACATATTGTTTATTCCGGATTGTAACCTTGGCGCATACGTGGCGGCACAGGTGCCGGAAAAAAATATCAAGCTGCTTTCGGGTGGCTGTCCCATCCATGCGGCGGTAAGCCGAGAGGATGTAGAGAATGCAAAGGCATTGCATCCGGGCGTAAAAATACTTGTTCATCCCGAATGCAGACCGGAGATAGTAGAGCTTGCGGATTTTGTCGGCTCGACTTCGGAGATAATGGATTTTGCCAGAAGCTCGGAGGATACGGAATTTATAATAGGCACGGAGCTGAGCATAGCGGAGCATCTGCAGTATGAGTTTCCGGATAAGTGTTTTCACCCGTTGTCTGTAGGGCTTGTATGCAAGAATATGCGCCTTACAACGCTCGTTGATGTATATAACTGCGTGCGCGGCATGGGCGGCGAGGAGATCGAGCTTGACGCAGACACGATAAGAGATGCAAAGCACTGCATAGATGAGATGATAAGATTGAATCATGAATAATCGGGCAGTTATAGCGATGAGCGGAGGTGTGGACAGCTCTGTTGCCGCGTATCTTATGAAGGAGCGCGGTTATGACATATTGGGCGTAACGCTCAGACTGTTCGCAAACGAGGATGTGGGCATTCGCGAAAAAAGCTGCTGTTCGCTATCGGATGTAGAGGACGCTAAAAGTGTGGCGCGTCGGATCGGAATAGAGCATTATACCTTCAATTTCTCGGACGACTTCCGTGAAAAGGTGATAGACCGGTTTATAGATGCGTATGAGCATTGCCGCACACCTAACCCGTGTATAGACTGCAACCGATTCATAAAGTTCCGCCGGCTCCTGGAGCGCGCGTTTGAGCTGGAATGTGATCATGTAGTTACCGGTCACTATGCGCGTGTTGAAAAGGCGGGGGATAGGTATATTCTCAAAAAGGGACTGGACGTGTCCAAGGATCAGAGCTATGTGCTCTGGGCGATGACGCAGGAGCAGCTGCAGCATACGCTTCTGCCGCTGGGCGAGCTCTCAAAGGATCAGGTGCGTTCTATTGCGGCGGAGCAGGGCTTTATCAATGCAAAAAAACGTGACAGCCAGGATATATGTTTTGTGCCTGACGGCGATTATGCTGCATTTATCGAGCGTTATACCGGGAAAGATTATCCGAACGGCAATTTTGTCGATCTTGAGGGTAATGTTCTCGGTGAGCACAAGGGACTTATCCGTTATACATGCGGTCAGCGTAAAGGGCTTGGATTGGCGCTGCCAAAGCCTATGTATGTGTGCGGTATTGACAGCGCGGAGAATCAGGTCATACTCGGAGATAATGCCGACCTTTACTCGGACAGACTTGACGCGGAGGATATAAACCTGATCGCTGCGGATAAGCTTGATAATCCGATACGCGTGGAGGCGAAGGTGAGGTACTCGCAGAGTGCGCAGCCGGCGACTGTATGGCAGACCGGCGAGGACCGGCTGCATGTTGAGTTTGACGAGCCGCAACGGGCGATAACCGGCGGACAGGCTGTGGTGCTGTATGACGGAGATGTCGTTATAGGTGGAGGCACTATATGTTAGACCAATTTACAAGAACGCGTCTGCTCCTGGGCGATGCCGGAATTGAGAGACTCAGCGCATCACGCGTCGCTGTTATAGGCACAGGGCTTGCCGCGGAATTTGCGGCAGAGGCTTTGGTGCGCAGCGGTATCGGCAATATCGATATATACGGTGACGCTGACAGGGACAGGCTTTTGGATATTAATCCGGATATAAAGCTTAATATATTTTCCGAAGGCTCTTTGCCTGAGGGTAAATATGATCACATAATAAAGCTTGCATATATTGCGGAGAATGTGCCGCCCCATGAGATCATGAAGGCGGGACTGATCGCGGCAGGTAATGCGGTAAGGAAGATAACAAGGAGGTAGTTTATGAAAAAAATAATTTCTGTTATTGCGGCGGCGGCAATGGCTGTAAGTACAGCTCCGTTCGCTTTTGCGGCAAACGAAAACTGGCGCTCGCCTTTTATAACAAGGATAATGAAGGTCATTTCACAGGATCCGTCTTATACGGATGTTGCTCTGACAGATATTGACCGTAACGGTATACCGGAGGCGTTTGTGATCCGCAAGGGCACATACGGCGGTGTTGGAGCGGGCTTCACCATGGTAGACAACATGATAACCGATATAGAGGTCCCATCAAATATCATTGGCGAGTGCCTTGAGAATATCAATGTATATATCAAAAATGATGTCTATATTTTTGTTGGTGAGGAGGTTTCGAGATATACCTCCAATATCTCATACTATAAGCTGACTTTAGAGAATAACAAGCTTAATGCGACAAGGATTAATAAGTCGGATGTCAGCCCTTATGCTCATGTTACTTATGTGGATAAATACAGTAAAAATCTTTTGGAGGACGGCTATCCGAATCGTTCCAAAATACAGAATTTTATAGACAGCTATGATGTTGTAAATAGCATATCGGCAACGCTTTCAAACGCGACGATATACATAAACGGCAATATCGCGAATGTAGGCGGGTACTCGGTAAATGACGCGAACTATTTTAAGATCAGGGACATTGCGTATCTTTTGAGGAACACTGCGAGCAAGTTCAACGTTGAGTGGGACGGTGAGCTTGGCGGTATCGTAATAAAGCCGGGTGAGGATTATGTTGCAGTAGGCGGAGAGTTATCGAGCGATACAGCGGACAGTATTCATGTCGTGGAAAATGATACGCCGATATTTGTAAACAGCAAGCAGACCGCCATCACGGCATATAACATAAACGGCAGCGCATATTTCAAGATCAGGGATATTGCAGATGCTGCAGGCTTCGATATAAAGTGGGACGGCAATTCGCAGAGTATCGATATTATTACCAAATAAGAGAATAAATACATCAAAAGACTTGACTTTACCATCGGTTTTCAATATAATATATTTGGTGATGTTAAAAGAACGGAGGCGAAATATATGACGGAGAAAGAGTTGTTGGAATTAGTTGTAAAACGACTTGATAAGATAGATATAAGTATAAATGGTATGCAAGGGGAAATTACCGGACTCAAGAATGATGTAAGCGGACTCAAGAATGATGTAAGCGGACTCAAGAATGATGTAAGCGGACTCAAGAATGATGTAAGCGGACTCAAGGATGAAATGGCAGACCTTAAGAGTAGAGTTGGTAAATTGGAGGAGGCGCAGCTAAGGACTGATGCGACCCTTGAAAATACTGTTAATAGGTGTATAGAAATCATGTATGAGGGATACTCGCTTAATTCAGAGCGGTTGGATAGATTTGATGTTGATATGATAAAGCATAACTCAGATATTGCTGTGGCGATTGCTAAGGATGCTTATGATGTGGCAGTTAAAAAAGCCGGATAAAAAACTTTATAAATAGGGTGCTGTATCATAATGTAGCGCTTGACGATTGATTGAAAACAGGGACATGAGGACGATTGTGGTTTTGCAACAGTCCTCATTTTTTGACTGACAAAGTTCTCGCAGAGTTTTTACTATTGACATAAGGGTATGTATGTATTAAAATAATAATGTATGGACGTTTGTATATCAGTATCGATAAATAGGCTGCTATGGGAAACGAATGACAATAGATCTGAGTACTATAAATGAGAGAAGAACGACACGCTTATAAAGTGGCGAAACACGGAGGTAAAGTCAATGAAAAAAATATTAAGCCTATTACTTACAATGTCAATTTTGCTGTACATTATTCCGCAGGCGATATATGCAGCTGACGCACCAGGTACGGTATATAGCGCAGCGGAGGCGGAGCTTGCGATAACGCGCTCAGACGGCACTGTTACAGCCTCGTATTCCGGCGCGGGCTTCGGCGCGGGAGATATGATAATTCTTGCGTCATATAATGCGGGCGGGACTGTGCAGGATGTTAAAATGCAGCCGCTTTCTCAGTCGAAAACAGTATCGCTACCGAATGAAAACGGTAAATATTACAAGGCATTTGCGTTTGATCCTCAAACCATGACGCCCCTGTGCGACAGTGTCATTGACGGAGATGTATATTCGGAAACTGTTGAGGTGCCGCTCATAGACGGTGCAGAGGCAGAAGCCGTCACTACCGCCGTGCGCCGCTATGGTGACGCAAGACTGATGGTTGAGAAGCTTGCAGGATCGGATATTACGGCGGTAGAGGGTGACAGCAAAAAGCTCTCTGAATACATGGCAATGATCCACGATGCAATTGCCGCTTATGATGATGTTATGCAGGCTGCGGCTGTGCTTGACGCGGTATCGGATAAGTCGATAGAGCTTGAAACCGCAGCTCTTGCCGGGGAGACGGAACAGGCATTTTCCGTACAGGCGACAAAGGACGAACAGCTGCACTGGGCGGAGGAGTTTACAAAGAAATATGATTCCATAAGAGCATTCCTGTAATGAATGAAAATGAGGATTGCATAAAAAAATCCCCTGCTGTATAATTAGTGAGAAACAAAAAACAAACAAAAAAAACTAATTATGCAGAGGAGATTTAACAAATGAAACACAATAGAGCAAACCAAAGA
>JAFRDB010000081.1 GCA_017404065.1 Clostridia bacterium
CAAGTCAAATTCACATAGGCTTGATAATTTGGAACAGAAAGGGGGCGAATGATTAATGAATACCAATGTTTCGACGGGAACAATAGCGAGGACTGCCGCGCTTGCGGTGACATTACTGAATATGATCCTTACGGCAGCGGGCAAGAATCCGCTGCCGTTTTCGGATACGGACGCGTATTCGGCAGTATCAACGGCGGCAACGGCGGTAACGGCTGTTATAGCATGGTGGAAGAACAATTCTTTTACCGAGAACGCTAAAAAAGCGGACAAGTATATGCAGGAGCTGAATAATGAGGAGAGTGATTTTTAATGAAGATAGTACAGAGCTTTCTGACGAATAACCCGTGCTATAAGGCGGGACGTAAGATCGCGGTAAAAGGACTGATGCTCCATAGCGTCGGCTGTGCGCAGCCATCGGCACAGGTGTTTATCAACACATTCAACAAGTCGTCGTACAGCGCCGCTTGTGTACATGCCTTTATAGACGGCAATACGGGTACAGTATACCAGACACTGCCGTGGAACCATCGAGGCTGGCACGGCGGCAGGGGGACAAAAGGCTGCTGCAATGATACGCATATAGGCGTTGAAATGTGTGAGCCGAAGGAGATCAGCTATACCACAGGCGGCAGGTTCACCTGCTCTGATACCGTATCGGCTAAAGCGTGTGTTAAGCGTACATACGATTCAGCGGTGGAGCTGTTTGCGTATCTGTGTAAGCAGTACGGCTTAAACCCGCTCACGGATATTTGCAGCCATAAAGAGGGTTGCGCTAAAGGTATTGCAACCAACCACGGCGATCCGGAGCATCTCTGGGTCGGTCTCGGCACAGGCTTCACAATGGACGGGTTCAGGAAAGATGTCAAGAATATGATGAATGGTATAGAAAATATAGAGGAGGATCTGACTATGAATCAGTATAATGAATTAAAGCAGGAGATCGCGGGTGTTAAAGCGGCGGTTGATAAGATCAATGGGAAGATGATCTATAACTATGTCGACAGCAATATGCCGGACTGGGCGAAGCCGACTATACGGAAGATGATACAGAAAGGTTATCTGCAGGGTAGTGAGAACGGCAAGCTCAATTTAACGGATGAGATGCTTCGCATATTTGTAATAAACGACAGAGCCGGAGTTTACGGGGAGTAATAATATGCCTTAATATAAGAATGACCGATAGCTCAAAAGGCTGTCGGTCATTTATTTGTCTTGGAGGAATTATCATGGATGACGCACAGAAAAGAATGATAATTACTTATAGAGATAAAGGCTGCAGCTATAAAACAATAGCGGATATACTCAAAATACCTGTAAATACCGTGAAGTCATGCTGCAGACGTAACCAACACAAGAAAAGTGAGCCGCCTCAAAACCCTGTAACACCTGATAAGGATCATTGCCTTAACTGCGGTTGCGAGATTGTGATAATAAAAGGACACCGACCTAAGAAGTTTTGTTCTGACCAATGCCGAATGGCGTGGTGGAATTCACATAAAGATAATGTAAACAAGAAGGCGGTTTACAGCCTCGTTTGTAAATACTGCGGTGCGGCGTTTGAAGCGTATGGAGCAAAGAACAGAAAATACTGTTCCCGAAGGTGCTATTATATGGGCAGATACGGAAAGGCGGCAGGGTATGAATAATGATTACAATTCAAGGCTTGAGCAGTATATAGCATCCATGCTGCAATTTAAAAATATGCTGAGCAGGGGGATATTAACCCCTGATGATTACACTGAAATTGATACAATTTTAGCCGAGAGATACGGAATAAGTTCGTGTAGTATATATCGCGGTATTGACTTGATATATAGGTAGGATCAGAGCTAATATGGTGCTGAAAGGAGGCGGCAGAAACCATGCCAAAAATACGAAAAATAGAGGCTTTGCCGGTTATGCCGAAACAGCAGCGGACTGCGGCATATGTCAGAGTATCAAGCGGCAAGGACGCAATGCTCCATTCGCTCTCAGCACAGATAAGCTATTACAGCGGTCTGATACAGCAAAATCCCGAATGGCAGTATGTGGGAGTGTATGCTGACGAAGCGATAAGCGGCACAAAGGATGACAGAGACAACTTTCAAAGGCTTATGGACAATTGCAGGGAGGGCAGGATTGACCTGATAATAACCAAATCAATATCAAGGTTTGCCAGGAATACTGTAACACTGCTGCAGACGACAAGAGAGCTTAAGGAGCTCGGAGTGGATGTCTACTTTGAGGAGCAGAATATTCATACACTCAGCCCGACCGGTGAGATGATGCTCACATTGCTTGCATCGTTTGCGCAGGAGGAGAGCAGGTCGACCAGTGAAAACATGAAGTGGCGCATTCAAAAGAATTTTGAGGAGGGTAAGCCATGGAGCGGACTGATATTCGGATACAGATATGAAAACGGACGGTTTGTTATAGTGCCGGATGAGGCAGAAGTTGTTAAGAGTATATTTAATATGTACATTTCCGGTATGGGACGAGGAAGCATTGCAGCCAAACTAAACAATGATGACAAAAGAACAAGGCGCGGAGCCGGATGGACATCTAAAAAAATTGCCGTAATATTACGGAACTATAATTATACCGGAAACCTGTTGCTTCAAAAGACATATCGGAAGGATTACATGACAAAGAGAAGTATCCCAAATAACGGAGAGTTACCGAAATATCACGCTGAAGGGACACATGAGCCGATTATTTCTGTTGATGAATTTGAAAAGGTTCAAAACTTAATGCGGGCGCGGAGCGAAAAATACGGCAAGAGTAAATGTAATAACCTATATCCGTTTTCTGGGTTGATGATCTGCGGCTGCTGCGGTAAGAGATTTAGACGAAAAACCGTGGCAAACGGAATAGTGTGGATATGCAGTACTTATAATTCTCTCGGAAAAGCGTACTGCCCATCAAAGCAGGTGCCGGATCAAATTCTGACATCTGTTACAAGCGAGGTGCTCGGTGGTTTCAGCTATGAGTTGGTACAGAGTAGAATACAGGAAATAACTGTATGTGACAATAACAGGCTCGTCTTTGTGTTGGATGACGGGACTGAAATTGAACGGATATGGCAGGACAGGTCACGCCGCGAGAGCTGGACACCGGAGATGAAAGAGGCGGCACGCCGGAAATCATTGGAGAGGAGCAGAGAAAATGCTTAAAGTTACGAAAATAGAGCCTACGATCAATATGCTGACGCATTTACCAAAATATGCAGCGGCAAAACGGCGAACAGCCGGATATGCAAGAGTATCGACTGACAGCGATGAGCAGTTCACGAGCTATGAAGCGCAGGTTGATTATTATACTAAGTACATCGAAAGAAATCCGGACTGGGAGTTTGTAAAGGTATATGCTGACGAGGGTCGGACTGCCGTAAATACAAAGCGCCGTGACGGTTTCAATCAGATGGTTGAGGATGCGCTTAACGGAAAGATAGACCTTATAATAACAAAGTCGGTCA
Organism: Clostridia bacterium; assembly: GCA_017404065.1. Classification (GTDB taxonomy): domain Bacteria; phylum Bacillota; class Clostridia; order UBA1381; family UBA1381; genus Ornithomonoglobus. The sequence goes on from JAFRDB010000081.1 coordinate 3,455, forward strand.
GCCGATTTGCGAGGAATACGGTAGACAGCCTTGTTACCATAAGAAAACTGAAGGATGCCGGAGTAGAGTGCTATTTTGAAAAAGAGAATATATATACCTTCGACAGCAAGTGTGAACTGATGCTTACTATCATGTCATCGATCGCTCAAGAAGAGAGCCGGTCTATTTCTGAGAATGTAACTTGGGGACACCGTAAGCGGTTCGCTGACGGAAAGGTCAGTATGTCATATAAACAGTTTCTCGGTTATGAGAAGGGTGAGGACGGGCGTCCGAGGATAGTTGAAAAGGAAGCCGAAACGGTGCGTTACATATACAGGCTGTTTCTGGACGGCAAAACACCGAGCGGCATATGCCGGCGGCTTGAAGAGGAGCAGATCAAATCACCGACAGGAAAAGATAAGTGGAGCACAACCACGGTCAGGCATATTCTTACCAACGAGAAATACAAGGGTGATGCGCTGCTGCAAAAAAGCTTTACGGTTGATTTCCTTCAGAAAAAGGTAAAAAAGAATGAGGGGGAGATACCGCAATACTATGTCGAAGACAGTCATCCGGCGATAATATGTCCGGAAGAGTGGGAGAGGGTTCAGGTAGAGATCGAGCGGCGTAAAGGTTTGGGGCTTAATTACAGCGGTGATAATCGGTTTCAAAGCAAGCTCATCTGTGAGGACTGCGGCGGCGTTTACGGCCCCAAGGTATGGCATTCAACGGATAAATACAAGCGTCAGATATGGCAGTGCCGTAAAAAGTTCAGCGGAGACAGCGTGTGCGGGACACCGACGCTGTCTACAGAGACGATACAGAGCTTATTCATAAGAGCGTATAACAAAGCAATGGCTGACAAAATCCGTTTAGAGGAGGACACGCGGCTTGTTATGAGTTTATGGAGCGACTATACTGTTATAGACCGAAAAATACGGCATACAAAATGTGAGCTTGATATGACTGCAGAAGCTATCCGCGCAGCGATCCACGCCAATGCGAGTATAGCACTGCCGCAGGACGAGTACAACGAGAAATATATCAAGCTGGAGGAAAAGTATACATCAATAATGTCACGGCTTGAACGGCTGAAAGAGTCACGGAAGCAGCAGGAGAGTAAGGTCAAAGCATTAGAGCTGTTCCTCAATACTGCGCTCAACAGCGACAGCGTTCTTGAGGAATGGAATGAAACTGCATGGTCGGTAATGATCGATACGGCAGTAGTAAACAATGACAGGAGCATAACCTTTAAATTTTATAACGGAACAGAAATCACAGAGTCTCTTAATTGAGGCTCTTTTTTTCTTTATAGGAAATTGCTTTCCTATAAAGAAAAAAATGATTGAATTGCCCGTGCGAAGCTTTCGACCTTTGGTCGAAACGCACATGGGCACGACCAAAGCGTTATCCTTCTCTGCCCGCCGCAGGCGTGCGCCGAAGGCGCTTTGTTCTTGCCTTGACCACAAACTACTACAAGCATAAGCAATCGTTAAATTATGCACACCCCTATGAAAAAAGTGCACACCCCTGAGAAAAAAGTGAACACCCCTCTCAAAAAGGTGCACACCCCTGTGAGCAATCGTTAAATTATGTAGGAGAATATAGTCGAAAAATGATGAATATATCTCAGCGCCGGACAGCCGGTGGTTCGCCCTCGCTCCGGCGAACCGCCAAAAGCTTAGGTTTTATGCGGTTTTAGAGACATAGAAAAAGGACACTGACATTGTATCAATATCAGTGTCCTGATTTGGTGCGAGGGACCGGACTTGAACCTGTACACCGCGGATTTCGTCTCCAAAAAAAGCCACAAAAAACACGGCACTGTTTCGCCAGTGCCGTGGGCTTTGGTGCGAGGGACCGGACTTGAACCGGCACGGTTTCACCCACACGCCCCTCAAACGTGCGCGTCTGCCTATTCCGCCACCCTCGCATTACTGTATTATCAGCAACATTAGATATTATAGCAGAACTTTTTATGTTTGTCAACACTTTTTTTGTTTTTTTGAAATTTTTTGAAATATGCCGTGTTTTAGTGTGTTTAGTGTCGTTTTGAATATAAACTACAAAAACACGGCACAAAAGCTGTGCCGTGTCGTTTTTGTGGAGCGGAAGACGAGATTCGAACTGCACGATACGTTGTTCCCCTCTTGAATATAAGCTACAAAAACACGGCACAAAAGCTGTGCCGTGTCGTTTTGTGGAGCGGAAGACGAGATTCGAACTGCTCGAAACGTTGTTCCCCTCTTGAATATAAACTACAAAAACACGGCACAAAAGCTGTGCCGTGTCGTTTTTGTGGA
>JAFRDB010000082.1 GCA_017404065.1 Clostridia bacterium
ATTGGGGTTCACGGCACTAAAAAATGAGATAAATTAGCGGCTTTAGATAAAATCTATCTCTGCCGTAGCCCCCAACCCGCCTCGCAAGCTCGGCACCCTGCCCCGGGGCAGGGACAGCAGAGCCGAACCTCAAACATCAGCCCGACAAACTGAAATTTACTTAACAGAAAGGTTAGGTTATAATGGATAAATTATATGTAAACTTAGGCGTAAATTCATACAACATACACTTTACCGACAGTTTCGCGGGACTGGCGGAAGGACTTGATGATATCAATGCGCCAAAGAAGCTTCTTGTTGTGACCGATACTAATGTGAAAAAGCTGTATGCTGACGAAGTAAACTCTATTTTGCTTGATGCCGGATATGACAGCTCGGTCTATGCGTTTGCGGCAGGTGAAGAGAATAAAAACATGGATAGCATTCTCGGTATATGCGGTGCCTGCATGGAGCGCGGCTTAGACAGAAAGAGCATGATCGTGGCGTTAGGCGGCGGTGTGGTCGGTGATATGGCGGGCTTTGCCGCGGCGATTTATATGCGCGGTATAGACTTTGTACAGATACCCACGACCCTCCTGTCTCAGTCAGACAGCTCGGTAGGCGGTAAGACGGGTGTGGATTTTAAAAACGGCAAAAATATCCTCGGCGCGTTCCATCAGCCCAAAATGGTTTACATAAATGTAAATACACTTAAAACACTTCCGGAAAGGGAATTTGTTTCGGGCATGGGAGAGGTCATCAAGCATGGGATCATACGAGATGGGGAGTTTTATGGGTTTATAAAAAATAATTCGGAGCTGATACGCTCGCTTGACAGCGGAACGCTTATAAAGATGGCAAAATGCAACTGCGGAATAAAGGCAGAGGTAGTGGAGCAGGATGAGAGGGAGAACGGACTTCGAGCGATACTTAATTTCGGTCACACGATAGGTCACGCGGCGGAGTCGGCACTGAATTTTGCCGTAACGCATGGCGAGTGCATCGGACTCGGAATGGTCGCTGCAACGCGTATTGCAAAAAATCGTGGGCTTGTAGATATGGCGGTGCTGAGGGACATAGAGTTTGTGCTTTCGGAATACGGGTTCAGAGTGCGAATGCCGCTGCCGGATGCGGATATAATATACGGATATATGCAGAAGGACAAAAAAAAGGCTGACGGGAAGTTGAAATTTGTGCTGCCGAAGCGTATAGGTGAAGTCATCGAGACGCAGGATGTGACAAAAGATGAGATATTTGACGCGATAGAGTATATAACGGCACCTGAATAATAAGGGCGACAAACGCGCTGTTTAATAATGAGGATCTTTTAATAAAAGAGGAGAGACGGCATAATGAGTAAAAATAAGAACATATTATGGTACATCCTTGCTGCGGCGATTGTAGCGGCAGACTTTGCCGTTAAAAGGCATATACTGGCGGCATACAGCGTCGGTGAACGGTTCGGAGGGATACCTGCTGTGTGTGATTTCGTTTATGTAAAGAATACCGGCGCGGCATTTTCGATGCTCAGCAACAACACGATAGTGTTGAGTGCTGTATCTATAGTGTTCTGTATAGCGGCGGCGGTATACTGGATAGTGAAAAAGCCGCAGCATCCGATGCTGAGGCTTGCGGTCACGCTGCTCTTTGCCGGCGCCTTAGGAAATGCCATAGACAGGGTCGCATATAAATTCGTGGTTGACTTTATCTCGATAAAGTGGTTCGAATTCCCCGTGTTTAATGTTGCGGACATGGCGATAGTCGGCGGAGCGATAGCGGCAGTTTTATATGTTATATTTTTCGATAAGGAAAATAAAAATGGAAAAGCTAAGGATTGATGTAGGAGAAAGCGCCGTAAGACTGGACAAGTACATTGCGGATAACAGCGAAATATCGCGAAGCTTTGCGGCAAAGCTTGCGGAGGACGGCGCGGTAACGGTAAACGGCAGGGCGGCGGATAAGAAGCTGAAGCTGCGTCAGGGTGATGTTATAGAGATAGATCTGCCTGAGCCGGAGCGCCTGGAAGCGGTGCCGCAGGATATACCGCTCGATATAGTCTATGAGGACGACAGCCTGATAGTGATAAACAAGCCGCAGGGGATGGTCGTGCATCCGGCGCCGGGTAATCCTGACGGGACTTTGGTAAACGGACTGCTTTTCCATTGCTCGCTAAGCAGTATAAACGGAGTAATACGCCCCGGGATAGTGCATAGGATAGATAAGGATACATCGGGACTTTTAGTGGTGGCAAAGACAAATTCCGCGCATGAGAAGCTTTCGGCTCAGCTTAAGGAGCATAAGGCGCTGAGACAGTATTATGCGCTTGTTCACGGAAACATAAAGGAGGATACCGGCACGATAGATAAGCCGATAGGACGTCATCCCGCAGACCGCAAGAAAATGGCAGTTGTGGCGGGCGGGCGTGAGGCGGTCACGCATTACCGTGTGATCGAACGGTTCGGACAGTACACACTTACAGAGTGCACGCTTGAGACAGGGCGGACACATCAGATACGCGTGCATTTGGCATCCATAGGACACAGCATAGCCGGAGATGCGGTATATGGCTCGGTCAGAGAAAAATTCAAAACAAACGGACAGCTTCTGCATGCGGCTGCAATTGGATTCCGCCATCCAGAAACGGGCGAGCTGATGGAATTCCGCTCGGAGCTGCCGGAGTATTTCGTTAATGTTTTGGATAGATTGAGAAAGTGTAACATATATTAAAATTTGATGAAATTCGTTTCAAAGCTTGAATTTTCGGCACAAAAGGAGTATTATATATCTTGTAGAGGAATGACTCGGTTTGCGAAGGGAGTTAATGATCGTAATAATGAAAAAGAACTTATGTGTGATTTTCGGTGGTGAATCGCCGGAGCACGACATTTCACAAATATCGGTAACATCTGTTCTTAATAATCTTAACAAGGACAAATATAATATATACACGGTCGGTATCACGCGTGGCGGGCGCTGGTATCTGTTTACCGGCGACTATTCAAAAATAATAAACGGTGAGTGGGAGAATGATAAAAATGAGATCAAAAGAGCAATTATATCTCCCGACAGCTCACAGCATGGGCTAATAGTGCTCGGAGACGAGACAGAGCTTATACATATTGATGTTATATTCCCTGTGCTTCACGGAGAGTATGGCGAGGACGGGACGGTTCAGGGACTGTTTGAGCTTGCTCATATCCCGTATGTGGGCATGGGAGTTCTGTCATCTGCAAATGGTATGGATAAAACCTATTCAAAGCTTGTGTTTGACGCGGCTGGTATTCCGCAGGCGGACTGGACAGTGGTTACCTCCGGTGATGATTTTGAAGAGCGCGCGGACGAGATAGAAAAAAAACTCGGTTATCCGTGCTTTGTAAAGCCGGCTCGGCTCGGCTCATCGGTAGGAATATGTAAGGCGCACGATCGCGCAGAGCTTATTTCCGCGCTTGAAAATGCTGAAAAGTATGACAGGCGCATACTTGTAGAGGAATATATAGACGGACACGAGGTAGAATGCGCGGTGCTGGGAAACAGCGATGCAAAAGCGGCTACCGTTGGCGAGATTCGTCCGGCAGTGGAGTTCTATGATTTTGACGCAAAGTATGTGAGCGGCTCAACGGAGCTTGTGATACCGGCGGAGCTGCCGCAGGAAACTATAGAAAAGATAAGAGAATATTCACTGACGGCATTCCATGCTCTCGATGGTCAGGGACTCTCTCGCGTTGATTTCTTTGTAAAGAAGAGTAACGGATCCGTGATCCTCAACGAAATAAATACCATGCCCGGATTTACAAGCATAAGCATGTATCCGAAGCTTTGGGATGCAGTTGGAGTTGGATATGAGGAGCTTTTGGATACGCTTATAGAATTGGCGGAGAAAAGGGTCAAATAAATGGATAACAGAAGTATTGGAGTTTTCGATTCGGGACTCGGCGGACTTACAGCGGTAAAGGAGATAATGAAGCTGTTACCAAATGAAAGCATAGTATATTTTGGCGATACGAGCCGTGTGCCGTATGGAACACGGTCAAGGGAAACGATACTTAAATATACACGCAGTGATATCCGGTTTTTGCTCAGCTGCGGCGTGAAGATGATAGTTATTGCCTGCGGAACGGCATCCTCGGCAGCGCTGCCGCATATAAAGGAGGATTTTAATGTTCCGATATACGGTGTGGTCGATGCAGGAGTATATGCAGCGGTACGCGAGACGAAAAACAAGAAAATAGGCATAATCGGGACACCCGCAACAATAAAGAGCGGAGCGTATACCCGATACATAAAGAAGTATGATCCCGCGATCGACACATTTGAAAGGGCTTGTCCGCTGTTCGTGCCGCTTGTTGAGAACGGGCATTTTGATACAAAGGTGACGGAGCTTATTGTTGACGAGTATCTCAGAGATATTCGCGCCGCCGGTGTAGACACGCTTATTTTAGGCTGCACGCACTATCCGATGCTTGCAAAGGCGATATCGCGGTATATGGGAGACGGTGTAAAGCTTATAAGCCCCGGTCAGGAGGTAGCGCGGTTTCTGAAAAAGAAGATAAATGAGGATAACCGGCACAGTGACATTCCTGATGAGGATCGGTACAGCTTTTTTGTCAGTGACAGTGTTGAGAGCTTTGAGCAGCTGGGAGGAAAATTCCTTGAACAGGAGATAAACGGACACGTAAAGAGGATAGACATTGAAAGCTACTGATGAATATATAATAACGGTAAGAAACGAGCAAAGCGCGAATGATATGTGTGATACCGTAACGGAGACCGGCAAGGGTACGTTCCGCAGTAAGGACGGAATTTGTTATCTGACATACAGGACCGACAGCACAAAGGTGCTTATCCGCGCGTCAGAAGACGAGGTGAGGATAAAGCGCACCGGTGATGCGGCATCGGAGATAACCTACAGGCCCGGACGGCGCTCATATTTTGAGTATAAAACAGCATACGGCACCTTTGCTATGAGTGTATTTACCGCGTTTGTACGGACAGATGCGAAAGAGGGAACGATACGGCTTGGCTATACACTTGAAACAAATGGGGACGAGATAAATAACGAGGTAACGATAACTACAAGGGGGATAAATAAATGGCAAAAAAACTGACGGCATTTCTGACAGCATTAATAATGGCTCTGCTTTTGCTTCCGGCCGCAGTGTATGCAGAAAACGGCAGCGCGGCAGGCGGGTCGGAGGTCGTTGCTGCGGCGAAGGCGACTGAGACGCCGACAGAGGAGCCTGATAAGGGCAGAGAGATAACGGAGAGTATTGAGTATCAGGCATACGAGCAGATAGCAGGATATATTGCCGAGCGGTATTTTGATGACACATATACCGCAGAAGACATAATGAAGCTTGGGCTTTCCGAGTATCTTGCCGAGAATGGGGACGAGGCGCTTGTAGCGATCCTGAAAAAGGCAATGCAGGCACTGGATGATTATTCGGACTTTTTCACAAGCGAGGAGTACAGAGAGTACAATGATGACCTTAACAAGACCTTTTACGGACTTGGGATAATTATGCGTCAGAACGGCGAATATGTAGAGATAGAAGGATTTGTAGAGGAGAACGGACTCGCGCAGCAGAGCGGGTTTATGGAAGGTGACAGAATAGTTAAGGTAGACGGGGTAAGCGTTGTAGGCAACAGTATAACCGAGGTCAGAAATCTTATTGTAGGCGAACTTGGCACTACCACGCAGATAACGGTTGAGCGTGACGGGGTTGAGCTGGAAATAACCGGCACAAGAACAGCTGTAAACAGCAGCACAGTCTCCGGAGGAGTTCTGGAGGGTAATATAGGTTATGTAAAAATAGCGTCATTTTCGACCGGCACGGCATCTGAATTTGAGGAGGTCGTGGAAAAGCTGAAGTCTGAAAATGTAAAAAACGTGATCCTTGACCTGAGAAATAACCCCGGCGGACTTGTATCTGCGGCAACAAAGATAGCCTCATTGATAGTGCCGAAGGGTAAGATAGTAGATGTGAAGTACAGAGATTCGTCGATGGATTATACATATTACTCGGAGCTGGAAAACACACCGTTCAATCTTTTGGTTCTCGTAAACGACAAAACAGCGTCGTCTGCTGAGATACTGGCGAGCGCTATTCAGGACAGCGGAGCCGGAAAGCTTCTGGGAGAGCAGACGTTTGGAAAGGCTGTTATTCAGAGTGTTTATTCGCTGAGAAACGGCATGGTTTTCAAACTGACAATAGGTCAGTATATCACAAGAAACGGAAACGAGATAGATCATATCGGACTTACGCCTGATATTGAGGTATCGAACTACACGAAGAAAATAGATACGACAGAGTATGCAAAGTTTGATTTTCTCACACCTGTTTCGGTCGGAGGAAGCGGCGGAAATGTTATTGCAGCAAAAGAAAGACTGTCGGTGATGGAATATTTTATCGGTAATCTTGGCAATGATGTGTTCAACACAGATCTTGAAGACGCGATAAGAGAGTTCCAGAGGGATAACGGGCTTGCGGATTCGGGCGCGCTGGATATTCCGACACAGATAAAGCTGAAGCAGATATTCGAGATGCTTGAGACTACCGTTGATGTGCAGATGCAGGAGGCATATAAGCGTTTTGGCGGTAATGAAAACAACCTGTATAGTAATTAATAAAAAAATCGCGTTTGGTGATGTCCAATCGCGATTTTTTGTGCTGTATAAAAATACATTTTTATTTTACAAGCTCTGTACCGATGCTTGTAACATCGCCTGCGCCCATGGTAAAGATGATCTCGCCTTCCTTGGCTGTCTCACGGATATACTTTACGATATCATCAAAATTGTCAATATATTTTGCGTCGATGCCCTTTGCCGCGATCTCTGACGCAAGACGATCCGGATCGGTCACGCCGTCATATACCTCACGCGCGGCATAGATGTGGGTGAGGATAAGCTCGTCCGTATCGTCAAACGCGTTTACAAACTCATTCCATAGCGTGCGCGTGCGGGAGTATGTGTGCGGCTGGAATATTGTCCGAATGCGGCTGTGAGGGAATGCTTTTGCCGCTTTTAATGTTGCGCGTATCTCGGTAGGATGATGCGCGTAATCGTCAAGAACGACAGCGCCGCCGACAAATCCCTTTTTCTCAAATCGCCGGTGCGCGCCCTTAAATGTTTCTATACCTCTTGCCGCGGTATCCGCGTCAACGCCAAGCAGCTCGCAAACGGCTATGGTTGCAAGCGTGTTGAGGATGTTGTGGTCTCCGGGCACATTCAGTGAGATACCGCAAAGCTTCCTGCTGCCGCGGTATATATCAAATGACGGATATCCGGCACTATATATTATATTTTCCGCATGGTAGTCATTTTTATCGCTCATGCCATAGGTAATGATATTGAGATCTGTATTCTCAAGCGCAAGCTTTATGTTTTCATCCTCGCCGTACGCTACGACCGTGCCTTTGCCGCGCGTGAGCCCGGCAAAGCTGCGGAAGCTCTCACGTATCATTTCAATGCCGGTGAAGAAGTCCAGGTGATCCTCCTCGATATTGGTTATGAGCGCTATGCTGGGGTAGAACTTCAAAAAGCTGTTTGTATATTCGCACGCCTCTGTAACAAACATATCCGATCCGCCGCAACGGATATTGCCGCCTATAAGGTCCAGCTCGCCGCCAACGGATATGGTCGGATCCGTATTTGCGTATATAAGCGCGTGAGCAAGCATGGATGTGGTCGTGGTCTTACCGTGGGTACCGGCAACGCACACTGCGTGACGGTAGTTTTTCATGATCGCGCCAAGAAACTCCGCGCGGTCTATAAGCCGTATTCCGCGTCTTGCCGCTTCTGCCATTTCGGGATTATCGGCATGTACCGCGGCGGTGTGGACAACAAGCTCCGCGTCTCCGATGTTTTCAGCTGCGTGACCTTCGTATATTATTGCGCCTTCGCCTGCAAGCTTATTTGTAATAGCTGAGACGGATCTGTCACTGCCGGTAACTTTGTATCCGTCGCGTATCGCGATATGCGCGAGACCGCTCATGCTTATCCCGCCGATACCTATGAAATGGATATGAGCCCCCTTTTTTAAGTCTTCTATGTCAAATCTATCCAATTTATGAATTCTCCTTTATAATTATACATTCGATCATGAATATATTATATACCTAATAGACAAAAAATGAAACTGTTTTTATAAATTTTTTATGTTATTTACAAAAAAAACTTTGTTAAAAATATGTTTTTAAAATAAATGCACAAAAAGCTTGACAAATTGAATGAAATGATATACAATTAATTCAGTAAAATACCGATTAGCACGGTACTATGCATCACTGGATAGACTACAAGAAATAATATTAACCTTGTAAGAGGAAGGTGGTGAAAATCTTGGAGATTACGGACATTAGGGTTAAGAAGATCCTAACTGACAGCTCTGCTGAAAGTAAGATGAAGGCAGTAGTATCTGTAACCTTTGACAACTCCTTTGTAGTACATGACATCAAGATTATTGAGGGACAGGAGAAACTGTTCACGGCAATGCCCAGTCGAAAGACACAGGAGGGCGAATTCAAGGATATTGCACATCCGATAAACCGAGAAATGCGATTAAAGCTTGAAGAGGCTATATTAGCCGAATACAACAGGGCTCTGGAACAGTCTGACGAAAACCAGTAAAGAAACATTTATTATAATAGCACAATAACGGGACAGATTGATTCCCCGGTCATATAAGATTTTCAAAAGATAAAATCGCAATGCGCGTAAAGCAAGCTAACGCGCATGCGGTTTTTTTCGTTTTCGGGTATTGAAATTTTATCAGTGGTATGGTATAATTACATACTGGATAGTGGGTGCCGGTACTCTTACGGCAATAATGTCAGGTTAAGCGGGAAATGCGCGTCAGCCGCCGCGGGCGGTATAAGACGGGTTGCCGCGAACAAATCTTAGCTTGACAGCATTGACCATTACGGGATCGGACACATATTACATTTATACTTTATCCGGAGGAGCTTATAATGAAAACAACAACAGCTGATTTTGCAGCAATGAAAAAGCGCGGCGAAAAGATCTCCATGCTTACCGCATACGATTATTCGACCGCAAAGCTGATAAACGGGGCAGGAGTAAATTCCGTTCTCGTTGGCGATTCGCTCGGTATGGTCATGCTGGGCTATGAGGACACTATTTCGGTCACGATGGAGGATATGATACACCATTCATCGGCGGTGGCGCGAGGCGCAAAGGACGCGCTTATAATATGTGATATGCCGTTTATGTCATATCAGACCTCGGTATATGATGCGGTCAAAAATGCCGGCAGACTTATGCAGGAGGGCAGAGCGCAGGCTGTAAAGCTTGAAGGCGGAGTTAAGATCAAGGAGCATATAAAGGCGATAACATCCGCATCAATACCGGTATGCGGTCATATCGGCATGACGCCGCAGAGCATAAACGCATTCGGAGGATTTAGGGTGCAGGGAAAGACGCTTGCGGCGGCAAGACGGATCATAGATGACGCGCTTGCGGTTGAGCAGGCGGGCGCATTTGCTGTGGTTCTTGAGTGTGTGCCGTCGGCGCTGGCGGAATACATATCAAAGCTGCTTGCTATCCCAACGATAGGTATAGGCGCCGGCGCGGGGTGCGACGGACAGGTGCTCGTATATCAGGATATGCTTGGTATGTACAGCGATCTCACACCTAAATTTGTAAAGAAATTCGCAAGCGTTGGCGAGGTAATGACCGCAGCGTTTAAGGCATACGATAATGAAGTGAAATCGGGAGCGTTTCCGCTTGAGGAGAATAGCTTCAGTATAGATGAAGGTATTATGAATGAGCTTATGATAATGGATGGAGGCAGTCTATGATACCGATAGTTAAAACAGTTGCAGATGTAAGGAAATATGTAAAGGCATGGCGGAGGGAAGGAAAGACCGTAGGACTTGTGCCGACAATGGGATTTTTGCATGAGGGACACAAGTCGCTCATAGACCGCGCCGTAAAAGAAAACGATTGCGTTGTCGTTTCTGACTTTGTAAACCCTACGCAGTTTGGACCGAACGAGGATTTTGAAACCTATCCGCGAGATATGGAAAAGGATGCAGCTCTGTGTGAGGCATCCGGCGCGAAGCTTATCTTTAATCCGGAGCCGGATGAAATGTACGATAATGCTCTGACAACCGTAAGTGTGGACAAGATAACAAAGGTTCTGTGCGGCAGGACGCGACCGATCCATTTTAACGGTGTGTGCACGGTAGTATCAAAGCTGTTTAATATAGTAATGCCGGACCGAGCATATTTCGGTCAGAAGGATGCGCAGCAGCTTCTTGTTATCAGAAAGATGGTAAAGGATCTCAATTTTGATATAGAGATAATCGGCTGCCCGATAATACGCGAGGCTGACGGACTTGCCAAATCATCAAGAAATACGTATCTGAGCTCTGAGGAGCGCAAGGCGGCGCTCTGTCTCTTTCGCGGACTTAATAAAGGACGCGAGGCGGCCGACACCGGCGCGGATGTGGATACGGTAAAGGCTCTTATTCGGAGTGAGATAGAGAAGGAGCCGATGGCTAAGGTGGATTATGTTGAGGTTGTTGATCTTGACACATTGGAGCCTGCCGCAGATACCAAAAACATCCTCGCGGCGGTTGCCGTATATATGGGCAGGACAAGACTAATAGATAATTTTATCATAGGAGATTAACATGGAACTGACAATGTTAAAGAGCAAGATACACCGCGCGACGGTAACGGCGGCTGAGGTCGATTATGTCGGAAGCATCACTATAGATGCCGACCTTCTCGATGCGTCGGGTATACTTGAATATGAAAAGGTAGCGGTTGTTGACGTAATAAACGGCAGCCGGCTTGAAACATACACTATTGCCGGTGAGCGCGGTTCGGGCATGATATGCCTCAACGGAGCGGCGGCAAGACTTGTTAAAACGGGCGACAAGGTGATAATCATGGCGTATGCCCGCATGAAGCCGGATGAGGCGGCACTGTTCCGTCCCAAGGTGGTATTTGTAGATGGTAAAAACAAGATAAAATCGGTCGTGGATTATGAAAGGCATGGTGAAGTCATTATATGAAAAAGGCGATAGCGGGCGTGCTGATAGCAGCGGTACTGTCTGCGACATCGCCCTCGTTTGCAGCGAATGGCAAGCCGACTATATATATAGCAGGCGAATCTACCGCGCAAAATTATAACCCTATAGCGCAATATCCCCAGACGGGATGGGGACAGGTGATGGCGGATCTGCTAACGGATGATATTGTCATAGAAAACAGGGCTATCGGCGCAAGAAGCTCAAAGAAGTTCGATGAAGAGGGAAGACTCGACAAGATATTTGAAGAGATAAGACCGGGAGACTATCTGTTTATCCAGTTCGGCATGAATGACAGAGTACAATCGGATCCTGAAAAATATATTTCCATTGACGATTATAAAAAGCTTCTGAAGGACAGATACATAAACGAAACAAGAAAGCGCGGCGCGATCCCTGTACTTCTCACTACCTGCGCGCAATTATCATGGGATTCAAGAAAAAATGAGTTTCCATACACGCGTGTAGAATACGCCGAAGCGACTCGCGAGGTCGCAAAGGAGACAGGCTGCAAATTCATAGATATAAATAAGCTGATGACGGACACCTTCAATGACGGCATGGATAAGGATGAGGTGTTTTCGCTGTATCTGATCTGCGAGCCGTATGAAAGCTCATACTATTATTCGGGCACAGACGACCATACGCATTTTAAGGAAAAGGGCGCGAAGTTTGTGGCAGAGCTGATCATCAGCGAGTTTTCAGAGTGTGTGCCGGAGCTTGTCAAATACGTTAAGCAGAAGGAAGAGCTTACAGATATATACGGGCATTGGGCGGAAAAGGATATATTGTCCGCTTGGGAAAACGGGCTTGTCGGCGGAGTCGGCGACGGCAGGTTTGCGCCGGATGCCCTGGTTACCCGGGGTGAGTTCCTGAAGATGGCGATGAATGCGGCAGGTATACCGGCGCACGGCTACCGCAAGGGCGAATGCCTTGAAGTAACGGCTGATGACTGGTGCTGTCACTATTTACAGGGAGCTCTTGATAAAGGTCTTATACCTATTGAAATGATAGGCACCGAGACCGAGAGAGAGGTAAGAAAGCTGGCTGATGCGACCGAGGAGAAGGAAGCGGTATATGCTGATATTCTTGACTATACATGCGGATTTAAGTACAAAAGGGCTATAACACGTGAGGAAATGGCAGTACTTGCGATGAACTGCTTTAATTATGCGGTAAAGACACTGGATAACAAGCCGGAAAAGATACACGATGGCGGTGTGATGATCGATAGCGAAATATCGTCCTGGTGCCAGAGTGCTGTTAATGAGGCTTATGCATACGGCCTTGTCACAGGCTCCGATGACGGCAGGTTTTATCCTAATAATAAGCTGACAAGAGCTCAGGCGGTGATGGTGATAAACCGTATTGCCGAAAAACTGAGTGATAAGCAAACAACTGATCAATAAGCATATATAAAGAGGCATGGTGAGGTTTTAATATGAGAAGATCAATGGCGGCGATCACGGCGGCGGCAATGCTTGTAGCGGCAGCGCCGCAGGCAGTGCCGGTGGCCGCAGCGGAGAATAAGCCGACAATCTATATAGCCGGCGATTCGACTGCGCAGACATATAAGGATAAGATAGACGGCCCCCAAAGAGGCTGGGGACAGGTGTTCGGAGATTTTTTTACAGATGAGATCAATGTGGTAAACCGCGCTATCGGCGGCAGAAGCACTATACGATATATAAAAGAGGGGCGGCTTGAGCAGATACACCAGGATATCAAGCCAGGTGACTATTTGTTTGTACAATTCGGAATTAACGATGCTACGATAGACACACCCGAAAAATATATAGATGTTCCGGGCTATAAAGCGCTTTTGAGAGATGAATATATAGGAAAGACCGAGCAGCTCGGCGCAACACCGATACTTATGACACCATCCGCCGGATGCTATTATGATGAAAAAGAGGGCAGATTTAGGGAGTCACGTATAGAGTATGCAAATGCTACCCGTGATCTTGCTGCGGAGATAGGCTGTAAGTTTATAGATATCAACAGGATAATGACCCAAACCTATAACACAATGGATAAGGACGAGGTGATATCAGGGTATCTGTTATGCGAACCGCTGGAGAGCGTAAGAGCGCCGGAGGGCAAGAACGATTATTCGCATTTTAAAGAAAAGGGTGCAAGACTTGTCGCAAAGCTTATTACTGAGGCTATTCCCGAATGTGTGCCAGAGCTTTCAAGGTATATCAAGCGCGGCGATGTTTTCCATGATATACAGGGTCACTGGGCAGAACAGGAAATAAAATATGCTCTGGAAAAGGGATTTATCCAGGATGACAGAAGCGGAGCGTTCAGACCTGATGCGGAGGTCACGCGAGGCGAATTTCTGAAAATGGTAATGATCGCGGCTGAAATACCTACGCATGGTTTCAGGCCAAAGGAGTGTCTGGAAGCAGAGGACGATGAGAAATACCGGTATTATATACAGGGTGCGCTGGACAGAGGCTTGATACCTGTTGAAATGACAAACAGCATAATAAAGCCGGTCACAAAGACTCTTGTTGAGGCTGACGGGGAGAATGAAGCGGTAACGCTTGAAATGATGAGCTATACCTGCGGCTTTCGCGCTGATTGGGTGATAACGCGAGAGGAAATGGCAGCTATTGCGATAAATTGTCTGCTATGCGCGGAGAATAAACTGGGTGAGAGATCGACATATTTATTTGTCAGAACCTTTAAAGACACAGATATATCACCGTGGTGTGAAAGCTACGTTGAAGAGGCAGCCTCACACGATCTTATTACGGGTGATAAAGACGGATATTTTTATCCGCAGCAGCCTTTGACCCGTGTTCAGGCGGTAGTGATAGCTAATCGGATATCAAGACAGATAAAATAAGATTGTCATAAGTTTGGAAAGGGAGTTTATGGTTATAAAAATGAGAAAAACAATGGCAGGAATAATTGCGGGGGCAATGGTTACGGCTGCGGCGGTGCCGGTATTTGCGGCTGAGGATAAGCCGACAATATATATAGCCGGTGATTCTACCGCGCAGATGTACAAGGCTTCGTCAAACTATCCGCAAAATGGCTGGGGACAGGTGTTTGAGGATTTCTTTACGGATGATATCATTATAGAAAACCGCGCGATGGGCGGCAGAAGCACGAAGCGGTTCATTAATGACGGACGGCTTGATAAGATATTTGAAGAAATAAAGCCGGGCGATTATCTGTTTATTCAGTTTGGCATAAACGACGGCGCGAAGGATAAGCCTGAGAGGTATACGAGCGTTGAGGACTATAAAACGCTTCTGACAGAGCGGTATATCGGCGAGGCGGAAAAGCTCGGCGCGGTGCCGGTTCTGATGACACCCTCCGCGGCGGCGAATTGGGACGATGAGGCAGGTAAATTCAAGGATTCACGTCTGGAATACGGAGCGGCAACAAGGGAGCTGGCAGAGGAGCTCGGATGCAAATTCATTGATATAAACAGGATAATGACGGATGCCTATAACAGTATGGAAAAGGACGAGGTGCTTTCGGGCTACTTTGTTTGCGAGCCGCTGGAGAGCAAGCAGTATCCTGAGGGAACGGACGATCACACGCATCTCAAGGAAAAGGGTGCAAGGCTGATCGCTAAACTTATAGTTGAGGCTATACCCAAGGCCGTACCGGAGCTTGCGCCGTATATTAAGGGTGGCGAGGTGTTTACCGATATAGCCGGACACTGGGCAGAGGACGAAATAATATCAATGCAGGAAAGCGGACTTGTAAAGGGCATTGGTGATGGTAAATTTGCGCCGGATGTAAGCGTTACGCGCGCCGAGTTTTTAAAGATGGCAATGGAAGCGGCAGGCATACCTTCTCACGCATACCGTGAGGGCGAGTGTTTAGACGCGGCAATAGATGACTGGTACTGCTTTTATTTGCAGAGCGCGCTGGACAAGGGACTTATCGCTCCGGAAATGACCGGCGGCACTGCGGAGGCGGCTCTAAAGACCGTTGCGGAGGCAACTGAGGAAAAAGAGGCGGTCACTGTTGATATAATGAGTTATACCGGTGAATTTAAGGGAAACACGCCAATAACCCGCGAGGAAATGGCGGTCATCGCGATGCGTTGCCTTTCGTATGCGGCAAAGCATTCAGACAAGGAAATAAAAACAACAGCCGAAGAGACCGGTATTGCCGACAGCGGGATAACCGAGTCATACATGAACACTGTCGAGGCGGCTTATTCGTACGGTCTTTTAAACGGTATGGAGGACGGCAGCTTCCATGCAAAGGATAACCTCACAAGAGCGCAGGCGGTAACGGTAATGGCACGCATTGCGGAAATGCTGAAATAATTGAAAGGAATGATATATATGAACAGAGTACCAATCACATTGCTCACAGGCTATCTCGGCGCGGGTAAGACCACGCTGATGAACCATATCCTGTCAAATCAGGAGGGCTATAAGGTAGCGGTTATAGTAAACGACATCGGAGAGGTGAATATTGATTCATCGCTTATACAGAAGGGCGGAGTTGTTCAGGAGGAGGATTCAAGTCTTGTTCCTCTCCAGAACGGATGTATATGCTGTACATTAAAGGTAGACCTTATGAAGCAGATCGCGGAGCTTGCAAATTCAGGCAAATTCGACTATATCCTTATAGAGGCAAGCGGAATATGCGAGCCGCTGCCGATAGTGCAGACGATCTCAATGATGGACGGCAGCGTTCCTGATAGCGAGATACCGCCGTGTGTGCGCCTTGACTGCGTGGTGACGGTAGTTGACGCGCTTCGTCTTGTGGATGAGTTTGCGGGCGGAGAAAAGCTCATGGGTGAGGTGGACGAGGAGGATATAGAAAATCTTCTTGTTCAGCAGATAGAGTTCTGCTCCACTATTATAATAAACAAGGTCGATGAGGTGTCACCGGAGGACCTTGCGAAGGTAAAGGCGGTAGTAAAGGCGCTCCAGCCCAAGGCAAAGCTTATAGAGACAAACTATGCAAAGGTAGACCTTAAGGATGTCCTTGACACAAAGCAGTTTGATTTTGAAAAAACCTTCTCTTCGGCGGGCTGGATAACAGAGTTCGAAAAGGATAGGGAAGAGGAGCACGAGCATCACGACTATGATGACGATGAGCATGATCACCACCACGACCATGACGAGGATGAGCATGAGCATCACCACCACGACCATGACGAGGATGAGCACGAGCATCACCACCACGACCATGACGAGGATGAGCATGGGCATCACCACCACCATCACCACCACCATCA
>JAFRDB010000083.1 GCA_017404065.1 Clostridia bacterium
CCGGCGCGATACCAGTTGTTTGCGAATGAGTTATATTACGCTTATGGGGGTTTCAGGGGGAAACGCAGTTTCCCCCTGAAACTACTCTACTCTTCCCCCCAAGAATGGGGGGTCAGGGGGGTTGATATGCCGTCAGGCATTTTTTTATATTAGTCACCCCAATATCGCTTTTGCTTTAAGTATCGCAATTGCTGTTTTGCAGTCGCGTATTTCGTTATTCATCACCATTTCATAAAGAGTATCGAGCGGTATTTTCGTAAGATTTAAAAACTCGTCCTTGTCAAGGTGCTGTCCGACATACTCAAGGTCGTTCGCAAGATAGATCGAAAGTTGCTCCGAGCAATAGCCCGGTGTTGCATAGTATGTGCCGAGCGGGATCAGCTTATCCGTTCGGTAGCCGGTCTCCTCTTCAAGCTCGCGCATCGCTGCTGCATACGGGTCTGTCTCGTCTTTTTCAAGCTTTCCGGCAGGTATCTCCAGCATCACATCATCCGCCGCTATACGGTATTGCGATACCATGAACACGTCGCGCTTATCGGTTACGGCGATAACGCCCACACCGCCATGATGCAGAACGATCTCTCTCTTTGCCGGTTTACCGTCCGGCAAAGTGACATCATGCACCTTTACTTCGAATATTTTTCCGTGGAAGATATCCTTTGTTGCAATTATGTTTTCTTTAAAATCCATCTCAGATCATACTTCCTTTAATTCTAAACAGGCTCTTTGCAGCGTTTTTGCTCCGTTGCGCATTGTTATATGACAGGTTCAGAAACTCCGCTGCCTGAGCTTCAGTATACCCGCCGGCTAAAAGCTCGGCTCTGCATAAATATCTCAGTCCAACGTTTGAAACGAGCGTGTCTATATCATTACCCTTAAGCGTGCGCGCTGCGAGCTTCAGCGCAAGATCGTGGTTTCTCGCAAGCATATTTCCAAGCGCGCCTATAGTCTTTATACCGAGCCATTTCAGTTGTGAGATGTATACGTCCGCCGGTACTATGTATATTTCTGCAGCGCAGTCCGATAGATCGGATATCTCGTTCAGCAGGCTGTTCATGGCGTGGCTGAGACGTATATATTCATTCAGTGATACAGTGTCTATCGGCAGATCTTCAGCGGTATCGGCAGCAATTCTGGCGCGTGTGTCGTCTGTATATCTCTTCAGGTCATTACGTGTTTGCACAAACTGCTCATCTGCGATTTCAAGAAGACTTGCGATCTTTGAAAAGCTGCGTTTAACCGCGTATGGGACACCGAACTGGCTCTTATATCCCATATCATGCTCAATATCTGCCCAGACGTGCTGCAAAACTGACCGTACCTGTATCTCAAACCGCTTTTCGGTAAGGTTTTCGGGGTATCCCGCATCGGCGGGCAGCGAGCAGATAAAGTGTATGGACATATATCCGAACATTCTCGGATCGAGCTGGGTACGCTTATCAACGCTGTTATCCCAGTCGATCACAAAATGCTCCGCTATCAGCTCCGCGACCTTATCCACCTCATCTGAGAAAAAGCAGATCAGCCGCATACCGAGTATATCCGTTATATCATCTAAGGACGCGTATTTATCGCCCTTTAAATTCAGCTTTCCCATAAGGCTTTTTTCTGTTTTTACGCGATGCTCTGAACTGAATAATTTTATTCCGTTTTCTTTTAAAAGGTCTGTGAGTATATTATTAACAGTATTACCAAGCTCAATAAAATCATTTTTCTGCGCTCGGTAATCTTCAATTATTATTTTATCCTTTAATATCATAGCCGTTTCTTACAACTCCAGTGTTATTTTATTATCCGCAGGGATATATTTTCTGTATGAAATGCCAACCATGTCGAACATGCGTCGTGACGCGATATTGTTGTCGCTGTCTGCGTATTTATCCGAAAGATAGACCACTTCTTTTATTCCGCTTTGAATTATCGCCTTTGTACACTCGTTGCATGGGAAGAGCGTAGTATATATTTTTGCACCCTTCAGCGATGGTGCATGGCTGTTTAATATAGCGTTCAGCTCCGCGTGGCAGACATACATATACTTTGTATCAAGCGGAGCGCCGTTTCTTTTCCATGGCATGAGCCTATCATCGCATCCGGTAGGCATACCGTTATAGCCGAGCGAAAGAATCTTATTATCGCTATCGACTATGCACGTGCCCACTTGTGAGTTATCGTCCTTCGAGCGCATCGCGCTGAGCATCGCAATACCCATGAAGTATTCATCCCACGATATATAATCAGTTCTCATATTTCTTAATCCCTATATCTGTCCTATGGAATTCATCCTTCCATGTTATCTTAGATACTGCCTCGTATGCTCTTGCAATAGCCTTGTCAAGATCATCATCAACTGCCGTAACGCCGAGCACGCGTCCGCCGGCGTTTGTGAACCTTCCGTTTTCCAGCTTTGTGCCGGCATGGAATACTATCACGTTATCCATAGCGTTTGCCGCGTCTATACCGGTTATCTCGTGACCTTTCTCATACGATACCGGGTAGCCGCCGGATGCCATAACAACGCAAACAGCCGCGTTGTCATCCCATTCGATATCGATCTCGTCAAGTCTTTCGTCAATTATAGCATCCATGATCTCTACAAGATCAGTTCTGAGCCGCGGCAGGACGACCTGTGTTTCCGGATCACCGAAGCGGCAGTTGTATTCAATTACCTTGACACCGCTTTCTGTCATCATAAGTCCGAAATACAGCACACCCTTGAACGGTCTGCCCTCGGCGGACATAGCCTTAACGGTGGGGAGGAAGATGTTATTCATGCATTCCTCTGCCTTTGCCGCGTCGTAGAGACGAGACGGAGAGAATGTTCCCATACCGCCGGTGTTAAGACCTTTATCGTTATCGTATGCGCGTTTGTGATCCTGCGCGCTTACCATTGGCTTTATTGTCTTGCCGTCGGTAAAGGCAAGAACCGATACCTCCGGACCTGTAAGAAATTCTTCAATAACAACTCTGTCACCACTGGCGCCAAATTTCTTGTTATCCATTATCTCGCGGATGCCGGATGCAGCCTCCTGCTCGTTCTGCGCGATTATAACACCCTTGCCGAGAGCAAGCCCCTCGGCCTTGATTACTGCCGGATAGCTGTTTTGTGTTTTTATATATGCTATCGCGTCGTATGAATTTGTGAATACCTCATATCGCGCCGTTGGAATGCGGTATTTTTTCATCAGATCCTTAGAGAACACCTTGCTGCCCTCGATTATCGCGGCGTTTGCGCGCGGACCAAAGGCGCGTATGCCCGCCTGTTCCATGGCATCGACCATGCCAAGAACCAGAGGATCGTCCGGCGCAACCATAACGAGGTCAACAGCCGCCTTCTTGGCGAATGCGACCATCCCGTCTATATCTGTTGCGCTGATATTAACGCACTCGGCAAGCTCTGCAATACCGCCATTGCCGGGTGCGCAATATATTTTGTCGACCTTTGGCGACTGCGCGATCTTCCACACTATAGTGTGCTCGCGCCCGCCGCCGCCAACTACCAGTATCTTCATTCTAAACCTCCGATCAATGATGGAACAAGCGTATTCCGGTGAAGGACATTGCTATACCGTATTTGTTGCAGGTCTCGATAACATTATCGTCTCTTACCGAGCCGCCGGGCTGAGCGATGTATTTAACGCCGCTCTTCTTTGCTCTTTCGATATTATCACCGAACGGGAAGAATGCGTCTGAACCGAGAGCTACATCTGAATTCTTTGCAAGCCACTCCTTCTGCTGCTCCTTTGTGAATACCGGCGGTTTTACCTTGAACAGCTTCTGCCAGGTTCCCTCGCGAAGAACGTCATCGTGCTCGTCAGAGATATATACGTCGATCGTGTTATCTCTGTCTGCGCGGCGTATTCCGTCTGCAAACTGAAGACCAAGCACCTGCGGACTCTGACGCAGCCACCATATATCCGCCTTGTTGCCTGCAAGTCTTGTGCAATGTATTCTTGACTGCTGCCCCGCGCCTATGCCGATAGCCTGTCCGTCCTTAACATAGCAAACGCTGTTGGATTGTGTATATTTAAGCGTTATGAGCGATATCATAAGGTCGCGTTTTGCGCTGTCGGGAAGCTCCTTGTTTTCCGTAACCACGTTTGAGAGCAGAGCTGTATTTATATCAAGCTCGTTCCGGCCCTGCTCAAAGGTAACGCCGAACACCTGCTTGCGCTCTGTCGGCTCCGGCTTGTAATCAGGATCGATCTTAAGAATGCAGTAGTTGCCGTTCTTCTTTGCCTTGAGTATCTCAAGCGCTTCATCGGAATACCCGGGCGCGATAATACCGTCTGAAACTTCTTTTTTTATGAGGAGAGCTGTTGCTTTATCGCACTCGTCAGAGAGTGAAATAAAATCACCGAATGAGGACATTCTGTCAGCGCCTCTTGCTCTTGCGTATGCTGAGGCGAGCGGAGTAAGCTCAACATCGTCGGTAAAGTATATCTTTTTTAATGTGTCCGAAAGCTCAACGCCTACAGCCGCGCCCGCGGGAGATACGTGTTTGAATGAGGTAGCCGCAGGAAGTCCTGTAGCTTTTTTCAGCTCTTTTACGAGCTGCCAGCCGTTTAACGCGTCCAAAAGATTTATATAACCCGGTCTGCCGCATATTACCTCTATCGGAAGCTCGCTGCCGTCTGCCATATAAACTCGTGACGGCTTCTGGTTAGGGTTACAGCCGTATTTTAATTCCATCTCTTTCATATCTGTTTCTCCTTTAGCTATTTTTATTTACTATTTTTGTTTCGGTCTTGCCGGTATCAAGGTCAATAAACCTTACGAACAGTGATACCTTATTTTCGTTGTTAAGTGCGTTCCAAAGATTGTTTGTGAACACATCGATGTCGTCGAGGAGCTCAACCAGTTTCGGCTCACCCTCAAATGACGGAAGAGGTGCGCCGTCTCCCATATATGTATGGATAAAATGTCCTTCTCCGGATCTGGGGTTGTTGTATGAAAAGGTATATCTGTGGCATGATGACGGATCGCCGTTGTTGCTCTTTAGTATCGACATTGCATAGTTAAAACCGCCCTTATCGGTTTTTATTATGCCTGAGATCCTCGGTGTGTAGTTTGGCGCATCGTCCTCGAACTCGCGCGTGCGGAGCGCCTGTTCGAATGTCATCTGCTGGTTCATAAGATCATATATGGTATCTGTCTGATCGCCGTTTGTAACTATGGTCTTATTGCCAAGCACTCTTACCGGCGCATATATTATAAGATGCGGGTCGGAGAGCTTTGAAGGGTCGTGCGCCTCTGTGCGTATACCTTCGCCATCCGTGACGAAAACGCGGTTACGGCTGTTCTCGCTTCTGCCCATTATGAAGTATGCTGTAACAGCATGCTTCCCATCAGCTGATTTTCCGATAACAATACCGCGCCCCGGGTATGCGTTGGATTTTAATTCTTCGTAAATGTTAATTGTTTTCATAATTTTCTCCTTTACATATAAGCTCAACTGCTTCGGGCAGTATGATCCATTCAGCCTCCTCCATAACTCGCTTCTGAAGAGTTTCCGGAGTGTCGCCGTTTTCAATGTTTACCGCCTTTTGCAGAAGAATTTTTCCTCCGTCAGTTATTTCATTCACAAGATGCGCGGTTGCGCCCGTGACCTTAACGCCGTAGCTGAGAGCTGCTTCGTGCACCTTAAGTCCGTAAAAGCCATCGCCGCAGAATGCCGGTATCAGCGAGGGATGGATGTTGACTATCCTGTCGGCATATTCTGTGAGCAGATCGCCGCCAAGGATAGCTAAAAAGCCTGCGAGAACTATGACGTCAACGTTCATGCTCTTCATGTATTCGCATATAGCGCGGTTGAATGCCGCGTCATCGCCGCCGCAGTCTGCGTTTTTGCGGATCACCCTTGTTGGTATGCCCGCCTTCTTTGCGCGCTCAAGTCCATAAGCATCAGATCGGTTGGAGCATACGCAAACGATCTTGCCGCTCCTTATAACGCTCCCTTGCTTATCAATTAGCGCCTGCAAATTGGTTCCGCCGCCGGATATAAGAACTCCTATCCGTTTCATTTGATCTCAACGCCTTTCTCGCCGGCTGTCAATTCGCCTATGATATAAGCCTTCTCGCCGGCCGCCTCAAGGCATTTTACCGCTGCATCCGCTTTGTCTCTGTCAACCGCTGCTATCATTCCTATACCCATATTGAAGGTGTTATACATGTCTGCTTCCGGTATATTACCCTTTTCGCGAAGGATATCAAATATAGGGAGCACAGGCCATGTGTGTTTGTGTATCACTGCTTTAAGTCCGTCAGGGAGCATACGCGGAACATTTTCAATAAAGCCTCCGCCGGTTATGTGTGATACTGTATTTATTCCTACCTCGTCAATGAGCTTCAAAAGCGGCTTAACGTATATCCTTGTCGGTGTGAGCAGAGCCTCACCGACGGTCATTCCCAATTTATCACTGTATTCTGAAAGATTTGACTTGGCATTTTCTCCGTTAAGGTCAAAAAGCTTTCTTACGAGCGAATATCCGTTTGAGTGTATGCCGCTTGATGCTATACCGATCAGTTTATCGCCCTTCTTGGCTTTGTCGCCATCGGTTATTTTTGATTTCTCTACTATACCTACCGAGAAACCTGCAAGATCATATTCGTCCTCCGGATAAAAACCGGGCATTTCCGCGGTCTCACCGCCAACAAGAGCGCATCCGGCGAGAACACAGCCGTCAGCAACGCCTTTAACGATCTCGGCTATTCTCTTTGGTACATTTTTGCCTACAGCGAGGTAGTCAAGGAAAAATATCGGTTTTGCACCGGAGCATGCAACATCATTTACGCACATTGCAACACAATCCTGACCAATGGTGTCATGCTTGTCCATAAGAAATGCGATTTTAAGCTTTGTGCCAACTCCGTCTGTGCCTGATACAAGCACAGGATTTTCGTAGCCCTTACCGATCTCAAAGAGTCCGCCAAAGCCGCCGATTCCGCCGAGCACACCCTCTATTGCTGTTCTTTTTACGTCATCCTTTATGAGCTTCACCGACTCATATCCCGCCTCCACGTTGACGCCGGCGGATTTATATGCATCTGTTGCCATATATAGCACCTCCAATAATCTATAATTACAAAGTCCCGGCAAAGTTTAGCAGTGTGATAACCTATAGCGCCAAAACACGTTCCTGTATTGCTGCGTCTTTTTTTGCGACACCGTCTGCCATAGCTTTGCGTGCGGACTTTAGAATTGGTCTTATATAGTCATATTTAAGCGCAAGGATCTCCGCTGCAAGTATCGCGGCATTTGTACCGTTGTTAAGACCGACTGTTGCGACCGGAATGCCCGGCGGCATCTGAACAGTGGCAAGAAGCGCGTCCATGCCGCTGAAGGTAGACTCTATAGGTATACCTATTACCGGAACTGTAGTATTTGCCGCGATAACACCAGCGAGATGAGCAGCCATGCCTGCCGCGCAGATAATGATCTCAATACCGTTCTCCTCCGCGTTTGCCGCATATTCCATAGCCTTTGCCGGTGTTCTGTGCGCGGAAATAACACGAACCTCGCAGTCAATTTTAAACTCCTTCAGTTTTGTGATGCAGCCCTTGATTTTATCAAAATCGGAATCCGATCCCATAATAAGAGCAGCCTTTGGGTTTGCCATTCTATCATTCCTTTCAATATAATGTAGATATTATATAACATGAGCGGATTTTTTTCAATATAAACTTATATTTTTTTGATTTTTTTTGCCATTAGTCTAAAAAAAGCGAATTTTAGCGGATGCTATATATCAAATTTGTTGAAAACATATAAAACAAATAAGTGTACCAAAATGACAAACAAGAAAAATTGACCGGAGCACAATAGACATATATATAATCGGTAGAGGGCAAACGAAGACAGCAAAATGCACAAATACGAAAAAAATTGAATAAAAGTGTTGACAAACGGGAAAGCGTGTGGTAGAATAAATAAGCTGTCAGCGATAAGCGGCAGCTTAATATTTCCCCAAAAGGGAAAGAGATTGCCGACAACCGGTGAAGCC
>JAFRDB010000084.1 GCA_017404065.1 Clostridia bacterium
CACGCCGTCATCGTCTGCGGCAGGAAGCGCCTTCTTCCAACGAAGCTTCCCCACCGGCTGAGTTGCGTATGGGATGCCCTTCCAGATAATCAGCTCGTCTGTCTTCTTGCCGACGAAAGTGCCGTTGTTGCACTTGACCGCCAGCGACTTGTCATAATTTTCATCTGTGATCTGCCTGTTCTCACCGTACATAGCTCTTAATTCCTCCTTCGCCTCATCGTTTTCAAAGCCATCATAATCATTCGCATTGATGCTTTTCATTGTTTTGTTACCCTTTTCAGTGATTAATAAGCATTTATGGTTATTAAATTATACATTGATCTCCACCTCGATCCCCAGCAGATCCTTATTTTTATCAAGTATCGGATCAATAACATCACGCAGAAAATCCGTTACCTGCTCAGGTGATCGTCCTACAAAGTTTATTGGCTTCATGACAGCGTTAATCTCATCCAACGTCAATCCGAATGATGGGTCTTGAGCAATAAGCTCGGCAAGATTGTTGTCCTTGCCCTCTACCTTTACATTTCTGCCTGCCTCCATTGAGTACTGACGTATCTTCTCATGCAGCTCCTGACGGTCTCCGCCCTTCTTAACCGCGTCCATCATTATGTTCTCGCTTGCCATAAACGGTATTTCTGCCATAAATTGCTTTGTTATTACCTTATCATATACTACCAGACCGTCTACAACGTTTATATATAGTGATAGTATAGCGTCTGCTGCCAGGAATGCTTCAGGCACACTTATCCTTTTATTGGCGCTGTCATCAAGCGTCCTTTCAAACCATTGCGTTGAAGCGGTTATCGCCGGATTCAGCGCATCAATAATAACATATCTTGCAAGCGAGCCGATACGCTCTGAGCGCATGGGATTACGCTTATACGCCATTGCCGATGAACCGATCTGCGACTTTTCAAACGGTTCCTCTATCTGCTTCAGGTGCTGCAAAAGTCTTATATCGTTCGAGAACTTATACGCGCTTTGCGCTATAGAGCTGAGAACATTAAGCATCTGCGTATCAAGCTTCCGCGGATAGGTCTGACCGCTTACCGGGAAGGTGTCGGCATAGCCCATCTTTGCCGCTATCTTCTTATCAAGCGCCTTACATTTCTCATGATCGCCGTCAAACAGCTCCATAAAGCTTGCCTGTGTGCCTGTAGTTCCCTTGCAGCCCAAAAGCTTAGCTTTAGAAAGCTGATGCTCCACATCCTCAAGGTCCATCACAAGATCCTCAAGCCAAAGCGTTGCTCTCTTGCCGACGGTAGTCGGCTGTGCCGGCTGAAAATGCGTAAACGCAAGACACGGAAGTGACTTGTTCGCATCCGCAAACTTTGCTAATTCTCCTATAAGGCAAACAAGCTTTTTCTTTATAAGCCTCATTGCCTCTGTCATTATGATTATATCGGTATTATCACCCACATAGCAGCTTGTTGCGCCAAGATGGATTATCGGCTTTGCTTTTGGGCACTGCATACCGTATGCATAGACATGCGACATAACATCATGGCGCACCTCCTTCTCGCGCGCCTTCGCTACATCGTAGTTAATATCATATATGTGCTCCTTAAGCT
Source organism: Clostridia bacterium (assembly GCA_017404065.1). Classification (GTDB taxonomy): domain Bacteria; phylum Bacillota; class Clostridia; order UBA1381; family UBA1381; genus Ornithomonoglobus. The sequence goes on from JAFRDB010000084.1 coordinate 1,575, forward strand.
CGGCGATCTGCTCGTCTGTTATGGGAAGTCCCAGCTCCTGCTCACTCTCGGCAAGAGCTATCCACAGCTTACGCCACGTGGAAAACTTTTTATCCGGAGAAAAGATATACTGCATCTCCTTTGACGCATAGCGCGAGTTTAAAGGGCTTTCATAGGTATCTGTCGCCATCTTATTCTCCTATCAGTCCCATTCTCTTTGCAACCTCAATATATGCTTCCTCCACATCACCGAGGTCACGGCGGAAACGATCCTTATCCAGTTTTGCGTGTGTTGTCGCATCCCACAGACGGCAGGTGTCAGGCGAGATCTCATCTGCCAATATTATCTTACCGTCCGGAGTTTTGCCGAATTCTATTTTGAAATCAACAAGCTCTATGTTAAGCTTTAAGAAATATGCCTTAAGGAAATCGTTTATCTTAAATGTAAGGTCTGCGATCGTTTCGAGATCCTCCTTTGTAGCCGCGCCTATAGCTGTTATCTGATAATCGTTTATCATCGGATCGTCAAGCGCATCATCTTTAAGACAGTATTCAAGTGTGGCATTTCTGAGTGTGCTTCCCTCCTCCACGCCAAAACGCTTTGAGAAGCTGCCGGCAGCAATATTTCTGATTATGACCTCAAGCGGAACTATCTTTACCTTTTTAACAACAGTCTCTCTCTCTGAAAGCTCCTCTACAAAATGTGTCGGAATGCCTTCCTTTTCCATAAGTGACATAAGATAGTTGGACATTCTGTTATTTATAACGCCCTTACCTGCAATAGTGCCCTTCTTTTTTCCGTTAAATGCGGTGGCATCATCCTTGTAGTCAACGATATAACAGTTTTCATTGTCTGTTTTATAGACCTTCTTTGCCTTGCCCTCATAAAGCATCTCTTTCTTTTCCATTATTGTTTCGATCCTTTCCGAGCCGCCGGAAGCAGCCACTTTTAAAAAATTATTCACAGTGTACATTATACTATAAATTTCCCGTAAAATCAAGTGTTTTTAAAAAGTTCTTTACCTTTTGAGGTATTTATGATAAAATAAATATAACATTGCCGTTAAAGGTCGAAGGAGGATGACAAATTGATATATAGCGATGATATAAACCGAGTATGCGGTCTTTGCACCCATTCCGACAAGCTGACAGAAAGCGCGCTGCGCTGCCGTCTTCACCGCAAAAACGTATCCGTTACAGATCCGGACTGCGGCAAATTTGAATATGATATATTCAAAAAAACCGTTCGCCGCAAAAAACGACTTAAGACAGGATTTGACCCAAAGGATTTTTCTTTAGATTAAGGGTTGCAATTAAATAAAAATTGTGGTACAATATCGGATAGCCGATATCCGGCAAATATTTAAGTAAGGAGTGATCGATGATGACGATCAAGATAGGAATTTTAGGCTACGGAAATCTTGGCAGAGGCATTGAGTGCGCTGTTAAGCAGAATGATGACATGGAGCTTGCAGCAGTGTTCACACGCCGCGATCCTGCGACTGTAAAAATACAGACAGAGGGCGTTCCTGTATACAAGGCAGATGACGCTGTTGCACATAAGGATGAGATAGACGTGCTCATTCTCTGCGGCGGCTCTGCAACAGATCTTCCGGTACAGACACCGGAGTATGCAAAGTATTTCAACGTAGTTGACAGCTTTGACACACACGCGAATATACCCACGCATTTTTCTAATGTCGATACTGCTGCCAAAGAATCGGGCAAGATAGGCATAATTTCTGTCGGCTGGGATCCGGGTATGTTCTCGCTGAACCGACTCTATGCAAACTGTATACTTGTCGACGGAAGCGATTACACCTTCTGGGGCAAGGGCGTAAGCCAGGGGCATTCAGACGCCATAAGACGCGTTAAGGGCGTTAAAAACGCAAAGCAGTATACAGTTCCCGTTCCGGAAGCTCTTGAGTCAGTAAGAAACGGCGAAAACCCGGAGCTTACAACACGTCAGAAGCACACAAGAGAGTGCTTTGTAGTGCCTGAGGAAGGCGCTGACCTCGCGCAGATAGAGCATGATATAAAGACGATGCCGAACTACTTCTCGGATTATGACACGACCGTACATTTCATAACCGAAGAGGAGCTTATCCGCGACCACAGCGGCATCCCGCACGGCGGCTTTGTTATCCGCAGCGGCAAGACCGGCTGGAACGGTGAGAACAAGCACATAATCGAATACAGCCTCAAGCTCGACTCTAACCCTGAATTTACTACCTGTGTACTTATTGCATACGCAAGAGCTGCTTACCGCATGAACAAAGAAGGTCAGCGCGGTGCTAAGACCGTATTTGATATCGCTCCTGCATACCTTTCCCCCAGATCGGGCGAGGAATTAAGAGCACATTTACTGTAATAATAAAAGAGGCGGTTGCATTTTGCGCAGACCGCTCAATGGCTATGAACGAAACGAAGCATCAGGCGTTTTTGCCGCCTGATGCTCGTTTCGTTCATTCTGCATCAAAAGCCAATAAGCGCCTTTGACACCTGTTGCATTTTGCTACAGGTCTTTTTTTCGGTAAATTTCACTTTACCTCTGCGGTTATCTCATTGCCGAGCGTATCGGTAAATGTATATTTATGATCTGTATTCACTATATCGCCATAGCCTAAGTCCTTTATGCCTTGCGCCACAATTGACGCCCACTTGTATGCAGCAGCATACGATGAGTGCAGCGTATCTCCGCCGACCTCTGTGAGATTATAGTTTTTAGTTATAACTCCGTCCGTATTATCACCATAGAGCGAATATAAAAAGTCATAGCTTTCCTTTGAAAGGTCTATTAGCGGGCATTCCTTATCTATAGCAACATCCTTTAAATAGCTGCTCCACACCACTGACGGCTTATAGTCATGTTGTGACGCATTGGGCGTTACGAGTATCGGTATTATACCCGCCGCGCGGCACTCATCTATCATTTTCTTTACAGTTGTGCGCATCTCGTCACGCGTTGAATAGCTGCGATCGTTATAGCCGCATTCAATGAGAAGAAAGTCGCCCGGCTCCGCGTTTGCCATAACGCCGGGGAAGGCATCGCGGTACAAGCCTGCCGCATACTGTCCACTGTTTGCAAGGTCGGTCACAGGCAAGTTTAAGAAATCGCCTATCTGCTGCCCCCAGCCGGAGCGTCCGCCGCCGACCGCGTTTTCAAAGTCACCGTAGTAGATGCACGCGAGCGAATCGCCTATTATATATACGCGCGGCGGTCTTTCGTAATCGTCAGGCTTTTTTTCTACTGTAACATAATCAAGCTTTGTCGAGCCGTCTGTCATGGACACTGTTATTTTTCCGCCTGTTATCTTTACATCCTCCGCCTTATACAAGGCGCCGTCCGTTACCTTCCTGTCCGCATCCGCCTGATCCACGTTATTGCCGACCATTGCGCCATTTATATAAATATCGCCGCGCCCGGTTTCCGCCTTTTTGAAGGTTATGTCATAATACCCGTCCTCAAAAATACCGTCGAGCGTTTTTCCTTCCTTGACGTCACCTATATCGGTGAAGGTATTGCTGTGCTGCGCTGCTTTTGTTATCGTTCCGGTAAGCTTTCCATGCATATCATAGCAGCCCGCTATCGTAACACCGTTTATGCTGAATAGCTTTGCGGTTTTGCATTCCTCTGCCGCGGTAGCGGGATATATTTCTATATCCTTATAGGTCTTTTTTTCGTTATATTCCGCGCACAGCCGCACAGCGCCCGTCACACCGTCGGGTGCTCGAAAAAAGGCACTCGCGCCGCTGCGTATGAATTTTAAACCGTACATACCCGAAGCTGAAAGCTTTATATCCTCAATATTGCCATACAGATCGTCAAATCCGATATCAAATACCGCCGCCGCGCCGCTGTATGGGTAGGATGCGACCTTATCGGAGCCTGTTATGACAGGCTTATTTCTTTCGGCATAAGAAATGCCGATATACTCTATCATTGCGCCGCTTCCGGAAACAGAGGACACGCTTTTATAGCTTGTATCAACGCCTTCAAGCTTGATCTCTTCGTTGTTTTGCGAGAATAATGCCGTATTGTTTTCTTTATCAAATACCAGCATAAACTCCATATTATCCTTTTTGGTTATAAGCTCATCACCTATATATATACCGTCCTTATATGTCATCTCCACCGCCGCGCCCTTGTCGGTATTCACCACAAGTCTGCCGCCCTCTTTGAATGTAACATAGCCGCATATTTTTGTAACGTCCTTCGCCTCAACGCCGCCGAACGCAAATTCGCCGTCAAGGACAAGTGTTCCGTTCTTATTACCGAAATCGGACTCGTAATATACCGCGTCCGTTTCGCATTCAAGCGGCATATCCAAAGCCGTGTCCGCGCCGCCTATTATAACAGTCTCCTCAGCCGTTACATATCCGTCCTTTGCCGCGGTCACGCTTATCGTTTCGCCCTCCAGCAACGAGGTCATCTTACATTCGCCGTTAGCATCGGCATAGAATTTTATTCCGTTTACGGTGAGGTTCGCGTACTGCGCTGACTGTATACCGAGGCTGTGGAGACTTACCCCACCGCCGTCAGATATCTCTATCTTGCTGATCGCCACCGCGCCCCACATATCACAATGGAACTCTATCGCGTCCGTGTCCTCGCCCGTAACGACAGCCGCTGTGCGCCACTCGTCAAAGCTGCCGCCGTTGATAGAAATATACCTGTCCGCGATCTTAAAATAAGCATAAGGATCGTTTGAATTTCTGCGCGTTGAGCCGTTGTTTGTTACCTCCGGCTTTGCGTATGTGAGCGTAACACGTCTGCCCGCCTTTATTTCGGGCAGGTTTAGTGTTAACACTACATCATTATTCACATTCGCGCAGCCGAGATAGATATACGAGCCGTCCGCAGTAAATGTATCGTTTATCGGGAAAGTGCCCGCATTACGGTTATCCGCAACGTTGGTTATCGCTGCATATTTGCGGTTCATGGCGCCGGACGTGGTAACGGTGATGTCCTTAGTTAGCGGCTTATCGGTTATATCATCCGTTGAGCCGTCGGTTATATAATTTGTACCGGTAAATGTATATGTAATATTATCCTCACCCTTCACAGCTGTAACGGGCGCAGTGATAATGCCTGCAATCGTTATTAAGGTAAATATTTTTCTTAACATACGCTTATCTTCTCTCTTTCTGTTGTTTATATATAAAGTATAGCACATTTACCCGGTAATTGCAATATGGTTTATATCATTAAGGGATCGGAAATTTATATCATTAAGGGATCGGAAATATCCTACGCAAGCAGCGATGTGAGCACTGTGCCGAGCATGATAGTTATGATATGTATGACCTTAAATATTATCGCGCGCTTTATGCCGACGCATATTATTCATTCGCGTGTTCACGCAGCTTTAGGAGCGCTTTTTTCTCTATGCGCGACACCTGCACCTGCGATACGCCTATCACAGACGAGATCTCGCTCTGTGTCCTGCCTTTAAAATAGCGCATCACAACAACCTCACGCTCACGGTCTGTAAGCTTCGACATAGCATCAGCAAGAAAAACCCTGTCCACTATCCTGTCCTCTGTATCGCCTATGCTGAGCCTGTCCATAAGCGTCCTGTCATCATCTTCAGAGCTTGCGAGCTCAAGCGATCTCGGTTCCGCTGCCGCCTCAAACGCAGCCGTGATATCATCCGCCGCAATGCCGCATTCGACGGAGATCTCGCCTATAGTCGGATCACGTCCCAAACGGCGACGCAACGTCTCCTCTGCATACCGCCCCTTTGCCGCGGTCTCCTTTACCGCACGGCTCACCTTTATCGCGCCGTCATCGCGCAAAAAACGCTTGATCTCTCCTATTACCATCGGAACAGCGTATGTCGAGAACCTTACTCCGTACTCCGGATCGAACTGCCTGACTGCCTTTATCAGCCCTATCGCGCCGATCTGGACAAGATCTTCTGTATCGGTCCTCCTGCCGATATATCTCTGAACTATGCTGTAGACAAGCCCCATATTCCTCTCTACAAGGCTATGTGCAGCTTGCTCATCACCCTGCTTCGCCCGTTCGAGCAGCACCGCGTTATCCTGCATGGTCGGCTAACCTTTTTCTCATAACAACAGTAGTGCCCTCTCCCAACGTGCTTGTGACAGTAAGCTCATCAGTGAACGCCTCCATAATAGAAAAACCCATTCCCGATCGCTCAGGATCGCTGCTTCCGGAGTACAGCGGTTCGCGGGCCTTGTCTATATCGGCAATACCATTGCCCATATCACGAATAATAAATGTAAGCTCACGTCCGTCAAGCTCCGCATTCAGCTCGATAATCCCATCTGCGCCACAGTAGCCGTGAATGATCGCGTTTGTGACCGCCTCCGATACCGCGATCTTTATCTCATCAAGCTCCTCGACAGTGGGATCAAGCGGTATGGCAAATGCCGCCGCAACCGTACGCGCGAAACGCTCATACTCCGAGCTTGCCGGAAAACATATACTCACCTTGTTATCCATTGTGTATTCTCTCCTTTCCGATATTGTTCATTTCTGCTATTCCATGCTGCAGCGTATCACTTATTATCACGATCCTGCTTACGCCCGACATTTCAAGCAAGCGTTCCACCTGTCCCGAAACATCAAAGAGTATTACCCGACCGCCAAGCGCTGATACAGTCTTGTACCTTCCGATTATCATTCCTATCCCCGCCGAGTCCATAAATGTGACATGTCCGAAATCGAATGCCACATTTACCGCGCCTGTACGCTTCAGCTCCCTGTCTGCAACACGGCGCACCTCTGCAGCGGCATGATGATCTATTTCACCATATATCCGGACAACTATCAGCCTGTGCTTTGCTATAAGTGTCATTTCCATAAATATATCATCTCCTGTCTTTATTATGTTTCACCGCCGGCTATGTCGAAACCTCTATCGAAAACTCAAACGCTTTGTCGAAACAAAAAAAGCGTCCGACATTTTTCGAACGCTTTTGTAAAGTTACCTTTATTCAGTTCTTTCTACCAGTCGGGCCACGACCACATATCGCTCATTCTTTGAGCTGTACGAGCATGTAGAGAGGGTAAGCAGCTTCTCGCCGTATGACGGTCTTTCATCGGTCTTATATATACTGCGCTTTTTACACTCGTCAACAAACGCGTTATATTCCTCCTCTGATTTGGCATCTACAAACTGCTCATATTTGAACTCGTTTGCTCCTCCTACGTTCGTCCGAAATACAGCAAACACTTTATAATAACACTTATAATATAATGTGTCGAACGATATATATTTGTGCGTTTTTGAAAAGCTCTCATCAGAATAGCTCAGCAACTGATGGAACATTGTCCCATTACGCATATTATGACCATAGATTATCATATTGTCGCAATCCCCATCCCTTCGACATTGACAATCAAGAAACGGTATTCCTGCCGCACTGTATTTCTTATCAAAATTCTTGTGCAGGTAGAACGAATTGCTTTCGGCATTATGTACCACCGGATAATTAATAACGGTATCATACACCTTGATCCAACCGATCATATCGTTATTCTTTTCATATAGCTCATAATAACGCGCTATCATTCCATTTTCCGCGCGCGGCTCCGGTGTCGGGGGCACCTCATCGTCCCGCTCGTCGGGCGGTACGTATTCATCGGCAACCTCATCGGTATTAGCCGCGTTCTGAAGCTCTGCCATTTCCCTTTCCGTTTTGTGCTTGTTATAATAATAATTGCCGATAGTAAGAGCGCTTATAACAAAAACACAAAGAAAAAGGATCTGCAAGAGCGTGATTTTTCGTTTCACCGCTATCAGATCCTTTCCGTCCTTAATTATTTGGAAATATATCTGCGTTTAACTACTTCAAGACCGCCTATAGCAGCTGCCGCCGCAACCATCACAAGCATTAAAGCTGTTACCGGCACGCCGCCCTCACCCGTCTTAGGATTAGTCTTGGAATTAGCCTTTGCAGCAACCTGTTTGGCAGCCGTCGGATTCGCTTGGGCTGTTTTTGCCGAAGTTTTTGCGGCTGTCGCCGGAGATGTCGACGCCTTTGCAGCTGCCGCTGTATCGTTAGTCTTTTCAAATTTTATTGAAGGCTTTTCCTGACCCGGCAGCGCGGTCATAATGATTTCATCACCGTCGGAAAGCGTTATAACATACTGCTCAACACTCTTTACTCCCTCGATCTTGCTGTCTGTTACAATCTGTTCTGACTTGGTCTCACCGGTCTTTGACTTTATAAGTACAGTACCATTACCGCTTACAACATATCTGCCCGGTGTTATATCCTTACCGCACACCTTGGTTATCGTCTGCGGCTCAGGAGTAGATGTTGACGTCGGTGCCATGGTAGTCATAGATGTATCAGATGCCACACTTACGGGAGCATCCGTTGCTACTACATCGACCTCACCGGCTGTATTCGCCTCGGTTGGAGCCGTTGTAGGATTTGTATTGCCGATCGGTTTTGACGCAATGTAAACCTTCAGCTTGGTAAGGTCCTCCGCTGTCGGCGTGTGCGACATGGAATCCCTGATCATATATTCTACACTAAATGTTTTTGTATCCTTTGTAAAATGATCATTAAATGTTCCAAACGGAATGATCTTCTCGGTAGCATCAGGATCCGCAAAATAATCCTCATCATACACAATATTACCGAATGCATCGGATATTCTGAACGTATAGTAGTTGAGCACGCTATATTCATCGGAAACAGGCTCTGCTTCAAGCTTAAGATATATCTCAACAGGAGAATTATTTTCGCTTATGCTCGTTATCTTAAAATTACTCTTATTAAAGTCAGTGGAGTTTGCATCGATAAATTTCGAAAACAGTCTTGCGGCTTCTGTCTTGTCCTCCACATTAGCGCGTGTGTTATATGTATATGAAACACTTGCGTTTTTATCATTAGTAACCGTTACTGATGGTGTCGTTGCTGCTACCGCCGCAGTCGCGCCGATTGACATTGTCATTAACATCACAGCAGCTGACATATATATTTTGTTCAATGTTCTACGCTTCCTTTCGATTATATCTATACATCTTCATTATAACACATAAATCCCGATTTGTCACTATCTTTTTTAAAAAAATTTTTGTGTATTCTGCATAATATTTTATATGAGATGCTTTATTCATAGTGATAGATACCCAAAATCTTATAAAAAGAAGCACATAAAAAAAATCGAGGCATACAATGACGGTTCCTACACCGTCATTGTAGTCATCGATACAAATGGCGCTCCCAACTGGGCTCGAACCTGATGTGTGCCATTTTGGGATTCTTCCTATGTACACAAACACCGCACAGACTTGCTGTGCGGTGAGTTTGGCGCTCCCAACTGGGCTCGAACCTAACGTGTACCATTTTTGAGATTTTGCCTATGTACAAAAACACCGCACAGACTTGCTGTGCGGTGAGTTTGGCGCTCCCAACTGGGCTCGAACCAGTGACCCTCTGATTAACAGTCAGATGCTCTGCTTCTATGAGACTCTTAATCCAGAATCAAGCCATAATTCGACAGATGCCAGTTGATAGCATTATTTGTCGAAACATTTGAGTACATTCTACAACAAATCCTATGTATTGTCAATAGATTTAACAAAAATATTTTAAAAAGATTAATCTTTCTCTTTATTATTCAGCAATATATTGAGTTAAAATGCTTCTGACTGTTATATGGTTCACTCTTTAAAGAGCGAATGCCATATTGCTATCGACAAACTGCCTGTAGCTTGCGTTGAAGTCTATATCTATCTTGTATCCTCTACCTACTCTTACCTCGTTTATTAGCTGGCAAATTATCATTTTACGCTGCTCTAATGATGCGTTTTCAAATTCGGCCGCCCACGATAGAAACTGATCATAATAATAGTCAAGCTTTCCGAGCATATCTTTTTGATCTGATAATGTTTTTTTGCACTCATCAATACGCTCTTCTACATCCGCCAATTCCTCTTTGGCTTGCTCTATAGAAGTATTTAATATATCAACAGAAAATCTGTTTTCCCCTGTGATATACTTCCCTACCTCAACTGCCAAGCCAGATAATCTCTTTTTCAAAGTCGCCCGCTTACTTATAAGCTCACTCTGTATCTTGTTCTTCTCACGCAATTCAGCTTCATAACGCATTTTCAATGCCTTGTCTCTCGGTGTTTGCTTGATAGAACTAAGATATTGTTTTACAACATCAAGCACAGCAGCATCTATTCTGTCAGCTGAATACACTGATTGACCATCGCAATCATTTAGCTTTCTCGCTCTATGATAACAAGTATATTTTAAATATACTGTTTTTGATATTCTCCCATCTTTATGTAGATATTTCTGAGCGCCACCTGTCGATGCCATGTGACAACCGCAGTGAGCACAGTAGATATTACCGGATAACAGTGTTTTCCCTATTGTAGTCATTGCTATATTGGTCTTTATCTCCTGCTTCTTTGCTCTCTGCTCCACTATATTCTGAACGCCGGCAAATGTATTATCATCTATTATAACAAGATGTTCAAGCCTCGGTGATGTGGTATCACCGGCTATATAGTATCCACAATACAGCTTATTCTTGAGAATACGGTTTATCGCCGGACTTTGTATCGGCTTCCCATTGTGCGTCCTAACGCCAAGCTTATTCAGATACTCCGCCATTCTGTATGAACCGTAACCTTCATTAAGCGTTTTATTGAATATCAATCTGACATACTCAGCCTCCTGTGGATCTATCTCCAAGTCCCGCACCGGCTGTCCCTTCTTATTTAAACGACCTTTATATACTGCCCTATATCCGAGCGGTACAGCTCCGCCGTGATACAGCCCATCTGCCGTTAGCTGTGCCATACGCGTTTTCAGTCGCATTGAAGTCTTAACGCTCTCGCCGTTAGCCTGCCAGTAGCGTATATAATTAAGAAGCTTATCGGTATGGTTTTCAAATGTCTGCTGACCTTCCTGTGTGCTCCATACCTCTATTCCCTGCTGTGCAAACCACTCGACCACAAACGGGGTTTCATCATCACGCCTGCCCAAGCGGTCAAACATATATACAAGCAATACATCAAACTCGTGATTTAATGCAGCTCGCTTCAGATCCTGTATCGCATCTCTGTCATTAGCCGATACCTTGAAGCCGGAAACGCCCTTTTCATAAAACTCCTTTTTGATAACCCATCCATGCTGCTGTGCAAATTCTTGACACGCTATCTTTTGCATGGGTATGTCATCCTTGGCTTTATCAACCTGCTGTTTGGTAGATACTCGATATAAATTATAGGCTATTTTCATAACATTTTAACTCCTGTAACATAATTATAAATTATGCAAAGCTGATATATATTTAATTTTCAAGGAACATTTCTATTCATATTATATATGTAGAAATGAACACTGTCAAATTTGGCTTTGCTTATATATAAAAAGCGATCAATCACTGAATAATTGACTGACCGCTGTAGATTTCATCCTTATTGTATATTACCTTTCAGCGACTTCCTCGCCTATACGTTTCTCATATGAGGTCAGAAGATTGTCTGTTACTATATCCTCAATATCAGGATTATCTTCCTCTGTAAAATGAATTGTTACAACATCGCCCCTGCGTGTTGTCATTTCAAATATGTTATCTGCTATCCGTTTTGTTGTATTTATCATCATTTCACCCGTTAATATCTTAATTTACAGCTTTACCTCACCCGGCATATCTGTCTGCCAGCATCGTATAAAATTGATAAGATTATTGACCTGATCTCCTATACTTTGTTTTCCCTCTACTACACACCACACCTCAATACCTTTATTTATCAGCCATTCAATGAGAAATGGTGTAATATCGCACTTCTCCACAAGCTTATATGAGCTGAGCAGCAGAACATCGAACTCGTTATTGTTCGCCGCTTCCCGTATATTGGTTTTAATATCATAAAGCGCATATTTACCTATCTTATCTATGCCGGTAAACTCCTTTGCGATCGACCAGCCCTGTTGCGCCGCAAAGCTATAGCATATCCCCTTTTGCGAAAGCAGCTCACGTTCTGTTTCATTGAAATAGTTCTTTACAGGTACGATATATAAACAACAAGCTCTTTTCATTGCAATACACCACCATTGTTATATACCCTTGATGGGCGCATACCGTTCAAGGAGTCCCAAAACAGGTATTTTACCGTACAGTCAGGAGCTTTCTCAAGCTCCGGAAGGCTGTCACCGTATTTGTACTGACTATTAATACTTGTTTCAAGCAATACACCCTCGCTGTCATACGCAGCGGCTATACAGCATACCGGGTTTATCGCTCCGAACATTGCATTGAAATCTATCAAGCCATAGCCTGTATTAGTGTCATAGCCCGGCTCGTCTATGTCGGTCACTGTCTTTATAAGCAGCTCCTTAAATTTCTCGGCATTGATGTCTGGATCTGCCTGCTTTACTCCGGCAGCCATTGCCGCGACTATCGGCGCTGAAAATGATGTGCCGTCCTTCTGCACATACATATCATTTCCCGATATATCGGCACACCATATGCCGTAGCCCGGTGCAGTTACGAATATGCTGTTGTTCGCAGTTGAAAACGGAGATCTTATATATGTATCGCCATCTTTCGTGACCGCACCTACTCCTATCACGCCATTACATGATGCCGGATATTCGGCTCTGTTATCACCGTCGCCCCTGTTTCCCGTTGCCGATACAATGAGCGTTCCCTTTGCATACAGCTCGTCTGTCAGCTTCTGTGCCATCTGTATAAGCTCATCCGATGGATTGCTGAATCCCGCGCTAAAATTGATCACATCAATATCATAGGATATAGCATACTGCATTGCTGCCAGTATTGAGGCTGCAGTAAGACTGTATTTTGATGAGTCATCGTATATCCTGAGCGGCACTATTGTTGCCCCTGTTGCGATCTGTGATATAACGCTTGCTACCGCCGTCCCGTGACCTTGAGCATCTGAAACATCATCATACTTACTTGCATTTCTGTCCAGATACGCACAGATATTTGCCCCCTCGGCTATGTTTATATCCTTGAAAACATCATGCTCAGCATAAATACCTGTATCCACCACAGCCACTTTTGTATTTCTGCCTGTAACTCCGAAATCCCAAAACACATTTATGCCGCGCTCCATGTACCAATCCTCATCAGGATAACCGTATAGCTCCGCAGGGCAATCCTCGGCTATGAGCGTCACATTCTTAGCTGATGTGAACGCCTGTATATCCTCTATGGTATCGGCATGATAAATGTTGTTTGTGTTTGATATAACATCTATATTATCCTCGCCGTTTGAAAAGAGGCTTACGGGCGTTTTGTCGGTCATGAATATATATCCGTATTCGCTGGTCGCGCTTACTCTCATTGCTATCGAATCCTTTGCACATGCGGTCAAGCTTGTACTTACGCATAAGATAATAGTTAATATTTTTGATGTATTTTTCATTGCTCATTATTCCCCGCTTTCATACTTATGGCTGATCGCCGCTTCAAGGACTTCCTTATATGCCCAATGCTCGTCCGAAACATCCTTGAACGGATTTTCCTCGTTGCTGTAATCATTTCTGCCAAGATACCCGTTGATTATCTTTACAGTCTCAGCTCTTGTTATCGGATTCTCCGGTCTGAATGTGCTGTCACCGTATCCGTCAATATATTTGTGTTTATATGCAGTATAAATGTAATCTGCATACCATCTGTTTGAGAACACATCATTGAATGGTACACCAACAAACTTTTCGGTGTTTCCTCGTGTCAGCATTGTTACAAGCTCTGCTCTTGTTATATTATTATCAGGCTTAAAAGAACCGTCGTTATAGCCGTCTATCATCCCATGTTCAGACATGGTGCTTACTGCACTGTAATACCAATCAGTCATTTTTACATCTGTAAAGGCTTTAGGTGTCGGCTTTACTGTAGGGATCGGTGTTGGGGTTGTACTGAGTCTTACATTGGGTGTAGGCGTTGCCGTCGGCACCGGCGTTTCAGTCGGCATCACTCTTGACAGCATGGCTGCCGCCTCCGCTCTTGTTATATACGCATCCGGCTTGAATGTACCATCGTCATATCCTTTTATATATGCTTCATGGTATGTATATACCGGCTCTACGGTTGGCTGCGGTGTTACCTCTGCCAGTGTTACGCGTGTGCTTCTGCTGCCGCCTCCGCCACCACCGCCGCCTCCGCCGGAGGACGGCTTTGTTGTCGGCTTAGGAATGATATTAAAGGTCTGCTCCTTCATTCCGGCATAGTTGCCGATAAAGGTTACGATGACTGTCGCTGTTCCGACATTGACATTATCCTTGTATGACAGAACATAGTCCACATCCTTTACAAGCACTGTGCCTTTGACCTCTATCTCCGGCTCGCCTGTTTCCGGATCGACCGTTATATCCGCTTCATCCGGTGCTGTGGTCGGTGCTTCTGTAGATACCGGGTTTGTTCCTTCCGGCTGCTCAGTCGTTGCTTCCGCCGCATACGCGATAGCTCCAACCGTCATAATTGTCGCTAATATTATTGCTAATACACGCTTCATATTGGGATTCCCCTTTCTTTGGATTTGCGGGCGGGGTTGCCCCGCCCGCTTCGTTTTGGTAGTTCAAGATAAAAGTATCACGATATAGATCATCTCTCCAGATCTGTTACTTCCGGCTCCGGTGTGATAGCACTACCGGTGAAGATCTGATCAAGGATCGCACCGATAGTCACATTTGAGTCTGTAACAGTCTTAGGATTGATGGCGAAGTCGATATTGCCGCTGCCGCTGTAGTTGCCCTTGAGCGTAATTGACAAGGTTGCCGTGCCGGCATTGATGTTATTTGCGTAATCAAAGTCGAAGTCTACGCCTTCAACAAGAGTTGTTGAACCGAACTTAACTGTCGGCTGCGGAGTGATCGCGCTGCCCGAATATGTCTGAGCTTCTATCGCTGCAACTCTGATCACACCATTTTCTGTATCCCCCGGCTGCGGATCGCCTATTTGGATATTGCCTGTGTCAATGGCTTTTGCCACGATATTAAATGTGGTATCCTTCGTTCCACTGTAGTTGTTCTTGAGTGTTATTGTTATAGTTGCAACACCCACCGCTACATTGTTTGCATAGCCAAGCTCATAATCTCTGTCCTTGATAAGTACAAGCGAGCCGTATCTTACTGACGGCTCCGGTGTGATCGGGCTGCCGGTGTAGATCTGGTCAGCAATAGCTGAAATGTTTACGCCGTCCATATCAAGCTGCTGTGAGCCTATAGTAAATGTCGTTTCAGCTTCTCCGGAATAGTTACCCTTAAATGTTACTGTAATGGTGGCTGTGCCAACATCCGTATTATCGGTGTATGTGAGAGTATAGTCAACATTCTCGGTGAGCGTTGTCCCCTCAGTTGTGGATACCGTAGGCTTGGGCGTTACCGCGCTGCCTGTGTATGTATACGGATCAGATGATATATCCGATATTACAATATCATTCTGACCGAGCTCACGCGCAACAATGTTAAAGTGCAGCGTTCTTGTTCCAGTATAGTTGCCGATGAAGGTTACTGTAATAGTTGCCGTACCGACATTCACATTGTCCGCATAATCAAGAGTATAGTCTGTACCGAGCACGAGCCTTGTCCCATTCGAGTACAAAACCACATCCGGAGTTATTGCCCCGCCCGTAAACAGCGTAACAGTATCCGCCTTCTCGTTTAATGTTACCTCTGTATCGTTCACCACAGCGTCTATTACGGGCTGTTCCTCTTTGGGAAGCTCGGCTGCCGGCGTTTCTACTGATATTGTACTATCGGCGGGTATCACCGCCGTATCAAGCTCATCTGCCAATACAGAAATACTGAGTGCTGATATTGTCATCATTGCAGCCATCGCTGCGCTCATTATCTTTAAATTTTTCATGGTTTTGATTTCCTTTCTTATAAATTATCTGTTATTATCAATTACTTCGATCCCGGGTGTGTTGGCTATACCCGAAAAGATCACATCACCTATCGGTGATATACTTACATCATCGCCTGACTTCGGGGTGATGTCAAAATGCGCTGTTGTTGTGCCGGAATATGAATTTATGCCGGTTACGGTTATTGTTGCGGTGCCTACATTAAGGTTATTTGTTATATTCAGCGTATAATCGGTATCCTTTCTCAGCACTGCACCGTTGTTTGTTACCCGTATCGTCGGGCGAATATAGCTGCCGGTATATGTATAGCTTGCATCATAGCCGCTTATAACCATATCGCCAATATCTGTTGCCACGATATTAAACGGTATCTCTATAACACCGCCTATACTCTGATTATGATAATTGAAGTCTATAACTACATATCCTGTTCCCGGTCGTATGTTATCCCGATAGGAATATGTGAAATCATATCCTGCACTAAGACCGTCCTCACCACACCACAGTATGCCGTCGAACGGAATTTCTATCTCCTGTCCTGTGCATTGCTTGTCCGGAAACTGCACCCAGTACGGAGCAGAAGTGTAATCAAGCGATTCGCCGTCATATGTTTCTATCGACATATCAACAACATCATCCTGCGTGAATACAAGCTTTTCTACGGTCAGTGTTAAAATGATAGGTGCGCCGCCAATATATACACCGTGGTTTGCCAATTCAGGATTCCAATCCGAACACCATATCGATATGGTAGCACCCGCGCTATACGCTGCTCCTTCTTCTTCAAGGATACCTATACTACCAATATCATAGCCTGTAAACTCAGTGTCGTCAGCACAATGCAGCGTTATCCCATTAAAATCCACAAACGGGACATTACCAAAGTTATACCTTACCGGAGTGCCGCTATAGGTTATGGTATACGCTGCTTCAGTAATGCGGAATAACTTGGTTATTGAGCCGTTATAGCCGCCTGTGAAGGTTATGATACACTTAGCATTATCTGATGCTACTGTGTTATTGAGATAAGCTACTGTATAGTCTCTGCCCTTTACAAGAACCTTTTCACCCAGCCTTACATACGGTTCCGGCTCGACTGCGCTGCCCGTGTATGGATATGCACCAAGATCTGCAACAGTGACCTCGCCTGATATATCACTGCGGGTTATATTAAACGCCGCGCTGTTATGTGTCCCTGTATAGATTGAATAAGCGCCAAGGTATGTGACATTTACTGTCGCCTCCCCTGCGTTTACATTGTTGGAATATGCCGCCGTAAAATTTCTTCCCTGTGCAAGCGTTTCATATACAGTGCCGTATGTCCCTGTAAGCGTAATGCTTACTGACGGTGTGATAGCATATCCTGTATATGGCTGTGCAGATATTTCAGCAAAACTGAAATCGCGCAGATATTCAACATTTGCAACACCCCATGATGTCCCAGAAACTGCTCCTGCGAAGTTGTCGATACTAAGCTTTGATACCGAAGATCCGCTAAAAGCACTACTGCCTATTGATGTCACCGAATTTGCAATATCAACAGTGCTGTCAATGGTCGTGCAATTTTCAAAGCAGCCGTCAGCTATGGAGATTACTTCAACAACTGTCCCGTCTGATAAATCTCCTGTTTTCGGGATATTTGTCAGCTTGGCATAGGTCTTGTTTGTGCTTGTTGAAGTATATGTTCCGTTGCCGTTGTCATTCAGCAGAGTCCAGTCCTCGATCTTGCTCAACTCTCCGCTGCCGTTGATCTGCAAGTTATACTTTGCAAGCTCCGGCTCATTTTCATCCGGCTCCTCGGATATACTTCTCAGCCATATTACATTTCCACTCGGTAAGCCCCACGGCGCTCCGGTTATTGCATCCTTGTAATTGTCAATTATGATCGTTGCATTATTATGAGCATTTTTAAAAGCATCTGTGCCGATTTCCGTTACGCTGTTCGGTATATTCCAGATATTCGGATTTTGTGCATATCTGAACGCATTGCTGCCTATGCTTGTTACAGTATCCGGAATATTTAAGGTATACGGCCATGTTGGTTTTACAATATCATCCTCGGATGCCACAATGTTTGTCAGCGATCGTGCGCCGTAAAACGCGTAATCACCAATGTGCGTGATATTGCCGTCGAACACAAGGTAGCTGACAGGTGTACCGGATGAAAGCCAAGACCGCCATGCCGGTGAGGAGCTGCTTGAGTAGTCATTCATAGCTCCATATCCCTCAAACAGCAGATACCTTGCAGCATTGGTATTATTCCAGATATAGTTGTTTGTTGTGCCAACCTCCCAATTCAAATGATTGCCGCAGCTGCCGCTTCTTACTGCATTCAGATCAACATCTGCATCAATGCTTAACGGCTTCGATGTTACCTCCGGCTCTTTCGGAGGCTGTGTTTGCTCCGGAGCTTTTACTGCCCTACCTTTATTGTTTGATGTGGTAGGCAACTCGATATCTACCTCGGATGAAATGCCTATATCTATATCATCAAACATAGAGCTGCCCGCAAGCACTGCTGCAAAATCGGGTGCGTCGCGCTCATTGACGGTGGTATCGGCTGAAGCATCAGCCTCGCTCGTTACACTTTCAGGCTGTACCGGATCCGCTTCGGAACTATCTTCTGCAAACGATGTTGAGCATGACATTAAAATAGCCATTGCCACCGCCATTGAGATTATTTTTCTCTTATTCTTAATGATCATTTTCTCAAAATCTCCTTTCATGATATTTTCTTTGTTTAAAGCTTCTTAGCCCATGTTGACCACATCCTTTCAGTTGAATTTATGAATATAGTCCTGCCGATGACTTTTATTGTCATTGGCACAGATAAGCCAATAATCTTTATTATCAGTTTATCTCTGCCATTGATGAAATTATCTACATAACGGACGGCGGAAAACCGCTCCATACGAATTAAAATAAATTATAGCTGTAGCGCACGATCACTCGTCAGACTTGAATGTCTGACGAGTTGCCTTTTGCACAACTGCAACTACAATATACCGACCTCACGTTCCCGGCGCTGTCCGGGCTGCTATCATTGCGTGATCCCTGACACTGAAGGCTTTTCACCTTACAGGAGCTGTGCCTTAGCAGAAGTATCATTGTCCCGATATGAAGTCGTCGCCGCCCCCCAAAGTCAGGTGCAGGGCTAAAGCATAGATGTCTATCGCTCGGCTGAGATAATGAAAACTGTTTCGGTAGAAGCATACATCACAGTGTCATGGCGCATCTGCTTTATGGCTCGTCCATACCGGAATGTGTCCGTATGTACTCTATATACTGTTCCGGCGTGTCTTCCGGACTTTCTTTGTATAACTCACTACCTGCTGTTTTATGAGCAGATATTGGTTGGCTTATAGCAAGAATTATCTTTACGCTAAAGCACTTTTGCGCCTCAGCCGACAGATAACCCGCATCGAGTGTGAAAACGGCAACACACTCATTGCGGTAACTATAATACTTAAAAGGAGAAAATTTTCACTGCCGTTTTCGATCCTTTGAAAAAATACCCCTCTATTTATATATAAAGTGAGTTTTTTGCGGTTTTGTCCGGGATTATTTTTGATTTTTACAAAAATATTTTTAATTTTCTTAAAACTTTGTCCTTTTTTTCGCTTAAAACAGATTTGGAAATGCCCATTGCGGTTGCTGCTTCCCTGATCGTTTTCCTCTTTGAATAAAGCAGATCTATTAATTGCTTTTCGTCATCAGGTAAACGCTCTAATACTGTGTTCAGTTTTTTTATCATCAGCTTATCAATAATCTCATCTTCGATATTAACGGTAAGGTCTGCAAGAAATACATCCTTCATGCTTCCTTGTTCCTCTATTGCATCAAGTGATAATACTGTCACATCTTTTTTTGCAGCAATCAACCGCTTATGCCGGTCATATTCCTTTTTAAACATCTGACTTTGTTTTTGGGATATTTCATAAAACCGTCCGTTTATCTTCCAATGATGTTTTATTGTCACCTGCTCGCCCCCTTTGGCTTAAGCTTTTATCAGCCGACTATATATTATTATTTTCGATAATTTTCGCATCAGAATTCGATAATTTTCGCATCAGAAAATGTTAAAAGCCTGACCCGGCAGCTTGCGCTGTCGAATCAGGCTTTCCTGTTTTTAACTTTTTATTTTTTTGTATAATAACTTGACGGTACAGATCCCAGCTCTGCCGTCTATTCGGTTTTCCGATCATTCGAGTGTACTCCTTTTGCTGTTTCGATGCGAAAACTGTGACTGTTGATCCGCATCTACAACATAATTTCGATTATGTTGTACGATTAAGGCAAAAGTCGGTATTCTTTTGTCGGAAATTCATATTTAATTGGTTTTTTGGTCGGACGATTGTTAGCAAAAATGCTTGGAAGATTATTGACAAACATCCATATGTGTATTATAATGGCCACATAATCGAAATTATGTCGTATTTTGACATCTCAGGTCTATCACAAGACCGAGTATTTTTATTCGCTTATAATGTATCTCGCCGCTCTCTGCAGTGTAAATGCGTGTTGTGTTCACGCTTGAATGACCGAGAATATCCGCAAGCCGAACTACATCCTGATGCATCTTGTAATATGTACGAGCGAAAAGGTGTCTCAGATTGTGCGGAAACACCTTTGACGAATGCACACCTGCATTTTTGCATAAACTTTTCATTTCAGCCCAGATATTTGACCTATCTACAGGCTTGCCTGTTCGTGTTACAAAGATCGCTCCGCTCTTTATCTTTTTCAGCAATATATATGGCTGCAACAGCTTAGACAGTATATCAGGTATATATACCCTACGGTTCTTTCCCTTATTCGATATATATACTACACCTTTGTTCAAAGCTTCAACAGTGATAAAGCGCAATTCTGATACTCTGATTCCGCATGCGCAGATCGTTTGCATGATATAATATATGCGGTGCTTCCCCATATCATAGGCTGTTTTCAGCAGCCTTTCATACTCCGATTTCGTAAGCTCCCGGTTAGGTTCAATGTATGTAGTTTTCTGTAGTTTCAGATTCCGCACCTTATATTCAGAATGACCTATATAGTCAAAGTATGCATTCAACGATGCCAGCATCGTGTTAACGCTTGCAGGTTCATACTTATCAACAAGTTCCGCCTTATACTGTATCATCAGTTCCTTACTCATCTCGCGACCGTCAAGCCATGTAATGTACGCCGTCACATCACGCACATACCTTGAAACGGTCGATTCCGACTTTTCATTGGAAATGAGATGGTTTTTAAATTTTTCAATGTTCATCAATAATTCCTCCATGGGGTATTATATATTATAATTATTATTAAATCAATGGTAAAAAGAGCCACTCGTGTCAATGATTATGACACTTGCGGCTCTTATATAGAGGTATGTAATGCTGTGAGCTGTTGATTTACCCGAGCTGGGTCCGCTTATCGCGGACCCACGCATCGGAAAGAGAAGAGAGAATATATGTAGTATTCATTACAAATCATATGTACTTTATTATGGCTTCATAATATTCTATATCAGAAACTGATTTTCCAAAAAGAGAGTTGTAGTTCAAATAGGGGCTTGAATATTGTACATATGCCCTGTAATCAATATTGGTGCATATGGTCAGAACTCACATATGCACCGATATCAAAAAGGAGGAGTTTATGAAAACTCTTCGAAGCTCTGCTTCTTACTTTTCCACCGCTCATTGCAAGACATATGCGCACTTAGGGAGATGTTTAATAATTATTATCTATATCATTAAACAGCACATATGCCCTGTAATCAGCACTTGAGAGGAGGCACGTATGCCAGTACAAACCAACATATAATCTTATTCATTTACTGCCACCAATGCGCTCATATCATAACTGCGGCTATTTTGTCTATTCCTATGTGCATTACTTTCTCGTACATCATATATGTGATAATACTATCTCGCACTTACCCATTATTTCGTAATATCTGTCCTGAGCAGAAATAAAGATGCTGTCACCCATATTAAATTCGGTTTCAGTATTATTCATCCGGATCATACCGTTTCCTTCTGTAACGATCAGTGAATGAAAGCTTGCCTTGTCTATTTTTACAGTCATTTTATTCTCTGTGCGCAGTCGGTAAACCGTGAAGTATTTACAATCCGCAAGAAGTACGATATTCTCCTGCGATATGGGCTTCAGCGCCGGCGCTTGTACAAGATCTGCTACATCAAGAGCTTTGTCTATATGCAGCTCACGTTGCTTGCCGTCCTTGTCTTTTCGGTTATAGTCATAGATGCGATAGGTGGTATTTGAGTTTTGCTGTATTTCGCATATCACAATACCTGCTCCTATGGCATGTATAGTTCCTGCGGGAATAAAGAATACATCCCCCTTATGTACCGGCACTATATTAAGCAAATCAAGAATTGTATTATTCTCTATATGCTGTCTAAATTCTTCTTTTGTGAGAGTTCTGTTTAAGCCATAATACAGATATGAATCCGGCTCACAGTCAAGCACATACCACATTTCCGTTTTACCATATCCGCCCTCATGCATAAGTGCATACTCATCATCGGGATGCACTTGCAGACAGATTATCTTTAGCATCTATCAGCTTTATAAGTAGAGGAAAAAAATCTTTTTCCGCAGCGTTTCTGCCTATGCACTCTTTACCGTTTCGCTTTATATAATCAGAAAGAGTTAACCCCTTATAGCTCCCGGTCGCAACAACACTTTCTCCATCAGGATGAGTAGAAAGCTCCCTGCTTTCTGCTATTTTCTTCATATCCGTTATTTTATTAATGTCTGTCAGCAATTTGGTTTCGCTCCAAATGTAATCCTTATATACAGGCGTTAGTTTTATAGGATATAGTTTATCTTCACTCATCATAAGTCACATTATTATTTTCAATATTTCTGACAATTTATCAACTCTATAATCGCACAAATCTTCTATACCTGCTTTATCAAAATTGCCGCCCGATATGCCACAACATGAGAATCCGGCAAGTTTAATTGATACCACTCCTGCTGAGCTATCTTCGATACCAAGCACTTTATGCCTTCTTTCAAACGGGATGCCAAGACCAAATCTTGCCGTTTCAGCATACAACCACGGATGCGGCTTTGGCGCAAGCTCCCCAAGTGTCCCAGTTTGCCTTTTTCTGAGCGCTTGACCGGCGGTTATTATCGCATCGTAAAACTCCACAGGATCGCCCATGTCAAGCTGTCGGAATGCCGAAACGATCTCGGGCATTGCTTTTTCATACAAACCGCTTGTGACAAGACCTATCTTTATCCCCGCACCTTTAACGGTCATAAGGAATTCCTTTAGTCCTGGTGCAGGAGTGAATGCATCCTGCTTACCTCTGCCGTGAAGTATCTCGCTAAGTTCATAGTTTACTATATCAAAGTAATATCTGCGCGCCTTTTCAAGGCTTTCACCTTTTGCATATTTATCTATCATATACTGCAAATGCTCCGACACACTATGGCCTGATATATATGGCTCATCCTCCGACTCTGTTTTAAAATCAGACTTATCCAAAAATCTTGCTGTTGTCTCCTGTATCACCCACATCCAAAAAGCTTCGGAATGAACACTTGTCCCATCCAAATCCATAAGTATTGCTTCCGCCTTCGGTTCGAAGTATGTTTCGTGCATGGGATATAAAGCAGGATAACCAAGTGCGCTCTTTACATAGCACAGCTTTTTATCGCCGAACTCTATTATATCTATTTTTTTATCATCGGGAGTAAGTATTCTACTGACTCCATCCTTGTCTGTTTCAAATAGATCACTCTTTTTTATTTCTTTCATCGTTTTCTGTTTGTTTCTTAACTCAAAGCCAGCTATTTATTTAACCTCTCACCAACAGCACCGCCGGGATGTATAAGACCGAACTGCTCGTTTAAATACCCGGTTTCCTCTATAAGTGCTGCTTGCAAAGCATGGAATATGACTCAAATGCTGCTTTTATCATTGCTTTTCTCTCCTATCGTTTATTTGTTCCGTTTCATAACAGCTGCAAGTGGCTCCATCCTATCCATGCTATCCCATATAAATCCCTTTAGTATTGACAATTTTTCATGGACTTTATCTAAAATGACACTATACGATGAAGGCTCATCCATTCCGGCGGGAGCTGTAAAAGTCTCTGCTTTAACACCAAGTAATATGCCATCCTCACTATATTGCGCTGCAATCACAATAAAGCTTAAATCTTCCTGAGTCGGATTTGATACATAGGCATTTATTGCACCTGTATCCGTCTCAGCATCCAATCTGTACTCCGGCTTTAGGGGTTTATCAGTAGGCACTTCTGTTTGAACCGGTTGATCTGTCGGTTCCAGTGTCGGTGTTACCGTTGCCTCCGGTGTAGGTGTTGCTGTCGGCTCCGGCGTAGGTGCTGCCGTTGCCTCCGGTGCTGGTGTCGCTGTCGATTCCGGTGTCGGTGTTGCCGTTGCCTCCGGTGCTGGTGTCGCTGTTGACTCCGGTGTCGGTGTTGCCGTTGGCATTTCAGTTGGCTCTGCGGTTGGCTCTGGAGTGGAATTATTTATAATTCGCAAATTATTCCAATCCACACTTATTATATATGCATCCCTTATATTTGCAATCCATTCATCAAACGCGCTTGGCGCAGTTGTTGGATGCTCAGTTGGTTCTATAGTTGGGGGTGCAGTAGGTATTGGTATCGGCTCCATTGTTGGTATTGCCGTTGGTTCCACTGTTGGTATTGCCGTTGGCTCTGCGGTTGGTTCTTCCGTCGGCACTTCTGTTACTGTTGGTGTTTCTGCAGGCTCTGCCGTCGGTTCTGCTGAGGGATTATTTGTAATTCTTAAATTATTCCAATCTACATTTATTATATATGCATCTTTTATATTTGTAATCCACTCATCAAATACGCTTGGCGCTGTTGTAGGCTGCTCCGTTGGTTCTATAGTTGGTGTTGCCGTTGCTTCTGCTGTTTCTTCAGGAACAGGTTCTGATGTCGGTATAGGCGTTGGAGTTGCTGTTACTTCTTTTGCAATAGTAAGTTCCGTAGTTTGTATCGTACCATCAGAGCCGCCTATACGAACATAGTATGTTACAGTTTCTCCTTCGTCGAGATCTGCATATGTCCCATTTGGCACATAAAACGAATCAAATACTGTTCCGTCATCCTTTTGATATAACCACACAATTTTGTCAAGAGCAACAGAACTGAAGTCATCCGAAAGAACAATCATAGTCTGTGACCTGCCTGTAGTTTCCACACCGCTTAGTGTTGCTTTTCCACTATCAGCTTCTTTGTCGTATCGTGCCGTAATACTAGCAGCCGAAACAGCAAATGGCATTGTTACAGCAAAAGCTAACGATACAACAAACGCGCTCATTCTTTTAACTGAATTCCTCATGACTTGCCCTCCTCATGTAATTATTATTTATATTGCAGCCACCGCTGTTCCAACGATGCCTACATCTTTATCAAGACTACCATTATTATACGACAGATCATACCTTATTAAATAAGCACCTTAAAATCAGTTTGATTATAAGCTTCTATCATTGATTATACATATTTTATTATAAATTCCTCTATATATCTTTGTATATCTGTCATAGATACACTCGGCTCAAGTTCTTTATAAATCTTCTCAAAGCAGTGCCCGCCGTTTTCGGAAAGTATAAGCTCACAGTCTACATTGCATTGTTTCAAAGCTTCATACATCCGCTCTGATGAGGTTCCAAATACTAAATAATCACCTGTCCCTGCGCAAAGCAATGTTGGAGGACAAGTATCCGTTGCATAGCTTATAGGACTTGTTTTACTTTTTTCCTCTTTTGTATTACATCCAATAAATACCTCATCCAAATCGCGAAGTGCATGAGTATCTGTATCATACAAAATTGTCGGCGCACTCATGACCGCCACAGCCTTCACAGCAAACCTATCATCAAATTCACAACCACTCGCAAATATCTCTCTCGGTGCATATGCAAGCATAAGCGCCAGATGCGCTCCTGCAGAATGTCCTGATAGTGCTATTCTTTCGCGATCTATCTTTAACACATCTGCAAAATGTGCAATGTATGTAAGCGCGTCAAAACAGTCGCCTATGATCTCTCGCATCACCGCTCTATCACCACACAGCCGATAATCTATGCTCACAACAGCAAATCCATTGTTTCGCAGCATATTTACGGATTCCGCAGAAAAATCAATCATAGACTGTCTTTCTCCAACATGCCAGCCTCCGCCAGGTATTATGAAATATATCGGTGCTTTTTCGTATTTTTCAACTATTGGCGGAAGAAAAGTAAGCATAAGGTCTTTCGCATTTGTTTTTTTATATATCAAATCAGTGCATTTACTGCTTTTAGGTATATCCATCCTCTACTCTCCTTAAAAACCTGTGCCGCCGTTGTTATAGTTCATCGGCAGTCCTTCGCGGTAAATGTGCGAGTCATTTGAAATAGTGAGTGCTTTGGGGATTGCTATACCATCCTCATTGTAAAACGCAATCACCGTCATACCGCTATGACACATGTCAAAATGATCTGCGACAATAGGATAAGGTATATCAAGCACACTTGATAAAAAGCTTATTCCAAAGCCCTGATGAGCAAAAAGCGCCACTCTTTTATCATTGTGCGATACAACTCTATATACTCTCTGTTCTCTGTCATGCTCATAGCCTAGTCCTGCAATAAAGCCATCAAGTTCCCTGTTAACACGCTGAACGCCTTCTTTGAATTTGTATCTTTGAAATTCAGGGTACTCATACCAACGGTCACAGAGCATAGTGACCTCCGCACACGCCAGCATCCTTCTGAATTTCGGCTTATGAAAAATCCATCCATAGCCGTTCCCGTCATCTATTGCAAACTCATCCCATACATGACTCTCATTGCAGAAATCCAGTAGCTGTACCTCTTTTTTTAACAGTTCTGCCGTTGGCTTTGCGGTAAGCTGTGCGCGATTTGAGGTTGACGCATATATCTCATCCATGCCAAAAAGCGCCAGACGCTTTGCGACCGCCTCCGCCTGACGCTCGCCCAGCGGTGTTAAAGAATCAGGATCATATATAGGATCGCCATGACGTATGTAGAATAAAAGCATATTGTTTTCACCTCATTCAGCATATAATATTTATTCTGATATATATTTTTAAATATATATAATTTCGCAATTTATTACTGAATCAGTGTGCTTCCGGCTATATCATTTGTACTGAGATAGGCATTAGAAATAATTGTGCCGTCCGGAATCTCGGTAATTTCCACTCCAAGATTAACGGCTCCGTCTATGTTTTCAAAGCCGGTAAGATCGAGTCCAAACACTTTATCATCTACTTCAAAAAGCACAGATCTATAATCGGATATATTATCGATACTCTCCCATACAAAAGCAGCACTGCTATCTTCTATCCACGCCTTGGCATACTGAGCATCCCCGTATTCAGATGCCGAACCAATATAAAATCGAACAGCATCTCTTTCGCTTCCATCCTCCTTACCACCAAGCTTCATGATATAATAACCGTCATCAAGACCATTTTTCAGATAAAAGCTCACAGCTGATGAATATTTTGCCTCGCTGTTTGCCTGTCCAATATGTACAATACTCCCGTCATCTTCTTTTGTGATCACCACAGTCCTGTATGTATCCCCATCAATTCCCGTCACTGAATTGTCGATCAAATTATATTCTGCAGCAAACGCTGACAACGAAGACGAAAGCATAATCATAACCAACAAGCATATAATAAATCGTCTCATGCTAACCCTTCCTTTCTCGCCTTTACCCGATCAAAACTTAAACCCGGTTATTTCATTAAGCTGGGCAAATCTTTTTTCAAGCTTTGCCATTGCATCCTGCCGTGCCGCATAGTCAGCATAGGTCTCGACAGCCGATGCTAATACAATGTCATTGGTTTGTATGTTTTCCTGTTTAAATACTTTCAAAAAAATTCTTGGTTCAGAATATCTCATTATCGGCCATCTCCTCTCTTTGTTCTATTTTATTCTTACTGTTACTATTTTTTTGCCTCGACGGTGTGCATCGAGGATATTATATCTTCCTCTGTTTCATCAAGCTTACAGCAATATAGTTTTCCCTTTGTGTTTATCGTAACACTCTGCTTTTCCTTTGATACCGCAAGCTTTATGCGACACGAATGAATGAGCATCCGTATCAATGTGCTGTCGGGGAACACCTCATGTTCTTACAAAATCCAGACCAATGCGTTGCCGCTAACACAAGCATGACCTCACACAGTACAAGCATAATAATCCATGTATATACAACAGATGTCCAACCTGCCTTGTCAGCCAATGCACAAAAACCGTAGCTTTCTATCATTATTCCTATCGAAGCAGCAGAATTTATAATTCCTGCAACGGTACCTTCACGACCAAATATGCGATAGCGCATTCCCCAGCAATTAATTATGGTTGCACAAGCCATCATCAAACCATGCAGCCAAGCCAATGCAAAAACACACATCAGTATATTGATTTTCCCTATAAATGCTATCACACTCAATCCCGGTACAGCCAGTAACAATATTACAGTCAATATCAATACATCCTTATGTCTGTTATGATGATGTATCATGCCTGCTGAGATTACTCCTACAGTGCCAAACAAAATTATAATAACATTCAATGCATTGCCTACGGCCGGAGTTATACTATCATATGACTCCATAAGCATTACGGGAGACAAGCCCTTGATCCCGCTTCCGACCATTTCTCTCAGCATCATCATTGTTGCAATAAATATAAGTCCGCTGCCGAAGATCATACTGCTATTTTTCAACGGCTTTGTTTTGTGGCTCACCCATTGCGCTGAATGCGTTTCATGCCCTTCCACATCATCCATGCGCTTCTTTATACTCTTATACGCAATCTTGAAAAACACTGATGCAAGGATCAGAATTAAAGCAGATACAGCAAAATTATATCTCCATTCTCTTATCAGAGATGCAGTTACATAAGCCAAAACCGCTCCCAAAGGCTGTGCAATCGCTATATACGCAACAGCGCTATGGCGAAGTGAGCTATGCAACTCAGACATCAGTATTTTCAATATTGATGTCCACAACCCAAACTGTACCAAAGCATCAAAGCTCCACGCCGCAAGCATAACATAATACGACTGACTGAAAAATATTATTATATTCGCAGCAGCTGCACCTATAAGTCCTATCAATATCAATCTTTCGCTGTCATATCTGTCAGCAGCAAAGCCGCCGATAAGTTGAGTGGGTGCATATACAATATAAAACGCCGAGATTATCAGTCCTGTCTGCGATTTTGTAAGTACACCCTCATTAACTATATCTGCCATTGCTGCATTAAAACATTGCTTTGTCATACATACCAACGAGTACATAATGAACACAACAACAAACATAGCAAAACTCAGCTTTTTTTCTGTTGTATTTCCGCTAAAAAACATAGTCCTATTCCTATTATTACGGATCAGCTTCTGATGATCTAACTCTGCATATCAAAATAATTATTGTTGCTGGTCTGTTCCTGTATGCGCCGTCTCACTGTCTCTGCTATCACAACATCAGGACAACCCATTCCGACTATCTGCGCATAGACACGCTTGTCTGGACTTGGCACATACTTTTGCTTACCGGCAAGAAGCAGTGCTATTTCTATATCAAACGAGCTTTCAGTTATCAGCCCTGATTCATATAACGGTTTAATGTTTCCACGATGGAGAGATTGTGCCACGTGATCTACAGCGATAACATCGGCATTCAAAACCACCTCCGGCTCAGTTTCCTTGAATGAACCCATTGTCATAACAAGCGAGCCTGGCTTTACCCACGAAGCCTTCACAAGCTCCGCGTCAGCATTGGTAACTGTTATTATTATATCACTATCTCTACAAGCCGCTTCATTATCTGTGTATTCAACAAGTGTAAATCTTGCATTACCAAATTTAGCAATGAAACTCTTTCTTGCCGCCTCGCTCAAATCGCAAACACGCACCTCTTTGATATCAAGAAGCCTGCTCATGCACAAAAGACTTGTATAACCCTGCAAGCCCGAACCTATAATAGTAACAACATCTGTCTTATACGCAAGATGCTTTGCCATTATCGCCGGCTGAGAGCCTGTGCGAAAATCGGATATCCAGTCTCCGGAGACTACGGCCTTGAGCATGCCGCTGTTCGGATCCGTAAGCATAATATTCGCTTTAATATAAGGCATACCTTTTTTCTTGTTATTGTCATAGCCGCCAACGAGTTTAATTCCGGCAATGTCATACGGCTTTACATAGCATGGCATGGAGTTGAACCAGCCGGCCACTCCTGCAGAGGACATATCGGTGGTGATCTTGGGAGGCATTATTATCTCGCCCCTGCCATACCATTCCCATGTCTTAGCGACCATCTTTATCGCCATATCTGCATCTGCATATTTCTGAACCGTATCGTTTCCTATCAGCATTACCTTTTCTGTAAACTTTGACATAACACTTACCTCGTTTATATAAATACCTTGCCGCTTTTATCGATTTCTAAGCCGCTCATCGCGGCTAATCTTTCAAGTATACCACTATCCGGCGCATACCGCGGCCATCCGAACCGCGAATGCGGCATTCCGAAGCCAAGCTCAACCGCCATAAGCTCTAAGCACTTTAATGCACCATCAACTATATCAAAACACGGTATTACTGTTTCTGTCATCTCTCTCTGCCTTTGCAGACCTACGGTAAAATCCTTTGTTCGTGTTCTGAACACCTCATACAATCCCGCTTCGGGAGTAAGCCCGTATTTTTGATAATATTCATTCGGCATAGCCGCGCAGTTTTCAAGCTGCAATATAAAGTCACCGAGAGAATAAAATATCGGCAAGCCCTTATATATCTCTATCCGTCGCAAAAGGTGCGGTCCGTGTCCTATGACTGCATGTGCACCCCTGTCTATGCAGAAATGCGCAAACTCCTTCAAGAACCCCGGCACAGTCTCCTTATCCTCGCCCTCTGTCTGATGTGAGTGGACAGATATGAGTACTACATCCGCCTGAAAGCTTGCATCCTTTATTGCCGTCTCTATACGCTTCAGGTCGGTTTGTGCTATATCAAACCGTATCCCCGGCTCGCCTATCTTGAAGCTTGAACCTCCAAAGTTCAGCTCATCCTTGCTCTCCGGCGGCAGATAGCCCTCCCTGCGTATTATATTATCATGCGCATTCAGTCCGGTTTTTGCCGCTATTTGTGAAAGCCGGTCAAAATCCTCCCTATCGACATATACCGTCTGTTTCAGGCTGATCGGATTTATACCGGGTCTGCCCGGAAAATCCCTTGACTGTTCACCTGCCTCCGCACCGGGCGAGTAATTCGCAGTGCATGATATGACAGCAGCCCTGCCGTCAGGTGTATCAATATATGCAGGTGCTGCAGCCTCCGCAAGACTTCTCCCGCACCCGCTCTGTTTTAGCCCTGCTGCTTTAATGCTGTCAATAGTTTGTAAAAAACCGTTCATTGAATAATCCATACAATGATTATTCGCCGCCGTGACAGCATTGAAGCCAAATTCAAGCATATCATTCAGGACACTTTTGTCTGTACGCAGCCAAGTTCCGCCGCTGTGACGCGCAGGATAGCAGTTCTCACATACGGTTGTCTCAAGATTAAAAAATCTTATGTCTCCTCGGTTTATGTATTCTCTTACTTTATCGAACCCATCATAATATCTCGGTAAATTCTTCTGAATTGCGCAATCACCAACAGCTGTGATCCTCATAACATTTCTCCTCTAAAAGTAGTATTCAACTATATCCTTTACTATTTCAACGCCCTTTGGTATGCTCGCCTTTTCTACCCATTCCTCTCTTGTGTGTGTACCGTCACCCATATATGTGCCTACACATATAGCCGGAATACCCATCGAATGAGGAATATTGCAGTCAGTGGAGCTTGATACAAGCTCTATATCACAGCCGGAATGCTTTTTTTGTACATCTACACAAAGCTGTGTCATTTCACGCATCGCGGCATCGTCAACATCCTGCATACACGGTCTTTCTCCGACAAGCTCGACCTCGACCTCTGCTCCGCGTGAACGCATATATTCAAAGACCTCCTCAAAACATCTTTTCATATATTCCAGATTATCATGCGAAACACTTCTGTATTCGCAGACCATTTCCGCCTTTTGTGCAATGGTATTTACAGATGTACCCCCTGATATAAGCCCTACATTATATGTTGTCTTTCCGCCTTTTACAGGGACTTGTATATCATATATAGCATTTATGCCCTTTGCCAGAATATGCGCTGCGTTTTTATTTCCAAAGGCACTGTATGAATGTCCGCCCTCTGTTTTTACCGTTACCTTATAGCGGTGCGAGCCTACGCTTACATTTGCCACTCGGTGATATTTGCCGTCGAAGGTATAAAACCGCGTCACATCTCCGCCGTATCTACCCATAACGGCTTTTATTCCTTTAAGATTGCCCAGTCCTTCCTCACAGGAATCGAAAGCAAAGACCATGCTTCGTTTGGGGTTCCTGCCGCTGTCGATTATGTACTTAACTACAGTCATCAGCATTGCTACTGATACGGCATCATCTCCACAGCCGGGTCCGCATATGTTGTTCTCGTCCTCGGTGAAGGTCATCGGCTCCATATCGGGAAACACAGTATCAATATGCGCCGCAAACACAACCGTCTCATTTACTTCTCCGTCTATCTTTAAGACCACATTTTTTGCTTCGTCAATATACGCCGTCTCCGCGCCCCATGACCGGAGCGTATCGCAGATATACTGCGCTCTGCGCTCCTCATGATACGATGGAGCAGGGATCGGTATCAGCTCACGCCAGAGCTTATCTGTTAACGCATAATATTTTTCCATTTGCTATTTCATCCTTCACAAATTATGCTCTATTTTATTCTTACTGTTACTATTTTTTTTGCCCGCGCGATATAAGTTGAGGGTATCAGATCTTCCACGGTTTCATCAAGCTTACAAAGATATAGATTCCCCTTTGTGCTTATTGTAACACTCTGCGGCTCATCTGTGGGGTTATAATACCTTACTATTATCCCATTTCCATCATCAGCGTGTTTTACAGCTGTAACATGGACATTTTTGTTATCAATGCTTAAAACGCTGTTCTCATGCGGCATATCTCCCTTACCGCGTCCGCATACCGCGCATTTTATTGGAGTGAACAGCTCTGCCGCCCTGTTCGGAAGGTCATTTATCTGTCCCTCATCGAAATGTATTGCATATTCAAACACCTGCCTTCCCGGGCACTGTATACCATCGTCCTCAAGCTCGGTTACCTTTTCCTCCGATACAGCAAGCTTAATGCGGCATGCACGGATGAGTGTCAGCGCTATTGTGCTGTCGGGGAATACCTCGTATTCAAACAGACCTTTTGGCATTACGGCAAAGCCGTCCTTGCCGTCAGTTAACGCCGCAAATGTCCTTAGCGGCTGTGTTCCGAATGCCTGCTCCACCCAGCCTGTGCTGTCGGGTATAGCTATATCGCGCCGCACTATATCAAAATGACTGTCCGAATACGAATACTTAGTCTCTATCCCTGTCGGGAAGTTAGCTCTCAGCCAATGATCCTTTGCGGTGTTATCTACCTCTGTTCTGACCTTTATGAAGTCCGCATCTTTATCTAAGGTATAGCTTGTCTTTATATGCACATTTACATATATATCACTTGGATTTACGGCGCAGCTTTCGGGGATAGCAAAGTCGCCCTCGCAGACTATTGTCCCCGACAATTCGCCGCTTTCAGTGATATAAATTTGAGAGAGGTTGCTCTTATACTTTCTGTCAAATTCCGGACTTTCGTGCTTCCATGCATTGCCCACCTCGCCTTGTGAGGTGAAGTAGTTAAGCCCTCGATACAGCTTTCCTGTTGTCTTGTATAATACATCTATAGTGCCGTCATTATTGACCTTTGCCCTTATATATTCATTTTCAAGGACACCATTTCCGGCTATACCCGGTCTCTTTTGCAGCTTTGCGGAGCTGCCCTTTATCTCAAGCACCTTGTAGCCCATAGCCGGTATATTATCTATCTCTGCATATACCCTGTGATGATAGCTGTCAAGTATGGTAGGCACATCCCAGATATTATCTACAAATATACTTGATTTCTCGCTCTGTATCAGCTGTAATTTAACTCCGTCAATATTGATACCCTTGCCAAGCTCCGCTGGCACCTCTATATCAAGCGGTACGATTGCGCTGCGCTCATACGGTAGCGTGTTATATACCACAAGCTGGACAATATCCTTTGACTGCCCGTTTGGTGAGAGGTTCTTTGCAATGTATGCCATTGCATCCTCGGACACTATTTCGGCTATATCCTTTGTCTTTCTGTAACGGTACTCCATATCCTTACATACACTGTCAGGTGCACAGCCGCCGTTGGCATCGTGGCTGTGGTTGGATAACAGATACCTCCAGCCGCATTCAAGATAGCGTGTGCTGTCGATTCCCGCTATCGCATTAAGCGGCTCGGCTATATAACAAAGCTCTGTATACGCCTCAAAGTCTGCCTGCTTTAAATATGTTCTTGCAGATATAGTGCCGGGGAAAAGGTATGTCCACTTTCCTGTTTTGAGGTAGGCTCTGCGCTCGCCGGTGAGCACCGTCATTTTACTGCGGTCAAAATAGCTTTCCGCGTCACGCCAAAAGCCTTCAAGGTCTGTATGCTCGATTTTTACCCCCCTTTGCACTTCGGGCATTTCCCCCAAAGGCGGCAAACATGAGGAGGAGAACAGCTCCTGCGCATCCTTTATTACCTCGCTCTCTCGCGGAAAACCTACGGATATATCGTGTCCGTTCATACCGAGGAATACAGGCGTTGTGAAATGTCCCTTTTCCTCCTCAAGCATATCAAGTATTGCTTTTTTTAGATTTGTTTTATCATAATTCGCCACGGGCGATTTTAAGTCATAGTTAATTGATGGTCCTACAATACCGTCTGCTCTGCGAAACGGTGCTTCGTCAAATTCGCCCCATTTATAGTCCTTTTCCCACACTCTGCCGCGGGTTACCGCTCTGTGCACCTGATAATACCAGTTATATCGGCAATAGAGCGCAAAGCGGCTTGCCGTTATCTCCGTGCCATCCGGAGCCCGCCATATGTATTCTGCCGGAGCCTCATGGTGAGAGATGCCCCGGTAGAACATCATATAGCGTATACCGAAGGAGGAGAGAATTTGCGGATACTGCCCCGTCTGTCCCCATGATGATGGTGTATATGCGACAGACGGATATTTCCCGCCATATTTTTCAACTGTTCTTTGTCCAAAAATGAGATTCCTGACAAGCGATTCGTGCGAAATGGAAAACTCCTCTGCAAGTGTATAGTACGGTCCGATTATAAGCCTACCTTCTCGGATAAACCGCTCTACCTGTTCACGCCGCTCCGGGCGCATTTGGAGATAATCATCTATCATTATAGAGTGACCGTCCATTGTAAAGGAGTGATAGTCCGGATCACTTTCCAAAATGTCAAGAGTGGTATCAAGCATAACAAGCAGGTTATGCCTTGTCTTTTCAAAGCTGAACCGAAATTCCCTGTCCCAATGCGTGTTTGATACCACATCAATTTTTCTTACCTTCATATTAATCACTTATATATTGTTCGTTCCACATTCTATTTATTTCGTCAATACTCTTCCGCGTGAGCATATCGCCGCCCTCATGTCCAACGCTGCCGCTGGTTATATATGCGCTGTAATGCCCGCCCCGCTCCGCCTTTTCCGTGGGCAGATACGCATATCCGCCGCATGCAAGCTGCATTATGAAGGTCTGCTTTGCGCGGCTCCTTGCCCTTATCCTGTTTCCGTAATCAAGAAACAGCTCGAACGGATTTGTGGCTATGGCTATATCGCCGAGCCGTATTATGTGTACCTCTACCGGCACTGTTTCTTCATCCTGCTGACGGCGATATCGGTTTATAACTCCGGCATGAACATAGACCGCTGCCTTATCCCTATAGTCAAATACTTCCTTATCCTTGTTCTTATTCACATAGTACTCAATTTCTCTTACCGCATGATGATACTCGCTTTTTGAAGCCTTTCTCAGCGGCAGATCCATTATAAAGGACTTATGTACAAGCTCCGCGTCACCGCTTATATCCTTCGTTTCATAATACAGCCCTATTATCTCATTCGCTATCCTTCTCCCGGCAAGCCTACATCCTGACAAATCAAACATGGAGGGATCTGCGGTACGCTCTATATAATCAGGTCGGCATATATGCGGATCCTTTACCGGCTCATCTGAGTTCACCCATCGTATCAGATCGCGTGGGCACTGATCACCCGCCGCGCCGCAGAGTGCCAACAGATATATATGGTCTCCAAATTCAGCTCGGATATATTCCTTGACCTTGCCCCAGTAATCAGAGGATATAAAGCTCTTGTGCTCAAGTATCTGCGCCGGGCACGCTACATTTGCAATCACGCCGGTAAGCTTCTTGTTCTCGTCATATGTATATACTATTTCTACACCCGAGTCGTTTCCACCCTCAAGCGAAACAAAATTTGCGGTGTTCGCATCCCCCCACATCTCAGCTGAACTGTCGTCATACACTGCCCGGCGGCAAAAGCCGACTGCGGCTCTGCCGAAGGCATGAGAATACATTGCCTTCTTGCGCACACTCCATGCATTAGAAGCGGCAAGAGCTGTCTTTTCGGCGATAAGCTCCAATGCCTCGGTGCACGAAAGTATATCGTCATGAGATTTTATTATCGGAGTATATTTTTTATTCTCCGTAAGAAACTCGTTAAGTATGTCCTCGGCAGCATTATTACCTTCTATATAGCTTAATGAGGTATGAGTATGGGTCGCACCGATTATCAGGCACGATGGAGGCACATCACGACACAGGAGGGCAAATTTTTCTCTTGCCTTTTGCATCAGCTTATCACTGACCTTTATAATATCACAGGATACAATGATCGCCTTTTCTGTTCCACGCTCAATTGCCATTGCCGTTACGGATATATCCGACTCAACATACTCCGATATCCTCTCATAAAGCTGACCGGGTAGCATTGCCGGCTTTTCAGGAACAATGCTTTCCTCTGCCCAGCCGATAATTAAATCTTCCATATACTTATTCCTCTGTTATCAATAATACTGTATTGGGCTGCATCTTTATTATATCACCGCTGTTGATACCGCCTATACACAAGCAGTCCTTTTCGCCGTCAAGCAGATAAGCTTTTGCGCTGTGCAGTTCCGACTCACTTTCAAATACAAGCTGCTTTGGCGGCATATCCTCCTCGTCGGTATAATACACTATAAGTGTCCCTGTTTTTCCCGCCTCATCGGCAGCCGAAATAGCGTATATATCAGTGCCGCTTACCTCGCATTTTATTTCTTTTTTTCTTTTATAAACATCATTAAACATTTTAAACGGATAATATCCCTTTAAAAGCTCACATACAAGATCTGTATAAAACATTCCATTCATTGTTGCCGGTCTCGCGTCGTAATACATAAGCATATCCACCGGCAAATCCTGACAAACACACATAACACTTGCCGTAAACGCCGCGCCCTTCTTGGATTTTATTGTCTTTACGCTGTATTTCCATTCCTCGCCCGACCAGCCCTTTACATAGTTCCACTCATTCAGTATGCTTTCTGTGTTTTTAAATCCGTTATCGTCAAGAAGCTTTCTGACAGCTTTTGCTCTGTCTGCCACCGCCTGCGGCTCACTTGCATATATATGCCATGAGCAAAAATCAAGCGGCGCGGTAAGCTGTGTCAAAAAGTCCTTCAACCAATCTAAATTATAAGCTATTGCGGGACCTCCTATTTTGAGGTGCGGAAAACAGTCTTTAAGATGCTTTGCTGCAATGTTATAAAACTCAAAAAACTGCTTCTTCGTCCCGCCCCATGTGCGCTTATTCTCCGAATCATCCGGATCAAGATCCGGCTCATTCCATATCTCCCAATAATCGATATCATAATCAAAGCCTTCCGCCCAGCCCTCGGTATAGTGGCGTATGATATGCTCACAAATCACCGCCCACTTTTTAAAATCCTTTGGAGGAAGCGTGCCGTATTTTTTTACGCCATGCTCAATTTTTGAACCGAGCCGATAGAATACCTTTGCACCGGAGCATGCCATGACCTTCATATAATTATCAGTCACTGTAAAGTCATATGAGCCCGCGTCATACGGACCCTTGTCAAAATCCGGGAATATAGCATGAACATCGACCGTATGCTCGCCTCCGTATGCAGCATAAAACGATGTATCATGCGTCCTTATATATGGTATACCGGCACTTTTAAAAGCATCGATATTTGTTATCTGCTGTTCAACTCCAAGCTTATATACCGGTCCGTTGTTTGTCGCGTGCATTGGTTTTATTTTACCTATGCCGTCATGCTGATATATTTTTATGCTGTCCATATTTCCCTCCTTGACTATACATATATATTTCACTCATTACAAGGCTAATGTGTCCTTTTACGGCGAGAGAGTATCAGATATTATATTCACCAAAACGCATAAGCCTTGTAATCAATGCTCATGCGGCGGGCTTAAAGCGGAGCTGCGCCGCCGCATGTGAATTGATCAATCATTGCGGTGTCCGAAGCCGGACACCGCATTATACATATCATCAGAAGACAACATTCACTCCATCCAAGCCGTTCCAGTCAACACGCTTTGCAGAATTTGTATTTGCAGCATCCCATGCTTCTACTGCATCGGTTGTCTGCCCGCTGGCTGTCATGATCTCTTCTTGGCAGAAAGCCATTATTTCTATTTCAGGTTTAAAATATCTTTTCATTGCTTTAGCCTCCATTCATCAGTCTATCGCTGTGTTCGTGAACAATACCGAAACATCATCACTCGGTGCATTCTCGAGAATGATTGCAAGCTGAACAGGACCATCGTATACTCCGCCAAGCACTGAATCAACTGCACCGCCCTTATACTGAGCTTCTCCGTCTACAACCGCCTTAAATACTATGTTTGTATATTCAGCCGGATTGATGCTGTCAAATGCCAGACCTACCTTATATGTATTCTCGCTGGTCTTTACCGATGCCGCAACTGTCTCTGCTATTACATCTTCTGTTGCTCTCTTTTCAAACTTAGCCGTGAGATTGGTAGCTGCCGATATTGTTACCATGTACGGATTAGCGTCGCTTACCTTTGTTTCGCCATCATACCAACCGTCAAAGGTATATCCATCGTTTGCAGTTGCAGTGAATGTTGCGCTGTTACCAGACTGTGATACTGTAGCTATGCCATTGCCGTCATTTGCTACCGTTGCAGTATATACTTCTTCAATGGTAAAACCACTTACATACGATGCCGGATCAGCCCAGCGATAGAATTTTATCGAAAGTCCGTCAAGTGAATTAAAGCTGCCCTTCTTGCCCGCACTTCCGAGCGCGTACACTTCATATGTTTGCGCTGCCGTATCTATTATTATTTGGTTTGTTCC
>JAFRDB010000011.1 GCA_017404065.1 Clostridia bacterium
AACACTGTAACAGCTGTACATAAAAGCCGTCTAAGCAATGAGTGAGACACACTTCCCCAAGCCCTTGAGCATCCCAGACAGCCACGAGCACCAAAGCGCCGAGCGCAGCAAACCGGTGCAATACCCGTTAATTGTGTATCAACCATATTACGCGTATGGGGGTTGCAGGGGGAAACGTAGTTTCCCCCTGCAACTACTACTCTTTTCCCCCCAAGAATGGGGGGCAGGGGGGTTGAACCACCCCGATAAACTGAAATTCAGCGGATAATTACATTTGCGCCGGTATAAACAGCTTTGCGCCTCGCTCAAGAACATCCTCCGCGATATTGTTATATCTCGCTATCCTGCCGCGCGGCACCGCGTATCGTTTTGATATATCCCAAAGCGTGTCGCCATCCTTTACAAAATATATAAATATCCCGCTCCGTATAGGCATATCCTCCGTTTCAACAGATACGATATTTGATATGGTATCATGTTTTATAAGCCGCCCGTCCACGCTTACAAGACAACGAAGCTCTATATCGCCGGAGGAGTTAAGACTATATCCGATATGTCCCACCGACGCATTCAGTTCTATCTCCTCGTTCCCGGACGCACCATCGCACTCGGTCACATAGGAAAACGGTATCTCTTTACGTAT
Organism: Clostridia bacterium; assembly: GCA_017404065.1. Classification (GTDB taxonomy): domain Bacteria; phylum Bacillota; class Clostridia; order UBA1381; family UBA1381; genus Ornithomonoglobus. The sequence continues at coordinate 644 of JAFRDB010000011.1, forward strand.
ACTGTATATAGGGTTCTCGGCCGAGTCTGTAAGATACAGCGCATAAACGTCGATCCTACCCTCACACAGCAGCCTTTTCCCTTGCAGCTCTGATTTTGTCACCGCAGCATCAGCGATAACATTATATACTCCCGCCACACCCGGAACATTATCAGGCACATCTATTATCTCACGGACGCTGTTCTGTATCGACGGTCTGCAAACTGTCCTTGTAATATTAATATCCTCTCTTTCGATGTCAGTTTTATTATACGGAGAAAAGCAGTCACGCATTATTTTGCACTCAACATTTTCCGTGCTTCTTACATCAGCGCAGATATCAATATCCACAGCAGCAATGCGCAAGTCACCGTCCGAGTCCTCCTCCGCTTCGCACATAACACCAAGTACCGCAAAGTCAATATCACACACGGTCATATCTCCCACGCCTTCGGCATCAAGCACCTCGGTAAACGGCAGCTCTGCCTCCGTAAATCTTACCGCGCCGCTCTCATCTGTATAAAGCACACTGATATCCGCATTCGCCTTTATAATTATCTTGCCCGTTACCGTCTTATACTCCGGCTCGGTCACGGTAACATCCGCCTTGAGTATCTCCGAGATCGAGCTCTGTCCCGCGGGTAACTCTATTCGTTCCTTTACAGTAAATTCGTGCGATGAAAGATGTGTTGTACACTCTATATCAATGCTGTCATATTTACATTCCATGTCCTCATCTGCGCCTGTGCAAAGCTCTGTTCCGCTTACGCGGCAAATCTCATAGTCTATGCTTATAACCGACCTCAGACGCAGCTTTCTTGAATTGGTCGCGCTGAATTCCACACGCTCTACCTCGGCCGAGGCAATGATATTGTCGCCCGTCACCGCTCCGCCGGCATCGACGGTCTGCCTGAAGTCCATCGAGGTAAGTATGCTCTTTATTTTCTCACCATCACTGTCGGGTATATAGAGCACCTTATAATCGACGCGACCGCTTATATATAATCTGCCGTTTTCTATATATCTGTCCGTCACCGAAGCCTCCGCATCGACCTGTAGTATTTTTAGTATATCGGGCTTTATATCCGGCACTATGACCTCACCATCTGACATTGCCTGAGTTGTCCCCTTTGTTATCGTATCACACAGACTTAATTCCGTCTTTTTAAGCTCCATATCGATCCTCCCAAAAAATAATATTTATAAATAATTATGATGTTTTTTTGTGATTATTCTGAATTTTATTATTATTTATTCAAAAACACTTGATTTTTATTAAAAAAAATGTTATTATTAATATATATGTGCGGCAGGACATTTATTTTTGTCGCACAAAAATAACAGACACAAACGGCCGCAAGGTCATTTGCGGCTGAAATAATTTTTCAGGAGGAACTATTCATGGCAAGAAAAATGAAAACCATGGACGGCAACAACGCTGCGGCTTATGCTTCTTATGCATTTACCGACGTTGCTGCTATCTACCCCATCACTCCTTCCTCAACAATGGCTGAGGTTACGGACGAGTGGGCTGCCGGCGGCATGAAGAACATCTTCGGCAACACGGTAAAGGTTGTTGAGATGCAGTCTGAGGCAGGCGCGGCAGGCGCGGTTCACGGCTCACTCACAGCGGGTGCGCTTACGACCACCTACACGGCATCACAGGGTCTTCTCCTTATGATACCGAATATGTATAAGATCGCGGGCGAACAGCTCCCGAGCGTATTTAACGTATCGGCACGTTGTATTGCTTCACACGCGCTTTCAATTTTCGGTGATCACAGCGACGTTATGGCTTGCCGTCAGACAGGCTTTGCTATGCTTGCTTCAACAAATCCGCAGGAGGCAATGGATCTCGGAGCAGTTGCACACCTTTCAACTATCAAGAGCAGAATACCGTTCCTGCACTTCTTTGACGGTTTCAGAACATCACACGAATATCAGAAGGTAGCTTGCTGGGATAACGAGACACTTGCAAAGATGGTAGACTGGGACGCTCTTAACGAGTGGCGCCATTCATCGCTTAATCCTGAGCATCCCGCGCAGCGCGGTACAGCTCAGAACGGCGACGTATTCTTCCAGGCCCGCGAGGCTTCAAACAGTGCATATCTTGCTGTACCTGAGATCACCCAGATGTACATGGATATGGTAAACAAAGAGATCGGCACAAACTACAAGCTCTTTAACTATCACGGCGCTCCCGATGCTGAGCAGATCATCATCGCTATGGGCAGTGCTTGTGATACTATCAAGGAAACTGTTGACTATTGCAATGCAAACGGCGGTAAGGTAGGCTACATAGCAGTTCGTCTTTACAGACCGTTCTCAACAAAGCACCTCATCGAGGCTATTCCTGAGACTGTTAAGAAGATAACTGTTCTTGACAGAACCAAGGAACCGGGTGCTCTTGGCGAGCCGCTTTATCTTGATGTTGTTGCTGCACTAAATGAGGCAGGCAAAAAGGATATCGATGTATATGCAGGCCGTTACGGTCTTGCGTCAAAGGATACAACACCGGCATGCATCATGGCTGTATTTAAGAACACAGAAAAGAAGCACTTCACAGTCGGTATCAACGATGACGTTACAAATCTTTCACTTCCGCTTGAGGAAGCTCCGGATACAACACCGGCAGGCATCAAGAGCTGTAAGTTCTGGGGTCTCGGCGCAGACGGTACGGTTGGCGCTAACAAGAACTCCGTTAAGATCATAGGTGACCACACGGACATGAACGTTCAGGCTTATTTCGACTATGACTCAAAGAAGTCAGGCGGTCTCACCTGTTCACATCTCCGATTCGGTCATGCTCCGATCACATCAACATATCTTATAAACAAGGCTGACTTCGTAGCATGCCACAAGGCATCATACATCCGTCAGTATGACATGGTATCCGACATAAAGCCGGGCGGCGTATTCCTTCTCAACTGCTCATGGACAGGCAAAGAGCTTGACGAGCACCTTCCGGGTCAGGTCAAGAGATATATCGCTGAGAACAACATTCAGTTCTACACCATCGACGGCGTTAAGATCGGTCTTGAGATAGGTCTTGGAAACAGAATAAACACAGTCCTCCAGTCTGCATTCTTCAAGCTCGCTGACATCATTCCGTCAGATGACGCTATCAAGTATATGAAGGAAGCTGCAGAGCATTCATACGCTAAGAAGGGCGAGGCTATCGTTAAGATGAACTGGGATGCTATCGACGCCGGCGCACAGCAGGTAGTTAAGGTAGAGGTTCCGGATTACTGGAAGGACTGCGCGGACGAGGATATCGCTGTTCATCACGACGGCGAGGGCGAGCTCATTGATTACGTTAACAACATTCTTGTTCCGATCAACGCTTTTGAAGGCTCGAAGCTTCCTGTTTCGGCATTCACAAAGTATCAGACAGGTGAGGTTCCTCTCGGTTCTGCTGCATTTGAGAAGCGCGGTATAGCTGTTAAGGTTCCGACATGGAATCAGGATACATGTATCCAGTGCGGTCAGTGTTCGTTCGTATGTCCGCATGCTTGTATCCGTCCTGTAGTTCTTACAGAGGAGGAGCTTAAGAACGCTCCTGAGGGCATCAAGTATACAAACGCTAAGATGCTTGACGGTCTTTATTACACAATGGCAATTTCCGTTCTTGACTGTACAGGCTGCGGTGCTTGCGCAAGCGTATGCCCAGGTAACATGAAGAACGATACTCTTGTTATGAATATGCTCGATACTCAGCTCGATCAGCAGCCGTACTTTGATTATGCGGCAGCGCTCGGCGAGAAGCAAGCTGTTCTTGACAAGTTCCCGGCTACAAAGGTAAAGGGTTCACAGTTTAAGATGCCGTATCTTGAGTTCTCAGGTGCATGCGCAGGCTGTGGTGAGACTCCGTACGCTAAGCTCGTTACACAGCTCTTCGGTGACAGAATGTTCCTTGCAAACGCAACGGGCTGTTCATCGATCTGGGGCGCATCCTGCCCGTCAGCTCCGTACACGACCAACGCCGAAGGCGAGGGTCCGGCATGGGCTAACTCACTGTTCGAGGACAATGCTGAGTTCGGTCTTGGTATGTTCATCGCGCAGGATACATTAAGAGAGCAGAACATCGCCAAGGCTGCCAAGGTAGCTGAGGAGAATCCGGAGGTTAAACCGGCATTCGATAAGTTCATCGAAACAAAGAACGACGGCGATGCTAACAAGGTTGCAACAGCAGAGCTTCTTAAGGCTATCGCTAACATCAACTCACAGGAGGCAAAGGACGTTCTTGCCGATAAGGAATATCTCAGAAAGAAGTCCTGCTGGATATTCGGCGGCGACGGCTGGGCTTATGATATAGGCTTCGGCGGCGTTGACCACGCTCTTGCATCGAACCAGGATATCAACATCCTCGTATTCGATACAGAGGTATATTCAAACACAGGCGGTCAGTCCTCAAAGTCAACACCGACAGGTGCTATTGCTAAGTTTGCGGCAGCAGGTAAGGAAGTTAAAAAGAAGGATCTCGCAGCTATCGCTATGAGCTACGGCTACATCTACGTTGCACAGGTTGCTATGGGCTACAACCAGCAGCAGTGCCTGAACGCTATCAAGGAGGCAGAGAGCTACAACGGTCCGTCACTCATCATCGCTTATGCTCCGTGTATCAACCACGGCATCAAGGGCGGTATGACCATTGCGCAGGCTGAGGAGAAGAAAGCGGTAGAGTCAGGCTACTGGCACTGCTTCAGATATGATCCGAGACTCGCGGCTGAGGGCAAGAACCCGTTCCAGCTCGATTCAAAGGCTCCTACAAAGGCTTATAAAGACTTCCTCATGGGTGAGGTTCGTTACAATTCACTCGCACGCTCCAACCCGGAGAGAGCAGAAAAACTGTTCGACTACGCTGAAAAGACAGCTGAAGAGAAATACGCTCACCTCACAAAGCTTGCAGAGAAATAATTGCAGAAGCTTATATAAAAATCGCGCATGGCGACCGGATGAAAATCCGGTTGCCATGCGCATTTTTTTATCTATTAAGAAATTGCTCGTTTAGTGGCTTTAGATGAAATCTATCTCTGCCGTACCCCAACCCGACCTTTTCAAGCAATGCTTGAAAAGCCCACCTGGGATGCCAACCCGAGCAGACGGCATAGCCGCCGACCAGGGCTGCCCCAAGGCAGGGACAGCAGAGCATCGCCACAAGCATCTGTTTCATAAACTGAATTTTATCGGACTGATAGGGGTGCAGGGGGAACGCAGTTCCCCCTGCAACTACTTACTTCTTCCCCACAAGAATGGGGGGTCAGGGGGGTTGATATGCCTTCAGGCATTATTTTTATAATATTGGTTATGTAATTTATAGTTTAGCTTTGGTTCAGCCCTTTACAGGCTTTACTTATTTTAAATCTTTCATCAGTGCCAACGGATTATGATGATTATAGGAGTCCCATATAAAAACCTTTATTTCTCCTACCTCTCCTTTATCCGCATTAAACTCAAAATCTGCGGTATGTCTGCCTGTCGCTTTAAACTGCATCGTCTGTGTAGCTATTGTATTGAGTCTGCCGTCAGGACAATATATTGCTAAGATCACGGTATCCTCCCTATCATCGGCATCATGATCATCTATTACTATATGCAGGTTTGCTTCTCCATGTATATCAATAGGCGCGATCTTTTCTCCGGCTTTGTTTGTCAGCTTAAGCTCTGATATAGCGTATTTATATTGCTCATCAATCGGCACAGCCGGTGTCGCTGTCGGTGTAACCGGTGTCGGTGTCGGTGCAGCCGAAGGAGTCTGTTTCGGCGCAGACGCTGAGCTATAGTGCATAGTAATGCCGGTAGGGATATCCGCGTTTTCCTTGCTTACTTCATTCCACTCATCCTCGGTTCCGTCATAATAAATATCCGAAAAGTACATGCTATTTGAACTGAATACCAGGTTTCGACCTATACTTATAAGTGATGCGGGTAATCTTATTTGTTTAAGACTAAAAGCATTGGCAAATACATAGTTGCCCAATGACTCTAATCCGTCCGGAAAGTAAGCATACTCAATGCCGAAACACGCTGAAAAGGCAAAAGACGATACATAAGTTATGCCTTCACCGATAATTACGTATGCTATATCGGACTGATACTCATACCACGGCGCATCGGTTATATGCTTTTCATTGTCATATTCAAACGACTGCGGCATATCCCCCGTTCCTCTTATGTAAAGGACTTTATTTTCATATAATTCCCAACTCAGATCGTCGCCGAAGGTTCCACTGTGTATTATATCTATTCCGTTTATGATATTATCGTTTAAGAACGGCATTAGCTCAAAATCCGTATCCGGCACCTCCGGCAGATCATATTGAAAATAAAATCCTGTATCCTGTGAGGTATCAGGTCTATGGTATTCATTAAATTCTGTATTACCTCTCGCGAAAAAGTAGTGCGATATTTCATCGCCGGGATCATCCCATGTCAAGTCTACCCAATAAAATCTATCGTCATCAAGCTTTACCAAATTCCATGCATGGTCGTCTCCTCCGGCATATCCCGTCAGAAGTATATTTTCGATACAAAGCGCATTCAGTATAAGACTATATGCTTTTGCATAGCCCTCACATACAGGCATTGTATCCTCGTCATTATCAAGCACAGAAACTATATTATGCGCCGCAGCTGTTTCACTCGGTCTGCTGTATTTAATACCGTCTTTATCAAAGTATTCATAACTGTACTCGACTGCTTCCGCAATATCGTCATGCACCTTTTTTGCGGTTATATATTCGCTCTGAGACCTGTATTTTTCTGCTGCTGATACGTATTTTTCCAAATTGGTTTGTATCTCTTCATCAAGCTTTTGTCTTTCAGCGCCCGAGGCATATTCTTCATATATACACAAATCTATAGTAAAATAGTTTATTTCTTCGACATAAGTAAACGTGTCAAGCCAATAATATTCAGGATGATCCTTTATAAAAGTTATAAACACCGCACGGATCTCGTCAATCGTCAGACCATAGATATAATATTTACCCTTTTGCATCGGCAGATAGTACAACTTTTGCAAAGAACCGTCAATGAACTCAACTGTTGTGGCGGAGACATCATCATAATACCCTTCAAAAGCATTACACTGCGCGCAGAGCTCATCATAAAGATCTACATACGCCTTGTCCTTATGGTTTTTCAGATACTCACGACCGTAATCAGAGCTGAGTCTGTAAAATTCCGGCGTTTCCGCCGCGATACTAAGCTCGTATGTATATACATCCGGTGTTACTTCAGAGGATACCTCGATATCTCTGAACTTCTTCATATCTCCCGACGGAAGATCAAGCTCTGAAGCATACGGTGCTTGTACGGTGGACAATGCATATAGAGACTCCTTTACCGGCTCGGCAAGCGCCTCTGAAACGGTGCTGAATATAAATAACACGGCAACCATTGCCGATAATAATTTATTTTTCATTTTGCATCCTTTCTGTTAAAAACAATCTTATTTGTGCGGCAGCAAGCTCGGCAGTCTCTCTCGCATTACCGCAGCCCTGTTCATGTATCGTTATATCCGCATACTTCATATAAAGAGGTAATCGCTCTGCATAGATATCCGAAAGCGTCTGCCCTTCACGGCATACCACTCCCCTTTTCCTGAGATCTCCAAGCCTTCCGGCAAGGTCAGCCTGATCCACAGATAAATAAACCACTACACCGCGCTTCTTAAAATACTCCATTGCTTCACTGTTCATCACAGCGCTGCCGCCTGTAGAAATAACAGTGTTCGTGCAGACTATTTTGCGGTTGATCCTGCCTTCGGCAGCAACAAACCCATCCACACCCTCACTATCTATTATCTCAGACAACAGCTTACCTGTAGTTTGCTGAATAACAATGTCACTGTCAATAAAGGATTTACCAAGCAGCTTAGCGAGAATAACACCGACCGTACTCTTTCCCGAACCCGGCATACCGATAAGTATAACGTTATCCTTGACGCTTTCCATACCTGTCACCTCTTGATACCATATTTATTGTAGAAGGCCTCTATATCCTCATCATTTCTTACAAGCTCTGAATAATACAGCTTCTTCTTCCCTTCATCGTAAAAGCCTATGGTCTTTTCACCGTTGCATATACTTGACTCGATCCTGATATCCGATACACAAAATCCGTCCGGAATAGACTCCGTTTTCTTTCGCTTAAACATAGAAAGCACTCCTTTTTGTATTCTATACAATATTATATCACAAAATTTCAAACTACGCAATAACAAATTAACTGCAATTCAAGGTTTTTGAATAAATGAAAAAAGCTGATATGATCGTTTAAATTTCAGTTTATCGGGGAGAGATTAGTGGGCGGCGTAGCCTGTCCTTGCCCTGGGGCAAGGTGCCGAACGAAGTGAGGCGGATTGGGGGCACCCACGTAGCCATGCTTACTCGGGGTCTGCGATAGGGGAAGATTATATAACCGCTAATTTATCGCGTTCGTTATTTCCGTTAACCCCAACCCGACCTTTTCAAGCATAGCTTGAAAAGCCCACCTGGGATGCCAACCCGAGCAGGCGGTATAGCCGCCGACCAGGGCTGCCCCAAGGCAGGGACAGCAGAGCATCACCGCAAACATCATCCCGATAAACTGAAATTTACATTTCAATTTACAAAAAATCCACTCATAAAAATTCCTCATTCAAAAATCCAACTTATTTTTAACTAACCTATTGCAATTAATTATTAATAGTGATATAATCTGTTTACACTATAAAACGGACAATGCTCCGTGTGAAAGGAGAAAATATATGAAAAGAATATTAAACCACACTGCACTTATCCTTGCTGCGTCAATGTTCGTAAGCGCTACGGCATACGCGGCGACAGGCTTTACGGACGTAGCGGAAACCGACTACTTCTCCCCGGCTGTTGAATGGGGCGTGAATGAGGGCATAACTACCGGAACAGATGACACCCACTTTGAACCCGATCTTGAAGTAAGCCGCGCTCAGATGGTTACCTTCCTGTGGCGCAAGGCAGGAATGCCGACACCGACAACCAAAGAGACCTTCTCAGACGTTCCCGAGGGAAGCTGGTACGAGACTGCGGTACAGTGGGCGGTCGAAAACGATATCACGTTAGGCACGGGCGATAACCAATTCAGTCCGGACCAAACCTGCAATCGCGCAATGTGCATCACACTGCTCTACAGAGCGGAAGGCTCACCGCTCGATGGCATAGACCTCACAGCAACGATCGATCCTGAGTCGCAGGACATTACGCTTGAAGATCTTGGTGTATTATTAATCCAGCAGTTCAGCAATATGCTGCACACCGAAGATATTTTCCCGGACGTGCCGGAGGAGTCATACTACGATCTGCCGGTTATTTGGGCAACCATGAACGGCGTCATCACAGAGGACAACACAGGCAAGGCTGAACCGGGTATGCTGTTCCGCTCAGAGGATCCGTGTTTGAGAAAGGAAATGATCTCCTTCCTGTATCAGACAAAGCTCATCGAGGACGCAGCCAACGCGCCGATAACATACGAGTTCGGCTCGATGACTGTTGCTATCCCGCAGGACATCTATGAGCATCTTTATCTCAGCATAAATGCCCTTCCTGACGATGAATACGGCACACTTATAACAATATCCGAGCGTAAGTCTGTCGAGGCTGCAAAGGCAAAGGCAGGCAGCGAGGATGCTGACATTGAAGGCATTGGCGAGCTTTGCAGCATTTCACGCGAGAGCGAGGAAACGGTACGCGAACTCTTTACATCTGATATGAGCGGCATGATAGTGTTTGCAAAGGATGCTAAGGGTGACTACTACGTATTGCACCATCCCACAGACGTTCGTTTAGAGCGTGAGAAAACAGAGGAAATGGAAGCGGATTTAGAAGAGTGGTCAAAGCTCAACGAGTGGGCACGCACGACCCTTATTGATGATATAATCGCAAACAGCGAGAGCCTTACAAGAGAGAACTACACAAACACAACACCGGATATGTATATTGCCGGAGCAGGATTTAACAAGGATGCAAAGTATACGATCAGCACAACCGAATTCGGGCCGCTCGAACCGAACGGTGTGGACGGCGCAAGCTTTGCGGATCAGATCCTCCGCGGCGGCTTTACAGAGATAGAGAATGCTTCAGCACCGGACGGAGAATATGTCGTTCTTAACTTCCCGGAGGATAATATTCGTTTTGATTTCTTCTTAGCTGATGAAAATCTGCTCCGCGAAGTCAATGGCGAGAAAGAGACATTTTACACCCGGTCAGTAGCTGATGATGTTCTGAATACACCGATCATGCAGAGCTGGTACAATGCTCTTGCAGAAAAGGCAGGAAAAAAATAATGCCGGATGGCAATATCGATCTATGAGCTAAAGAGGGCGCGACAAATGTCGCGCCCTCTTTTAATATTTGTAAGTTTCAGTTTATCGGGGAGATGTTTGAGGTTCGGCTCTGCTGTCCCTGCCCCGGGGCAGGGTGCCGAGCTTGCGAGGCGGGTTGGGGGCTACGGCAGAGATAGATTTTATCTAAAGCCGCTAATTTCTCTCATTTTTTAGTGCCGTGAACCCCAACCCGACCTTTTCAAGCAAAGCTTGAAAAGCCCACCTTGCCCCAGGGCAAGGACAAGCTGCGCCCACCCACTATCTCCCCGATAAACTGAAATTTATACCTTCAAATAATAGTCTCTATTTCCTCTTCAGCCGATTTTATTATCTCTGTGACGTCAGCATTTATAATATCAAGACCTTCCGCTTTTATGCATCTTGTATCTGATATACCGAACAGATCCGTACAAAGCTGCTTGATGTAGTCATATCCGTAGTTGTTTTCGGGTATATATCCTCCGGCTGTTGTAATATATATCAGCCTGCTTGCCTTGCATAAGCCTTCGGGCATTCCTTTGTCATTATATCTGAACGTCAAGCCGTTGACACAGATCGCTTCAATATAGCATTTTAACACTGCCGGAAATGACAGATCCCAGTACGGCGCAGCGATCACTATCTCATCGGCATCTGCAAACTGCTTTGCATACCGAAAAACTTCATCCGAATAATCGACTTGCTGTACATAGTTATCCCGCTTACTAAGAGCAGCAAAATCAAGCGGCATTATATTCTCTTTATAGAGCTCCACCGTTTCACTGCGCTCTCCGATCATCCGAACCGCTTTTTTGGCAAGAGCAAGCGTTCTTGACTGCGGTCTTGCACATGCGTTGATGAATAGCACCATTTGTTCCAACCTCTTGTGTTTTACGATCATGCCAGCATTTTATTTATATTATTATTCTTTTGTGTTTTCCGGCGCTGATGTACCGTCGCTTTTTGAAGTGAATCGGCTTTCCAGTCCGGGAAGAATATAGCTCTCGTAGATCAGGATGATAATTGCAACGCACGGTACCGCAAGCAGTATACCGATAACGCCGAACATATTGCCGCCGACAATGACACCTATAAGTATCCAAAGTCCTGAAACGCCGAGCGAATTGCCGAACAGACGAGGCTTGATAACATACCCATCCATGAGCTGCAATACTAATGTAAAGATCGCAAAGATCAATGCGTGAACCGGATTTACCATAAGCAGAACAAAGCCGCCGATAACAAGTCCTATCATAGGACCGAAGGTCGGTATAAGGTTCGTCAATGCAACGACAAATGAGATCAGTCCGACATACTGCATACCGCAGATCATCATGAAAATAGTGTTTGCAGCGCCTACGATCAAGCTGTCGATCAGGTTAAAAACAATGTAACGGTTAAATATAGTATCACATTTACGCAGCAGATCGCTGACTCCGCCGTAGCGTTGATCGCCGAAAACCGCCTTCAAAAGCCGCTTAAAGCCTGCCTTAAGACTGTCCTTTTCGCCAAGAAGATATATCGAAAGAATAAATGCTATCACCCACTGGAATATACCCTTGCCTGTAACGGTCGCTGCGGAAACGATCTTACCGGCATTTTCAGAGAGCCATTCGTATGTAGTTGCAAGAGCATCCTCGGAAAGATCAACAACACTGTCCAGATCTAACACATTCTTTGATATACCGAAATTTTCAAGCATTTTACTTGCCGAATTGATATAACCGCCCAGATTATTTGCAAAGGTCTGCACGCTTTCGATCAGCTGCGGAACCAATATCAATACGGCAAAAATGAGAAACAGTATGACTACCAGGAAAGCCATGCCGTTTGACAAGAGCTTTCTTGTTCCGTCTTTTTTTACACGCTTAAAGATTCTGTTAAATAAATTTGCAAGCGGATTTACAAGATAAGCAATCACGCAGCCAAATATGACCGTCTTAAAAAATCCGATAAAAATGCCTATGCCTTCGCAGATACCCGCCAATCTCAGCAGCAAAATGTAAAGCACAACACCTATGCAGATCGCTACCGCCATGGGAAACCATGCTGCATCCCTGATTCTCTTCTTATTCATGTTAATATACTCCCTTCTTAATTGAGTCTGTATCTCCTCCGATATTCATCCGCTGCGCGAGAGGATATGAAGGAAATACCACAAATAATGTTTTTTATTGTTTTATATTGTTCGTATTGTTTATAAATATCTGAGCTATTTCCGCTTAAACATAATAACACTTCCCTTTCATTATATATTTATTATATATAGTAAACCTGTTTCTCAACGCGATTTTCTCGTGTTCGCCAAAGGCATTACCATCTCTTTTATCAGGACGAATTGTCCGTGATCTGTGTTTTCCGGAGAGGGTTCGCTCTCTATGATACCAAGACTCAAATAAGGTATTCAGCAAATTTTAAATACAACAGGCATTTCTGTTTCTATCTGCTTTGTAGTTATAAGCAGTCCCTCCTCGGTTCTGCTCCAGTTTACAGCGTCATTTGAACCAAGCTGCGTAACGGATCCGATATTATCCGAATAAAAGGCATCCTTGCCCGGTTCTCTTGAAGCCAGCGATCTTATCAATGCCTTGTTTTTTCCTTTCATATTCATGCAGATCGCATAAAGCGCCGGTCCCTTTGCGGTAAATCTGAAATCTTCGTTTGTGAATACCTTCTCCTCCGCATCCGCAAAGCCGCCGTCTATCATTATCGCAGGGCCTTCGGATGATCTTTTCCATACCTTTGCCCCGTAAATTGCTTCACCGTTCACCCTGAGCCAATCACCTATTGCCATAAGTATTTCTCTGTCCTCATCAGGTATCGTTCCATCCGCTTTCGGACCAATATTAAGAAGCAATCTTCCGTTTTTACTCACTATATCTACAAGATCTCTGACTATGGCATACGGCTTTTTGTATTTGTTATTTTTCGTATAACACCACGAATTAATTGCCACTGCCGTGTCGCTCTGCCATATAAAAGGCTTGGCTTCGGAAAATTGTCCTCGCTCGATATCGATGACCGCCGTACCGAATTTGAATGCGTCGTGCTTATAGTTTATCACAGCACCCTCTACGGTATTGTAATAATATGCCGCAAACCTTTTCAAATACGGTTTTACTGCGCTGTGCTGTATCCACCAATCAAAATATATCATCTTTGGTCTGTACTTATCAACGATCTCACAGCATCGGCACAGCCAATCCTCAAGATATTCTTTGGACGGTGGCGGTTCGGAATTAAAATCATAATGATCTCTCTCCGGCATGGCAGGCCAGTAAAAATCGCCACGTTTCATTTCCCCTTTAACGTCCGACTCAAACTCTCTGCCATGTCCCATAAAAAACCAATGCTCAACTCTATGGCTTGATGCACAGCCGATAAGCCCCTTTTTATCAAATTCCTTAAACAGTTCTCCGAGAATGTCCCTATGCGGTCCCTTTTGCTTCGCATTCCATTCCGACAGAGAGCTGTCATACATCTGAAAGCCGTCATGGTGCTCCGCAACCGGCATAACGTATTCTGCTCCGGCATTTTTAAACAGCTCCGCCCAATCCGCGGGATCAAATTTTTCCGCCTTAAACATCGGCACAAAATCTTTATATCCGAAATCCTTATGCAAGCCGTATGTTTCTATATGGTGCTTATATTCCCTGCTCCCCCGGATATACATGTTTCTGGAATACCATTCACTGCCGAATGCCGGCACAGAGTAGACTCCCCAGTGGATAAATATACCGAAACGAGCATTTCTGTACCACTTTGGCACTTCGTATTGATGCAAAGATTCCCACGAGTCTTTATATTTCCCATTTTCTATAACATTGTTGATTTTTTCTAAAAAATCTTTCATTCTCCGGTCCTCCGATCTCACTCTGTTTGATATGCGTACAGGCAAGGAGGTCGATATGGGCACTCCTTTTGATCTGTTCAGTGACATATCGCATCCGGGTTCCGAGATTTTACCATAAAACAGTCATTATATCATTTTTACCGAGACCGTAATCTTCTCCCGTCAACTGCTCTCTGAGCTTATCCTCCGCTGTACGGGTGCTTGCAGTCACAACTTCTTCACTACTGAAACTTATATATTTCATTTTTGGTTCTATATACTTATTCATTCTACAGTCCCTCCTAAAGCAGCAACACACATTGCGTTATTATCATAAAGCCCGTTTACAATAAGAGCAAGCTTTACCGAGCCTCCGCCTGATATCGTCGGTACTTCTGTGACAAATTCTTTTTCTTCCTGGTCTGATGTTACAGTCCATGTAACTGTGGAATATGAGGTATACTCGCTATTTGTAACAATCGCCACAAAGGCGGTAGCCTTGCTCCCGTCATCACCCTCAGCAGTTATCACTCCTCTATATCTCAGCACCAAATGCAGCGTTGATTCTTTTTGTATGTTATAGTCCGCAAGAGTTCTTCCGTCCTCAAGCTGCTTGCCGGCAAATATAAGCCTTTGCTGATCGGGCGGTATGCCCTCCTTCTCCTGTATCTTTTGCTTTATATTCTCTATCGTATCATTTGTCTCTACATCAAGCGTTATTGTTTTACCTGTCAGGGTCTTGACGAAAATCTGCATGGCATTTGCGGTTGTTGTTGCCAAAAGCGTTACCATGCACACTATGACAGCGATTGCAGTTTTCTTTATCGATCGCATGATTGACCTCCTTATAAATTTAATTCAATATGTTGCCTATTATTTCTTTAAATATCCCGAGGATACCGGAAATTCAAAATATATATCCGGATACGGCTCATTCTCAAGAGAAAAATGCCACCACTCACAATCAATAGGCAAAAAGCCGTTTCTTTTCATTGCATTTTGCAGCATCATTCTGTTCGAATGCTGCTCATCTGTTACTTTTTCGGAATCCGGATGCGATATGTCACTGAACAGATCAAAAGGACTGCCCATATCGACCTCCTTGCCTGTACGCATATCAAACAGAGTGAGATCGATCGTGCTTCCTCTGCTATGCGAGGATCGCTTTGCAATATACCCCCGCATGAACAGCTCCTGTTTTTCAAGATCCGGATAAAAATACGGCTTCATCCTCAGATCCAGATCTTCAATGCCCCAAAAAACGAAATGACGTACTGCGCATGCCGGACGGTAGGCATCAAAAACCTTTAGTCTGTATCCTTTCGCATTTACCTCATTTGCAACAGCTTTGAGTGCTCTTGCAGCCTCCCTTGTGATAAGCGCGACCGGCTCCTCGTATCCGTCTATCCTGTCTCCTATAAAATTATATGTTGAGTAATAGCGGATCTCCTGTATGACACCCGGAACGTAATCAGAAAGCAGCACAAAACCCGAAGCATCCATTGTGACCTTTTGCTTGTAATCCATTATTTTCCCCACCTTATATGTTTAACCGCACCTTACAGCGCTACCGCGCCTACTCCCCCCGGTGCTGACGCGCCGACCCCCTCGAGAGGGGGTCAAGTATCGGTGTACCGCAATTCTTGGCTCCCTCTTGAGGGAGCTGTCACGCCGAAAGGCGTGACTGAGGGAGTCCGACAAGCTGAAATTTATCGTGCAAATTCTTAAAAAGCAAGCACCGCTGAAACAGCGCGTCTCCAGCCTTCTAATGATCTTTCGCGATCAGCGATATTCATAGCCGGATCGAACTCTTTATCCACTCGCATATTTTTCTCTATATCCGATATATCCCTCCAAAATCCGACACCAAGCCCCGCAAGATAAGCGGCACCTTTTGCCGTTGTTTCTACACATTCCGGTCGAATGACACTTTTACCGATCATATCCGATTGGAACTGCATAAGGAAATTGTTTTTTGAAGCGCCGCCATCGACCTTGAGCATCTTCATTTGCTTTCCCATATCCTGCTCCATAGCCTTTAATACATCATGCGTCTGATATGCAAGCGATTCCAAGGTTGCGCGAATAATGTGGCATTTATTCGTACCGCGCGTTAAACCTGTTATCATTCCTCTCGCATACGAATCCCAATACGGCGCACCCATGCCCGTAAAAGCAGGTACAACATAGCAGCCGTTCGTATCCTGCACCTGCTTTGCAAAATATTCGGATTCCGATGCCGTGTCTATAAGCCTCATTTCGTCACGCAGCCACTGCACAGCCGCGCCCGCCACATATACCGAACCTTCAAGCGCGTAAGTTATTTTTCCGTCAACTCCCCACGCTATCGTGGTAAGCAGCTTATTCTTTGAATACACCGGCTTATCGCCCGTGTTCATAAGCAGGAAGCAGCCGGTCCCGTAGGTGTTCTTTGCCTCGCCCGGTTCAAAGCAAGCCTGCCCGAACAATGCCGCCTGCTGATCTCCGGCAACACCGGCTATTTTTATGGCTCCGCCGAAAATATCCTTATCAGTTTCCCCATATATCCCGGAGGAGTCTCTGACCTCCGGAAGTATCCGCTGCGGTATATCCAGAATACCGCACAGCTCATCATCCCACTTTAAATCCACAATATTATATAAAAGCGTTCTTGATGCATTTGATTGATCGGTAGCATGGACTTTGCCGTTTGTAAGCTTATATATAAGCCACGAGTCTACCGTGCCAAAGCACAGCTCTCCATTTTCCGCCTTTTCACGTGCACCCTTGATATTATCAAGCAGCCATCTTATCTTAGTACCCGAAAAATACGGATCAAGCGTAAGACCGGTCTTTTGTCTGAACACTTTATCGAGCACGGGAGCTTTTTCGGAAAGCTCCTTTACAAAATCAGCGGTTCTGCGGCATTGCCATACGATCGCAGGGCATATAGGTTTTCCCGTTGAACGATCCCATAGGATAACGGTTTCACGCTGATTGGTAATACCTATTGCTGCAATGTCCTCTGCACACGCATTCAGCTTTTTCATAGCCTCGTCGACAGTCGAAAGCATGGTATGCCATATTTCCTCAGCATCATGCTCTACCCAGCCCGGTTTAGGGTAGTATTGCGTAAACTCTTTTTGTGACATCGAACATATATCGCCGGATCTGTTAAATATAATACATCTGTTGCTTGTTGTGCCGGCATCAAGAGCCATTACATATTTATACATATAAGCTTTTACCCCTATCTGAGTTTATTTTTAAACAATTATATTTCGGCTTTGTTTTTTTCGTTCACTCTTATTTTCATACATTTTTTTGTCGGCGCGCCGTATTATATCGGCAACACTCACATCACTTTCCGGCTCATATTCCGCTATGCCCATCGAAACATTGACCTGCTCCCATTGGTTTACCGCAGAATTATTTAAATCGTATGCAAGCTTTTCGAACCGTTTTAACAATGCTTCTCTGTTGTTATAGTCTTCATTCACGAGAATTATTGAAAACTCATCGCCTCCTATCCTGAAAGCGGGACTATACTGGAATACATTGCATATAACGCGGCTTGCAGTTTTAAGATATATATCTCCCTTTTCGTGTCCGTAGCGGTCATTGATCTGCTTAAGATCGTCACAATCAAACATACATATAGCAAATTTGAGATCTTCGTCACCTATATCAATACGCTTCTGTAAATCATTCGTATAATCCGAAAACGCGCCCTTGTTTCTGACCTGAGTAAGTGCATCTATGTAAACCTGCTGATTCAAGCTGCTTATATGCTCTTTCATGTGATTCGACAATAGTTTAAATGTTCTTGTGAGCTTGCCGAGCTCGTCATTTCCATCATATTCAAGGACATAGTCATAGTTGCCTCTGTCGGTTTGTTCCGCAGCCTCCGTAAGCTGTTTGAGAGGCTTTACTATGCGGTTTGTATAAATCATGGTGAACAGGCATGCAGCTATAAGCACTTCTACGGCTACTATGATGATATTAAATATCAGTCTGCGCCAATCGCCCTCTGTTTCCGAAATGGGTACGGATACATTCAGACGCATACCGTTTGAAAGAGGCAGCCACGCAGCCTCTCTCTTGACTCCGTTAAATTCGTATGTTATGAATGTATTTTGATCTATCAAGCCATCGGGTACCTTCGGCATTGTTTCTTCCGTAAGCAGCGATACGTCTATTCTCGGATGATAGAAAATATTCCCTTCACTATCATTTAAAAATGCGTAACCGTTATTGAAAAGCTTTATATTATCGATCTGCTCCGCCATGGTGGAATAATCTATTTCAATTCCGATCACACCTATAAACTGTCCTTTCCAGTGGATGGGGACATTGTAAGAGATCACGCGCATATCGAGATTGTCGGTAATATACGGAGGAAGCCAAATAGGCGTATCTTCGTGTTTCGGAACAGTAAACCAGACCAAGCTCGAGGTGTCCTCTGTGTCATATTGTGTAATGTCGGTCACCTCATGTTCAACAAAACCATCACCGTCAGTATTTATGTACCAAAACCCCTTGACCAAATCCGAAACAGCGGGATCTATGCGGTAGTAATAGGTAAGTACGCCGTTGGTCTTATATGCCATCTGTTCAAAGTACTTTTCGACCTCTTCCATGTGTCGCGATAAATGCTTGTCATCTGTTCCGTCAAGATCGGCTTCAGCAAATTCCGCAACCTTTTCAACCGATTTCTTTACACTGTTAAAATAGTACTCAAGATTTCTTTCTCCCGTATCGCATAAGAGGAGAAGCAGCTGGTCAGATTTTTGATGTTCTGTCCTCCTGATAAAGAAAACGGAGAGAGCAGTAACTACAATTACGGCAAAGACAACGATCAAGAGTGTCATAACAGTTATTTTTGTTCGTAATGATCCCATTCTGATTTCACCTCGGTTTTTATGTATATATTTGTTTAAAGCTGCTTGGTATCCCGTAAAACACGAACCTCAAAATCGACGGATGTGAGCGGCTTTAAGAAATAGTAGCCTTGAACCATCGAGCACCCGAGCTCCTTGAGCATCTTAAACTGCGACTCGGTTTCAACGCCTTCGGCTATGACAGGGATGTTCAGACTTTTTGCTGTGTCTATTATCAGCGCCACAAGCTGTGTATGCTTGCGGTCGTTCTCTATGTCGCGTACAAATTCACGATCCATCTTCAGCGCATCTACCGGCATTTCAGATAGCATATTCAGCGATGAATATCCCGTTCCGAAATCGTCCATTTCAACCTTGAAGCCTTTGTCACGAAGATTTTTTACTGTACGGATCAGCTGATCGGAGTTTTCGGTATATGCGGTCTCAGTCACCTCAAGGTTGAACGCTTCCGGCGTTAACCCTGTTTGGAAAAGTATTTTATCTATGGTATTATCGATCGACGGATCGAAAATGTCTATTCGCGACAGATTGAGCGAAACCGGGAATCGAATATCGTATTCTTCACGCCACCTGGCAAGCTGCATTGCCGCCGCCGTCCATACATATTTATCTACATCAAAGATTTTTCCGTTCCGTTCGAACAGCGGTATGAATTTGTCGGGGATCAACAACCCAAGCTCGGGATGGTTCCAGCGAACCAGGGCTTCGGCACTTATAAGCTTTGGAGTGCCGGAGGTTATATCATATATCGGCTGATAATATACCTCAAATTCAAAATTAGAAAGAGCGCGGTTCAAATCGTTTAGCAGCTTTTGTTCAAACAGCTCGCGCTTGAGCATTTCTTCATCAAATAAGATTATATGCTTGCTGTTTCCGCGAGCCATATTGCATGCGGTTCTTGCGCGGTCAAACATCTGTATCGGCTCAACGTTTTTCTCCCATGGCATAACGCCCATACGAAGGCGTATGCTGGTGTTGGGCATCAGACTGTTTATTTTGGTTTGCAGCCGGTTAAAAATACCGCTATAATCATCGGAATGCTGACAGTATATATCAAATCTGTCGGCACCGAATCTGCCGCCGATACCTCCAAGCTCCTTTGCAACAACGCTTATCTCGTTTCCGAGGCAACAAAGAACACGATCACCGAATTCTCTGCCGTTAAAGGAATTTATCGAATGGAACTGCTCGATGTTGAGAACAATCGCATCGCGCGGCGTATTGGGATACTCATGATAGATCCGGTTCGCATACTCGAAAAAGTAGTCGCGGTTATAAAGCCCCGTCAGTCTGTCAGTCTCGGTAGCGCGGATAAGCATTTTTGTTTTACCCTCCGAACGAAGGGCGCGAAGCAGCAGCAATACTATCAATAGCAGCACAACTGAAACGAGCGCAATTATATAGATAAAGTTGTCTAAGATAAAGTCCTTGAGCGTGAGCTTTGCATCTTCGGCTATATAATACGAAATAGCAGAGTTGATGGTTGAGGTCGGAACAAGCCCCGTGATCTTTGTAAGAATGGAATAAAGCTCAGCTTGTCCCTTTTGTACGGCGAAGCAGAAATCGATGCTTATGCCGGTGGAATATGTGATTAAACGGTATTTATCGCACAGCCTCGAAAGATTGTTGTACCTGAAATTGCTTATCAGCACGCAATTTACAATGTTATCCGAAACAGCTTGGAGACATTCGGAAATATCCTTATAGTACACCTTGCGCCAATTCGGGTATTCATTGATCAGGAAGGATTCGTAATTCGAATTACCTTCCGGAACTGCGACTGTGATACGATTCTTGTTATTGAACATACTGTAGTCTGATTCACGCACCACGGCATAAATCTCGGTATTTATAACAACGGGCGACATAAGTAAACCGTTGGCTTCGCTGTCATATACGCTTAAACTTGATGGGAATACGCAGTCGATCTCTCCTTTTTTCAGGGCTTCATAAGCGGCTGCAGTTGTGGGATAACCCTTTGTTTTGAAATCAATATGTGCGTTTGATAAACAACCGGATGCATATTCAAGATAATCCTTTATAGCGCCGGTAACGCCGCCCGTTTCAGGGTCGGTAGCACAGAACGCGAGATAGTTTTCCAAATACCCCACGCGTATCTCGCCATGAGAATCAAGCCATGCTTTCTCTGACGGTGTCAAAAACGCATTCGAACCGAATCTTTGAAAATACTTTTCAAACATCCTCTGGTTAAAATACGGGTTTTCACTCTGGATACGCGTCATAGCAGAGTTAAGCTCATCTAAAAGAGCGGGGTTTGATTTGTTTACAGCAAAATAGAAATCAGACGAACCGATCTTCCATACCGGAACAAGCGCATTCGGATCATTGTATGAGTTCGGAGTAATGTATGCGTCGAGCTCTCCCGAAGACAGCATCTTGACAGAATCGGGCTCCGTGGTAGTAAGCTCCACGAGCTCCGCATTGACATTGTGCTTTTCAGCCCACTTATAATAAAAATCGATCATAACACTGTCATTGTTTACACCTATACGCTTTCCGTTAAGGGTGGAATAATCCTCTGCTGTGATCTCGGTGTTGTTTGGGGAAATCAAAATATAGTACTCCTCCGTACCCATGGCAAGATCGGGAAACAGCATATCCTTTGTGCGCTCCTCCGTATATGAAACATCGCTCATAAGGTCGATCTTACCCTCTTTCAGCATCTCAAAAAGCTCCGACCAGCTTCCGCTTACATACGTAAAATCCCATCCGGCATACGATGCGAGCCTGATCTGATATTCATAAGCATAACCCGAACGCCGCCCATTATCATCTTTGTTGTTGAAAGTGGATTCATACCACCCGACGCGCACATTTCTTTTCGGCTTTTCGGAATGCACTGTAGACACAGTGAACATAGCTCCTGCGGTGATAAAAAGTAAAACGATTGCAACAATCTTCCGTATATGTCGTGTTGTTTTCATCAGATTGTTCCTCCGGATTATGTATATATCTTATATGTTTATAATGCATGAAACAACATAATATATTATACAACATATTTAGCCAAATTTCAAGAAAAATTTTAAACAAAATATACAGTTTTTAAATTTATAAATAAAATAATGCCTTACGGCTTATCAACTCCCCCTACCCCCTCAATCTTGAGGGGGTAGAAGTAAGTAGTTGCAGGGGGAACTGCGTTCCCCCTTCAACCCTATCAGTCCGATAAAATTCAGTTTGTCGGGTTGATGTTTGAGGTTCGCTCTGCTGTCCCTGCCCCGGGGCAGGGTGCCGAGCTTGCGAGGCGGGTTGGGGGCTACGGCAGAGATAGATTTTATCTAAAGCCGCTAATTTATCTCATTTTTTAGTGCCGTGAACCCCAATCCGACCTTTTCAAGCGA
>JAFRDB010000085.1 GCA_017404065.1 Clostridia bacterium
ACGGTGGATAAGTCTACGACTTACCCACGGATGGATAAATCTATAATAATTAATGATATATATTTATTTATATATAAAAAATCAAATCTATAAAAAAAGAAGAAAATGAACGTAAATCGTTCAAATTAAGAGATAGGAGCATATAAGGACAGGAGGATAATTCCGTGAAGAACAGGTTTATATATGCGCTTTTGGCTGTACCAATGGCGCTGTCATTAATCGTGACCGGCTGCGGCGGAAAAGGAACAATGAGTAATAGAATCAAGGATCCGATCAGTGCGACTTTGACGGAGGAGCACGCAAAAGCCATGAGTGAGCTGAAAAAAGCTGCGCAAGCTCAATACGGCGAGAACAAAAGGATAACAAACGGTAATTATGACAGATCACTTGCAGCCAAGTGTGTCAACGGCACCTTCGTCGGCAGGAAGGCGGAGGATATCATTGTGTACCGAGGCATCCCATTCGTCGGCGCGCAGCCCGTAGGTGAAAACCGCTGGAAGGCGCCGGTGGACTATGTTTCGGATGACGGCATATACGAGGCATATTATAACGGGAAATGCGCTCTTCAGAGGGAGGTAGAATACTCCTCCGCTTATTATCAGGGCGAGGATTGCTTGTACCTGAACGTATGGAAGGCTGATGATGTGTCCGATGAGAATAAGCCGGTCATGGTATGGGTACATGGCGGCGGCTTTGAGATCGGCGGAACTGTCGATCCGGGATATGATTTCTGTAACTTTGTAAAGGAGAACCCGGATGTGATCGTCGTGTCCATCCCGTACAGGCTCGGCGTTTTTGGATTTCTCCACTTGTCACATCTGCCGGACGGCGCCGACTATCCGGATGCGCAAAACTTAGGACTTATGGATCAGATGGCAGCATTGAAGTGGATACATGAGAACATCGCCGCTTTTGGCGGCGATCCCGACAACGTGACGATATTCGGTGAGTCTGCCGGTGCCGGAAGCGTGACATTGCTCCCGCTGGTCGATGGCTCGCATGAGTATTTTAAGAGGGTGATCGCCGAAAGCGGTTCCCCCGCTATGACCAGATCTACGGAACAGGCTATCAATATAACGAATGAATTGATGGACACTCTCGGATGCAAGACCGTCGCCGATCTGCAAAAGGTCGATGCCGATGAGCTTGTGAAAGCCGCGGGAGATGTGGTCCTGCTGCGCGGACTCCCGGAAAGAGATGGGAGCTTCCTGCCTAAGGAAACGCTTGATGCTTATGCAAACGGTGCGGCAAGTGATATAGATCTACTTATCGGCTGCAACAGAGAAGAAATGAGTACATGGAAGAATTCAATGGGAGATGACGGCTACAGCGCGTGGGCAAATGACCTCAAGGAAAAGAAGCTTGCACAGCTGACGGACGAGGAAAAAGAGCTTGTTGAGAGCTTCTTCCGGGATACTGCCACAGAGAGCAGCGAACAACTGAGCAGTCTGCTCGATCAGATCTGGTTTATGGCGCCGCTCTTCAGGCTCTCGGAAAATCAGACCGCAGCCGGCGGTAAGGCGTACACCTATTTCTTTACGGCGAAAAGCGGACACGGCAGTGAGCTTACGACAGTGCTCGATCATCCGGAGATGAACGACATTGCGATCGATGAAGCCTTCTCCAAGACAATGCGTAAGATGTGGGTACAGTTCGCAAAGACCGGCGACCCGTCGCTTTCCGCGGACATATCCCCGGACGGCAAGGCGCATGAGTGGCCGCTTTACGACACAGAGAATAAGCGGGTGATGGTCTTTGATGAATTTGATATCCACCCGGAAAAAGAGTCGGAGAGAAGGATCATTGATTGGGACAGAACGTATTTTTTGACTAAGTATTACATATTTTAAATATTATTTTTATACCTGCTTTTAGGTAAAATATCAAAACAGAAGGAGTAGCAAAATGAGGGCAGACAAGATCATTTACGGTAATATTTATACCGTTGACAAAAAACAGGCTCATGCTCGTGCTGCGGCGATCGCAGACGGAAGATTTATATATGTCGGCGATGAGGCGGAAGCAAAGGAATATATCGGCGAGAAAACAGAGGAGCTTCGGTTTGGGGATGGTATAATCCTTCCGGGACTTGGGGAAGGTCACGGACATATTGCACCCGGAGGCACCGAAGCACTCTTTACGGTACACTTAAACCCCGGAGGCAGTTTAAAAGATCATATTGCCGCGGTAAAAGAGTTCGCTGAAAATCATCCGGAAATGGATGTCATTCAGGGAGCGGGGTTCATCCCCACACCGGATATGGGTCCGGACGGTCCTACCGCGGATATGCTTGACGGTCTGACGGAAAAGCCGGTCGTCCTTGCGGATATAGGCCATCATTCCTATTGGGTGAACCATGCCGCCATGGATCGCTTAGGCATTGATAAAAACACACCGGATGTCAGCGACGGCATCATCGTCAGGGATGCGGAGGGAGCCCCGACGGGGTTCTTCCGTGAGGGTGCAATGGATCTCCTCAAAGAGCTTACCGTTTTCACCGTGGAGCAGTATAAGGAGGCCGTCCTGTACTACCAGGAGGAATATCTGGCGCATGGAGAGACCTTGATCTTGGACCCTATAATCAACTGGGATTCCACAGACAACGCTGCGGAGGCCTGTCATCAGCTGGATGCTGAGGGAAAGCTTCATATGCACATTTATGGCGCATACCAGGTGTTCCAGGCGGAGGGTCATGATCCAATAGCTGAAATAGAGCATGCGGCAAAGCTTAGAGAAAGAACAAAGGGACGCATGTTTGATATCAGCAATATCAAGATACAGATAGACGGCACAATGCCGGGAAATCCTTCTACGGCATATATGAAGAAGCCGTATTCCGACCCGTGGTCTCAGGAGCATCACCATTGCGGGCAGCTTCGTTTTGATATAAAGACTCTGACGGAGATATTCAAAAGATCCCACGAGCTTGGCTTCACGGTTCATGTTCATGCGATCGGAGACGGAGCGTTGGCAATGGCTTTGGACGGCATGGAGAAAGCATTGGCCGAGACAGGACCGCATGATCTGCGTGACGCTGTTACGCATCTGCAGGTGGTAGATCCGGCTGACATTCATCGTATGGCTAAATTAGGCGTCGTGGCTGTGACCGACCCGCACTGGTTCGATATGGAGGATAACTATTTTGATCTGATGGTGTCGGTTTTGGGAGAAGAACGAGCGGAAAATCAGCTGCCGATGAAGTCTTTCTTTGATGCGGGCGTGGTAGTTACTTCCGCAAGCGATTATCCGGTCACCAATCCTGCTTATCCGCTCATTGGTATGCAGAAGGGTGTGACGCGTCAGGTTGCAGGGCAGCCTGACACTCTGCATGGTGCCGCCGAGCGGGTTACTATTGAACAGATGATCGAGGCGACCACTATAAATGAGGCATATCAGCTTCTGTGTGATGACAGGCTCGGCAGCATCACCGTTGGCAAGGAGGCAGACCTCGTGGTGCTTGGGGAAGACATCACGGTCTGTGATTCCGAGTGCATCCGGAATGCTCCGGTGCTCGGTACCATGGTGGGCGGAGACTGGGTATACACCGCTGAATGAGGAGTCTATTATTCTATCTGACAACTTTGTGGGTACTGCCCACACATAGAAATTTAACAAAAATAGATTTATAAGTTATAGGAAAGGAAAAAAATGAAAGCAGATCAGATAATTAAAAATGCAAAAATCTTTACATCGGACAAGGACAATCCGATAGCAGCGGCTCTTGCGGTAAAGGACGGAAAATTTGTCTATGTGGGTGACGAGGCAGGTCTTTCGGCTTATGAGGGCGAGGTCACAGACATCGGCGGAAAATTCATCATGTCAGGCATCATCGACAGCCATGTGCATGTAACTATGCCTGTCGGATTTGAATACGCAGATCTCGGCAAACATATTGAGTGCCGGGGCAAGCAGGAGCTTGTGGACATCATGTCGAACTACATTGCGGAGCACCCCGGCGAGAAGCGTTACAGATTCCTTTTTGATAGAAAGTTCTTGTATGGGGAAGAAATCACGAAGGAAGATCTTGATGCGATCTGTCCTGAAAGTGAGCTCCAGATCCAGGAAGCCGAGGGACACAGCATTTGGGTGAACAGCAAGATCCTTGAGCGGCACGGCATTACAGACGAGACGCCGGATCCCGTGCCGGGCTTGAGCTACTATGTCCGTAAGGATGGACATGTGACCGGAAATATATTTGAAGGCTCGGCGGAGGTTCCGATCATTCTCGACAGCTCCATGGAGCTTACCGATGAGCAGATAGACGCGGCGCTTCAGCGCTGGATCGATTTTTCCGTAGATGTCGGTGTGTGCTGTGTCTTTGATTCAGGCATCCCGGGGTATCCCCAATTCCACGAGCGGGTTTACAAGCGTCTGCGCGATCTGGACATGCAGGGAAAGCTGCCGATTTATATTGACGGCTGCTATGTGATCGCGGCGCATTGGGAGGCAGAGGAAGGCTTAAAGGAGCTGAAGCGTTTTCGGAGTGAATATAATTCGGAGCACCTGAAGATCCATACCATGAAAATTTTTATGGACGGTACACAGACCCTCCATACCGCGGCACTGGTCACGCCTTATGCGGACACGGGGACGACCGGCGTCACGGCCTTCAATGTCGAAGAGCTTGCGGATCTACTCAGAAAGCTCAACGAGGCAGACTTGGACCTGCACCTGCATTGCGGCGGCGAGGCAGCGTCCCGCGTGGCGCTGGATGCCGTAGAAATCGTCAAAAAAGAGCTGGGCGATGCCTACCATGTGAAGGTGACCTGCGCCCATCTGATAACCCAGCATGACGATGACCTGGATCGTTTTGCCAAGCTTGGCGTCTTCGCAAATTATACGCCGAATTGGCACGCTGACGATCCCGGACACCTTATGCCTATATTGGGCGAGGAACGCGCCTTGAAGATGTACCGCTCCAAAACCGTGTGGGACACCGGCGCTCTGGTGACATGGTCAAGCGACTCGATTGCCTTTTTGGATTTTATGCAGTGGAACCCCTATCAAGGCATGGAAATCGGAATGACGCGACAGGTCACCGAAAAAACCAGGCACTACCCGTTCAGGAGAACTCCCGCAGTGCTTCCTCCGCTCAACGAAAAAATGAACATTGACGAAATGCTCATCGGCTATACCATTAACGGCGCGATACAGCTTGGCATTGAAGACAAAAAGGGTTCGATCGAGGTAGGCAAGGATGCGGACTTCTTAGTATTTGACAACGACCTGCTCACGGCAGAGAAGGAAGGGTTCAGCTACAACATTCCGAGTGATGTATATTTCTGTGGAAAGAAGCTGAAGTGACAGATTTGGAGAATGACAGCTTTATTCAGCATCTGTCAAAAAACGAAAAGAGAAAATAAAAATCAGAGATAAGAATCATTGATTGGGATAGGATATATCCTCTGACAAAGTATTTTTATCTTTTATAGGTTCGACCCTATTATAATAGCTTAGAGGTAATAAAAATGGAAAGAAAAGCAGATAAGGTATACATAAATGCGAAAGTATATTCCGTTGCATTGGACGGCACGGAAACACATGCACAGGCTATTGCCATCAAGGACGGCAAGTTCGTACACGTTGGTGACGAGGCAGCTGCAAGGGAGTGGATCGGCGATAACACAGAGGTTATTGATTGCAATGGAAAGAGCATTATCCCCGGTCTTGGAGACGCGCATATGCATAATGCGCAGGCTGCACAAAAGTACGGAACATGCAGCTTCAGCAGTATTGTGCCGGACCCTGAAACGGACACTCCGGAAGACGTGATAAAGCAGATCCAGGAAATCTTAAAAGCCTATGCAATAGAGCACAAGGATGCCCCGGTAATCAGAGGTCTTGGCTGGAACCGAGCATGGTTTTCAGGAGGTTTGCAGGGTATCACGAGACCATTCACCAGACATGATATAGACGCGGTTATACCCGATAGACCGGCCGTTCTCATGTCGTTCTGCGGGCATCTGACCTTGCTGAATACAAAGGCACTCGAAGCTGCCGGTATCACTAAGGACTCGGATGACCACAACGGTCTGATCGTCAGGGAAGCGGACGGAAGCCCCAGCGGATATATAGCGGAACCTGTTGTCTTTGGTCCTATCATCCACAGTATTCCGAACTATGGCTTCACGCCGGAGGAACATCGCGACTGCCTAAAGAAGGCGTTTGAGGAGTTTGCTGAGCTCGGATACACGCTGATGTGTGACTGTCAGCAGCTCGAGACCTCATATAAGGTCCTTTCGGATATGGCGAGGAACGGCGAATTTACCGCTCGTGTATCCGGTGTCCATAATGTCAACGATCCGACCAGAGAGGCGGATATGGATAAGGCGATCAAAAACCGCACGAAGTTTGATGTTGAGGATCTGTTTACCGTGGATACTGTAAAATATTTTGCAGATGGTTCTATCTCCATGATCGAGCCTTATGCCCAGACTACTCTCGACAAAAAACCCGGCACCAGTGAACCGCTTCTCTGGGATGTAGAGCATATGAAGGAGTCTATGGCTCTTGCCAACAAGGAAGGGTTCAACATTCATACGCATGCCTTTGGAAATTATGCCATTAACAAGATAATCGACTGTTATGAGAATGCTCAGAAGCTATATCCAAATCCTCAAATAAGGAACATCATTGCCCATTGTGCGTTCATTACTCCGGAAGACAGAGTGCGCATGGGCAGGAGCCATATCATTGCCAGCAACCAGCCCGGATGGTTCAGCGACAGTCCGGCCGAGGAACCGGTAATGGTAGCCGACTGGGGCGAGGATGTTGCCAGACAGATATTCCCGAGCAAATCACTGATAGATAACGGCGTGGTATGTGCTTATGGTTCGGATTATCCCGTCAATCCTGCTTATGGTCTTGCCGGCATTCAGGTTGCAATGACCCGAAGACATGTCAAGATGGATCTGACTTATGAGATGTACAAGGATGAGCCAGCAGCCATGCCGGAGGAATGCGTCAGCCTTAGAGAAGCCATTCAGGCACACACGATCAATGCGGCGTATCAGGCGCATCTGGAAGATGTGACCGGCTCCATCGAAGTTGGAAAATCAGCAGAGATAGTTGTTCTGGACAGTGACATTGAATCCGTTCCGGTGGAACAGATCCAGGATATCAAGGTTCTCGAAACCGTGTTTAAGGGGAAAACGGTATTCAAGAAAGCATAACAAGGGCTTTAACCGCAACATTCCACGGGATATATATTCCTGCGGAAAGAAGCTGAAGTGATATTTTTACGTAAAAGGAGAATAAAACAGTGACAAGCGAAACAACAAAAAACATCAACGAGAACAGGAAAATCATGGATGACAATTATGACAAGTCGCTTGCGGTCAAGTGCAACAACGGCACTTTCGTCGGCAAGAAGACAGACGAGCTGATTATCTGGAAGGGCATCCCATACGCAACTCAGCCGGTGGGGAAGCTTCGTTGGAAGAAGGCGCTTCCTGCCGCAGACGATGACGGCGTG
>JAFRDB010000086.1 GCA_017404065.1 Clostridia bacterium
CCTCATAAAGAATCCGGTGGCTATAGCATTGAGGCACCACCTGTTCCCATACCGAACACAGAAGTTAAGCTCAATCGCGTCGATGGTACTTGGAGGGCGACCTCCCGGGAGAGCAGATCGCTGCCGGATTTCTTTTATATTTAAAAACAAACGCTTCCATAGCTCAGTTGGCAGGGCAACTGTTATGAGTTACACTAAATAATTGAGCGTAAAAATGAGAGCCAAATTAAAGCAATATATTCGAGTAAAATGCCAAATGCTTCCATAGCTCAGCAGGTAGGGCAACTGTTATGAGTTACACTAAAAATTGAGCATAAAAATGAGAGCCAAATCAAAGCAATATTATTGAGAAAAATGCCAAATGCTTCCATAGCTCAGTTGGCAGAGCATCTGACTGTTAATCAGAGGGTCACTGGTTCGAGCCCAGTTGGGAGCGCCAAAAAAGCTGATAACCGTGCGGTTTATCAGCTTTTTTATTGGCGAGCGTTGACTGTATTTATCGGTTATTTCGGAGTTTCTACTCAAATTCCACCATTTGATTGTAAACAAAAAAACAGGTTTCAAGGTTCATGTGCAAGGTTGATAAATTCCTGTTAGAAAGTTTAAAATCAAACCATAACGACCAAAAACTCATAACAAAATGAGTAGTTGGTCGTTTTTTCTATGTTATCAATTCGACAAAAAAATCATTTGTCGAAAAAAATATTGTGTGTCGAAAAACAGAAGGGAGGAAATTCGACAATGAAAATCTTTACACATTTTGATAAAACAATTTTTATGATCTATTTAACGCATGATTTCATTTCACTACTTAGGAAGAAGGATATGAGCTTCAGAGTTGTGCCTGTTATACTTAAACCTCCGCTTTCTCTAAATGATCGTGTAGTTGCATATACAAGTCTTGATGACATACAATTATATGCTCTCGTCGTACATTGGGAATACGGTGAGAAGGTTCTCATAACCGATACTGTGCCCGAGGATGGTTGGGAATCGCTATATATGGATGTATGTGCACAGCGGCAAGGTGAGCAGCCAAATGAGCCGGGCACATTGTTCTATGAGGTCGTTCAATATGCTATTGATAAGATTGGCGAAGAACGCCGTAGTGATTCAGATACACCATTGAGTGATGAGGCTGAGTTTAATGATGAAGATTTCAAAGCTATACGCAAAATACTTGAGGAGCATGGCATAACACCAATCACTGTATGTGACATAGGTTCATGGGATGTTGAATACGGAATGCTAATAAGGATTTTTCCGGAATTTAAGTTCTGATGCTCTTTAACGAACGATAGTGATTATAAAACTGAATATAGGGATCTAAGGACCAAATATTTGTTAAGATAAACGAATATTTGGTCTTTTTTTATTGCCGAAATTGAAAGGAGAAATTTAAAATGTCAGTTTTCAGAATAGAAAAAACACGGGATTATACAGTTATGTCAAATCATCATTTAAAGAATAAGGCATTATCATTGAAAGCGAAGGGACTGATGTCGTTAATGCTGAGTCTGCCGGAGGAGTGGGATTTCTCAATGGATGGCTTATCAAGGATTAGCTTAGAGGGTGTTGATGCTATAAGAACAGGCTTGAGTGAGCTTGAAGCAGAGGGATACCTTGAAACAAGAAGGATTCGTAATGAAAAGGGACATTTTACAGATAACGAGTATATCATTTATGAGGTTCCGCTTAAAGAAGTGAGTCACGCAGATACAACATCAGAAGCGCGAACAAAGAAGAGCAAAAGTCAGAAGAAAAAGGCAACGCCTACGCAGGTTGAACCTATATTGGAAAATCCAATGTTGGATAAACCAATAGCGGAGGAACCAGTATTGGAAAATCCAACGCAATTAAATACTAATATATCAAATACTAAAGAATTAAATACTAAGGATATAAAATATCCATCTATCAATCAAAGCAAAGCTGAAACTGAGGATAGCGCACCGAGCAGCACGGCTAAAGAAAGATGGATAAATGTATATAACAAAACAGTGGCTGATATTAAGGATCAGATAGATTATGATTATCTGATATGCAACAATGATCAGAAGCTTGTAGATGAGGTAGTGGAGATAATGGCTGATGTAATGACAGTGTATAGGGCAAAATATAAGATTGAGGGAGAATACATTGACTGCGAGACTGTTATACACAAGTTCAGAAAGGTCACTGCCGATCAGATAGAGGTGTTTCTGCTTGAGTTTGCAAAGCATTATAGCACGATACATAACACTAAATCATATGTTATCACATCTCTGTATAACATGCCGCTGACATCAAATCTTAAACTGACGAATATGGTAAACAGCCATATGCACAAAGGAGGAACATATGAACAACAATGAAAAATACTACGGAAACAAACAAAATAACGGCGATCAAATACAGCATATGTCGCTGTCTGAATTAAAGCCGTTTGAAGCTCAACCGTTCAAGGTGCGCATGGACGAGAGCATGGACGAGCTTGTAGAGAGTGTAAAGGAAGGTGGGGTACTTACACCGCTTGTAGTAAGACCGCATAAGGACGGCGGCTATGAGATACTGTCTGGTCATAGACGGGCAAAGGCATCTGAGCTTGCCGGAAGAAAGACAGTGCCGGTCATAGTGCGAGATCTTGACGATGATATGGCTGCTATTCTGCTTGTGGACAGCAATCTGCAGCGTGAATACATACTGCCGAGTGAGAAGGCTTTTGCGTATCAGTTAAAGCTGGAAGCGATGAAACATCAAGGGAAAAAGCTTGAGGCAACTTGTGCGCAAATCGCGCACAAGTATGAAGGAGTAAAATCAAGAGATATTTTAGCTGCACAAGTGGGTGAAAGTAAGGATCAAATCAGAAGATATATCCGACTTACCGAGCTTATTGATCCGTTGCTTGACATGGTAGATGAAAAGAAGCTCCCGCTTAATGCAGCAGTCGAGCTGTCATACTTAGGCACGAAAGCGCAGGCGGATGTTGTTGAATCTATCGAAAAGCACGAAACAGTGCCTTCAATCGAGCAGTCGGCAAAGATACGCCGTTTCTGCAAGGATGGCAAAGTCAATCCGGATGTTATCGACTCCATAATGCAGGAGGAAAAGCCGGAGAAACTGAAGGTGGTGCTTAAAGAGGACAGGCTGCGTGAATATTTCCCGAAAAGCTATTCACAAAAGCAGATCGAGGACACTATTATGAAACTGATAAAGCAGTGGGCAAGGCGCAGAAGTGAGCCGGAAAGGTAGGGAGCTATGATAAAAATACTATTAGCATTTATGGCAGGTGCGGCATTCGGCGTAATGATGATATGCTGCTGCGTTGCCGCAGGCCGCGCTGACCGAATGGATGAACAGCAATTTGAGCAGCGTAAGCAAAAAGATGGAGGAGATACAAATGCAGACGAATAATGAATCAACAGCAGAAAAGAAGCCCAAATACAGGCTTATAGTAGAAAAGGACGATCATCCGGTTAATCCGAGAAAGAATAAGAATTTAGGAACTATGGTTTGTTGGCTTGATGATTGTAACTTAGGCGATAAGAAGATGTACGACAATCCGGAGGAGTATTTGATGCAGCTCATATGTGATTCTGTGTCTATTAAGAGACTGATGGAATATTTGCAAAATGTATTCACCGACAATAACAATCGGATCGTATATGACGAAGTTGAGAATCAGTGGTGTTGGCAGTGCAAGAATAGGGGGCAATGGTCTAATCTATATGTATTTACAAAAAGGGATCTGCGTAAGAAAGAATTTCGCAAAAAATTGATTTTGGAACAGTTGGTTGGCAAGCAGTTGTTAAGTATTGCTGAGGCAACAAATATGTTTATACCGCTGTTTTTTTATGACTACGGCAGTATTTGTATTACATGTACAAAATACACTTCGGAACATGATGACGGTGATTACTTTGATGATATATTTGAAAGTGGTCAGCTCGGATGGATATATGTAAGCTATAAAGATATAAGGCGCGAGTATGGTGAGATCACACCCGAGGTCACTGAGAAAGTAGAAAAACGGCTCGTTAATGAAGTGAATAAGTATAATAGCTATTTGCACGGTGACTGTTACAAATATGTTATTGAAAAATGCGGAAAAATCGTTGCAAACGATAGTGGCTATATAGGCATTCTGCGTGGCGTAATATCTGAAATGAAAACAAAAGCTGCAAAAGAGTATCAACATCTTTTTGACCACATTAGAAATAAAAGATTGGAATACATAGAGGAGGTATAGCTATGGCAGAAGTAATTCAGGGCTATGAAGTAATAGACCGTAAGCAAGTCGGCAGCCGCGAGTTCGTACTGGCGCATAATCCTAATGCTCCGGAGCCGTATGTCACATGGAAGTGTAAAGCCGGCACCAATGATATGTATTGGGGACACTACTTTACCGACAAAAGCCGTGCAGAGCATGATCTTAATAAACGAGTGAGAGAGGAAAAACAGTATGAAAGGTAAATGCAGAGGAATATACAGAGATATTGACTGCTTCTACAACGGCAGCGGATATCGGGATAACACAGCAGGAGCA
>JAFRDB010000087.1 GCA_017404065.1 Clostridia bacterium
CGGGGCCAATGTCACTTAGTTAAGGACTCCCTCCGCCCTTCGGGCACCTCCCTCAAAGAGGGAGGCAAGCTTGTCCCCCTCTTTGAGGGGGAATGCCGCGAAGCGGCAAGGGGGAGTTATTTGCTAACTTAATGACATTGGCCCCAGGGCAAGGACTCACGCTACCGCAGCTATAGCTTTTTGTACAATATAACGAAGCACATAAAAAAACCGACCTTTTGACACCCTAATCCCCGAGGGCAACACTGGTCGGGCACGAGCAGTGTTGCCCCAGGGTAGGGACAGCGGAGCTGCGCCGGGGATTTGTGTGGAATTGCTTGTGAAATTCTAAAAAATAGGGGCTTCATGGATTGTCTTACAAGCTTTGCAAGCATTTTCACAAACATAAATACAATAAATAATTTAAAATTGTTAATTTTGTCTACTAAATAAGTAAAAAATATCGTCTTGTAATACTAATTCACAAATGATATAATTTTTATAGTAATATATTTGTTCAAGTTGATGAAATATCAGCAAGATAAAATGAAAGGAGAAATTCATTATGAAATTGAATAAGCTCATAAGCATAACAGCTTCGATCGCTATCCTTATGTCAAGCGCTTCGATCGCATCCTTGCCGACGGCTTTTGCTGCTACGGACGAGGAAACGCGCACCTTCACAGAGGATTTTGAAGGCATGGAGCTGACAGCCCTGGAAAACAATCTGCCTACAGCCGAATCGGGAAAGGCTACGATAGACGCTTTGATGGCAGACGGATGGTGGGCTGTAGATAACAACAAGGCTTACACACCCGGCAGCGGCGGCACACCGGACACCTCCGATGCGCTTTTCCACTTTGCCGCTGTAATGAGTGAGAATTCGAATAAGTTTCTGAGGATCAATACACCTAAATCCAGTACGGCTAATTATAAATTAGGTCTCGGCAGACTGTTCCCGGGACAGGGAACGAATGCAAAGGGCGTATGGGAGATTGACTTTAAATTCAGAGCTTACGCAAAGGGTGCAACAAAGGCGCAGTTCAATTTCAGCATGAACACATACAATGCACAATTGGATGAAGCTGTTGCGCAGCACAACATAATCTCGGCATACAACAACAAGATGTATCTCGGCTACCGTGATTATTTCGCGCTTTATGACGGTGCGGGCGTTCCGCAGGGCAGGATAGATAAAAATGTTTCGCCCGATTGGTGGTTTGATGTTAAGGTCATCGTAAACTGTGACGCGAAGTATTATTCGGTAGACCTCTCACACGACGGTGCACTCATTGCACGCAGAGGCGCAATAAGCTTTGCCGGAGATGAAACGATAGGCTTCTTCAAATTGTCGGCTTTGGGCATGGGGCAGCCCTCGGCGGTATTTGTTGATGACATCTCAATAAAGCCGGCGGAAAATGAAACGCTTATATATAATGAAGATTTCGAGGCGCTCCAGAATGTAGAGCTGGCGCCGGACGGTATAACGACCGGCGGTGAGACGGAGGATGTTTCAGGTCACAGCTACTTTGAGGGCTTCACTCCCTGGAGAGCACATTCGGAGATCGGTAACAACTATGAGATTCAGGATGATCCCGATCTTGTAAGTCGGGTAGTAAAGCTCGGCGGTGATGAAACCGGTTCAGGTCTCGTATATATGCAGGCGTATGAAAATCTTGTAACTGCCGATACACAGCCTGTTCGCGGCAAGGTAAAGACGAGCTTTAAGATAAAGCCGGAGAACGCAGCTTTGGGCGCAAAGGTAAATGTTATCGGTGATTGCACACAGGATATTACCGATGAAGACGCCGTAGCGTTTGAAATAGCGGATAACAGTGGAACACCGGCACTCGTGAAGGAGGACGGCAGCCTTGCCGATCTTGATTCCTCGACATGGTATGATGTCGATTTGGTATTCGATGTTGTAGAAGGCACCGTTGAGACTACCGTAAAAGCTGACGGCGGCGATGAGATCGCAAGCTTCGTTAAGTCAGTCGTAACGATCGATGCTGCGGATGCTTTGAAGGGCATAATGTTCAACGTACCCGCAGGCTCCTCTGTTTTGGCGGACGATATAGCCATAGAGTATGATGCGGCTTCTGCTGCTCCCGAACCTACTACAGAAGCTACTGCTGAGCCGGCACCGGCTGTCGGGGCAATAAAAGCAGTTGACAGGGACAGCGCCGCGGTAACGGATATAAATAATGTCCCGCTGAATCTGTGGGCAATACAGATACCGTTCGGCTGCACCTTAGACCCGGCTACCGCAAATACAAGTACCATCACATTCTTGGATGAAAACAGAAATCCGATACCATACAGGGCTAAAATAGAGAAGAATTCATACTTCATCTATCTTGATGAAGAAGGGCTTCTTACAGCCGGTACACAGTATCAGATAACAGTTCCCGCAACTGTTGCAAACATCGCAGGCGATACGCTCGGACAGGAATATAAATTCAAGTTCACAACGGCAGGCGAAAAGCCAAAGCCGGTTGTCGGGTCGATAGTCGCGGTTGATAAGGACAGCACCCAGATAACGGATATAAATAATGTCCCGCTGAATCTGTGGGCAGTAAAGATACCCTTCGGCTGCACCTTAGACCCGTCTACTGCAAATGCTGATACAATCACGTTTATGAGCGAAAACATGGATGTGATACCTTATAGGGCAGTAATAAAGGATAACGCATACTACATCTATCTTGATGAAGAAGGGCTTCTTGAAGAAGGTACACAGTATCAGATAACAGTTCCCGCAACTGTTGCAAACACCTCCGGCGATGAGTTTGGACAGGAATTCAAATTCAAGTTCACAACGACAGGATCATCTGCTCCCGACCCCGCGCCGGTTGTCGGCAAAATAGCCGCGGTTGACAGGGACAGCAATCCGGTAACGGATATAAACAGTGTTCCGCTGAATCTGTGGGCAATACAGATACCGTTCGGCTGTACCTTAGACCCGGAGACCGCAAACACAAACACCATCACGTTTATGGATGAATACAGGAATCCGATAACCTATAGGGCTAAAATAGAGAAGAATGCATACTACATCTATCTTGATGAAGAAGGGCTTCTTGAAGGCGGTACACAGTATCAGATAACAGTTCCCGCAACTGTTGCAAACACCGCAGGTGATACGCTCGGACAGGAATATAAATTCAAGTTCACAACGGAAGGCTCAAAGCCCGCGCCGGTTGTCGGGGCGATAGTTGCGGTTGATAAGGGCGGCAAACAGATAACGGATATAGAAAGTGTTCCGCTGAATCTGTGGGCAATAAAGATACCCTTCGGCTGCACCTTAGACCCGTCTACTGCAAATGCTGATACCATCACGTTTATGAGCGAAAACATGGATGTGATACCTTATAGGGCAGTGATAAAGGATAAAGCATACTATATCTATCTTGATGAAGAGGGGCTTCTTGAAGAAGGTACAGAGTATCAGATAACAGTTCCCGGAACCGTTGCAAACCTCGCAGGCGGTGAGCTTGGAGACGAATTCCAATTCAAGTTCAAGACAGCGGCTTCTGTCTACGGCGCTGTTAGCATAAGCGCTGTAAAGGTGAATGATAGCCCGGTAACGGCGCTGTCGGATATAACGCCAGGCTCAACCGTAGCTGTTGAGGTAGAGTGCAGTGAAGAACGCAGCGGAACCGCTGTTATGGCATTCTATAAGGAAGGCAAGCTTGCCGGGCTGCTCAAGGTCGATAAAGACTTGACGGCAGAGGATAAGACGTTTGAATTTGAAGTACCATCCGAGCTTGACATGGCGGAGATTGACAAGGCATCGATCTTCCTTTGGAATGGATTCACAAGTATCGCGGCATACTGCGAAAGCGTTAGCTTTGAATAAGGAACAATAATAAAACAGCAATATAAAATCCAATGAGTTGGGGCTGCCGGGCTTTCCGGCAGCCCCGAGGCAGGGATCGTGCGACTATAGAATGAGCGTTAAGTAGTGGTCAATGCTCACTGCATAGACGTGCGATTCGTTTGTGTTTCAATGAAAGGGGAATTTAACATCAATGAAAAAGAAGATTTTAGCAGCATTGTGCGCGATATGCACGTGTGCCACAAGCTTCACAGCAGTGTTTATACCTACCGCTTCGGCGAAGACTTATACGGGAAAGTATATTACATACCAGGATCCGTACACCAACAAAGACAATAATACCTTTACCTACACGGATTCTGTTGTGTTTAATGTAAAAGCACAAAATAATCACTCCGCTTATGTTTACCTCAGATATAGATATCATCTGACGTTACCGGATGAGACCACAACAGCTGAAGTAATACAGGATAACAAAGACGTGTTGAAATTGCAGACCGGAAAATCCGGTACCACATCCATAACAATACAGGTTCCGGCACAGGTATACGGAGAATATACACTGCATCTTTCGTATGAGAGCACTCCTACTCCGAGTGATCCAAGCAGCTTTGTCCAAACGGACTTTGATGCAGTGAAGTTTACCATTACTCCGCCGATGGTAACTTATGGTGAGCTGACTACAGGCAAAGAGAATGATACCTTCTTAGAGTCTGATGACATAATTTTTCATATAACGGGTACCAATGATAAAGGCCGTAAACTTTATGCGAAATACAGCTATGTTGTTAAGGATAGCAGCAATAGCGTAGTTTGTGAGTATGAACAGGAAAACTACGCGGGATTGAATGCCGGTCAACAAGTGACCCGAGATATACCTATAGAAAATTGGCCGTCGGGCAGATATGGGACATTTACGCTATATTATACAGAGGATAGCGGTCCTTCCACAACGGTCACAGCGCCGCAAGAATTCACCGCGACTTTTACCTTTGTTCAGCTATCGGCTGATCTCACATACGGAGACTTATACACCGCCAATC
Source organism: Clostridia bacterium (assembly GCA_017404065.1). Classification (GTDB taxonomy): domain Bacteria; phylum Bacillota; class Clostridia; order UBA1381; family UBA1381; genus Ornithomonoglobus. The sequence goes on from JAFRDB010000087.1 coordinate 4,861, forward strand.
CGGGTAATATCTTTTACGGGACAGAAGAGATCAAGTTCAGAATGCCTGTCACAAACAATAATGCAACTACGGTTTATGGGCGGTACAGCTATGTAGTAAAGAATGAATCCGGCACTGTTGTTGAATCAGGATCAGAAGAAAACATGAAGCCATTGAGTGGTAATTCAAACATCGTACAAGCGATAACACTGCCTGTAAAGGAAAGAAAATACGGTTTTTATACGATCGAAGTGACTGAGTATAGCTCCGCCAAAAGCTCGGGCGCTCCTGTGACCGAAAAAAAATTCACTGATGAATTCTCTATTTGTATCGCGTTGAGCAATGGTAATGTCGATGATAGCTTCGGCTTTAACCAGGCAATCGTTAACAAAGGTAACACTGCCGGAACTCAGTTAATAAGGAAAGCGGGCGGATCGTGGCATCGTGAGGACATTTCATGGGTCGGCGTTGAATCGACACCGGGGACTTTTAATAAATTGGGCACCTATGCGACAACGCTTTCGGATATGAGAGAAAAAGGTGGTGTCAATACCGTTGCTATACTGAACGGGCGTCATAAGAGTTATTGCGAATCATATACCGATCCGACGACAGGCGTGGAATTAACTAAAGTACCGTACGTGGATTCGCAAGGGAATGATCATGGTTTCGATCGTTACGTACAATTTTGCGCTCATGTGGCAGACCAGCTTAAAGGCGCAGTGGATCATTATGAAATATGGAACGAGTGGAACCACAAGAACTTTAACCCGTCAGGTGAATCGGCGCAGGATTATGCAAAGCTGCTGAAGGCAGCGTCTGAGGCCATAAAGGCTGTAGATCCCGACGCTAAGATCATCGGCTGCGCTACCTCCGGTCTTCCCGATACTTGGTATCACGATTTTTTCTATGCCAACATCGGTTACGACACGAATGGAAACAGATTATATATCGCAGATTATATGGATGCTGTAAGCTTCCATGCCTATGACTTTAACGGGACAAGCGATTCACCCACCGGTTTCCCGGAACAGGATTTCATATTGAAGCTCCAGAAATTCAGGACTGCTCTCGGAAAGACCAGATCAGACGGCGGCTATCAATTTGTCGAAAAGGATGATAATGGTAACTATACCACTAAAGTAAAGCCGATATGGATCACAGAGGTCGGCTTCAGTACGTATACCGGATCGCAGGGGTCATTCTTCGTTCCGGGCTGCACAGAGCAGGATCAGCTTAATTCGATGGTTTTGTTCAATACTGTAAACAAGACGTATGGATTGATCGATAAGGTTATCCAGTATCAGTTAAACGACCGCTGCGGCACGGAAAAACAAAATAATGTAACATATAAAGTACACAATAATAATACAATAGAGCAGAACTGGGGCGTGCTGCGTTCCTGGGAGGCGCAGTATAACAGAGATTCTGTTAACACAGAAAATCACGGCACAGAGGTTCTCAAAAACAGCGCGAAGCCGGCATATCTTGGCTTGGCGGCTATGAATTATTTCATAGGCGGCAACACGGTAGCGCTGCAAGCAGACGAGATCAAGGACACAACAAACAGAACTTATGCGTTTAAGTTTAAAAACAATAATCTTAACAAGTATGTCTGGGTTGCGATACGCGGCGGTATCGGTGTAGGATCGGATACAAAAACGCTCGATATCGGTAGTCCGAAAATAGATATATACGATAAATACGGTAATTTTATACAAACAAGGGAAAGCAGTACCGGTAAATATAATCTGGAGATAAGGCCGGAGCCGATATATATAGTAAGCGGTCCGAAGCTTATTGTTGAAAAGAGCGGTACAATGGTTACAAGCGGCAGTCAGATAAGAGGCGGCGATACTCTTAATGTAAGCCTGGTTGGATATGATGATCCGATCATGTCTGCTGCAACAAGGCCTGTGGTTGTCGCAGCGCAGTACGATGCGGACAACAGATTTTTAGGCTGTAATTCGTTTACGAGAACAACCAATTTTGCGGGAACTATCACGGTTGCTTCATCTGCACGCAGCATAAAGGTTTTATGCTGGGATCAGGACGGCTATAAGCCGATCTTCGACTGTGTAGAGATCAAATAACCGATACAATTTTAACAAATACCGTGCGCTTGCGAAATCCTGTATTTCGCAAGCGCAGGTTGGAATTATGAGTAAGAAATCAGAATCAATGATAAAAGCCTTGCGGATCTTCAGGATTATATATATTAAAAAAGGTTTTTCTCATTTCTTATTTCTTATTCCTCGCTGCGATTATCTTTTGAGATCGCCTATATCAACGGATACTTTAGGAGGGTATTTCGCATGAAGAATACAAAAAAAAGCATTTTCTGTGTTTTGACGGCGCTTATGTGTGCTGCAAATTTCAGCATACCGTCCTTTGCTGCGGAAAACAGTAATGATACGGAGGAGGAATACTATCCGAAGGTCATTCTCGGCGCGCCTGTCAAAGAGGAAGGACTGAAGATATATACAAGCTTTAACCCGGTCAAGAAAGGAAATCGAGACGGGCTTATGTCCGGCGAAAAGGCCGGCGGCGGCAATCCCGAATATATAAACGTGGATGTGGACGATAATTATATGTTTGACGTGCCGCTTTTTACGGCGGTCGAGGTCGCGGTCGAGTATTATGACGATGAAAAGGGTAAATTCAACCTTACATATAATACGCACAATCCTGAGGTCGGTAAATATATCAGAGATAACGACAGATACGGCGGTTCTACGCTGATAGTAAACCTTACCGGAACAAAGGAATGGAAAACACATGTATTTTATCTTGAGGACGCAAAGTTTGCAAACGAGCTGAGCGCCGGTACCGATTTCAGAATAGGTATCTGGAGTCCGTCAATGGGTTCAACTAACGGTGCGGTCGTTTTCGGATCGATATCCGTTAAAAAGGTCCCTGTAAGAGAGGTTTTTAGCTATGGCGGGTTGAAATCGGACAAGCTTGGTAATATTTTTACAAATACGGATGAGATAAAGCTTTATAACGATCTGAAGGTAAAAACCAATGATACCGTCACAGCAGATATCAAAACAGAGGTTCTTGACGCAAACGAGAAGCTTTTATATGAAAACGAACAGAATGTCACATTTGCGCCGGGAGAGGCAAAGAAGATAGAGGTAGCTCCTGAAAATCCAAAGCTCTTTGGTATATATACGGTAAAGACGACTATTAAATCCAGGACGGAGGAAACGGGGCTTGAGTTTAGCAATGAATACACCGATGAGTTTTCGGTGTGTGATGTAGTAAACATCGAAGACCAAAACCCGATGATAGGCTTCTGTTCGCAGGTCTTCCATCATAAGGGCGACCCCGTGGATACTCCCGATCTTATAGTTCAGGCGGGCGGTACATGGGTAAGAATAGACGGTATCGCATGGAACGAGCTTGAAAGAAGCAAGGGCGTTTATACCTTCCCGGAGGAAGCAAGGGAATGGGCTAAGACCATGAAAGAGCACGGCGTAAATATCATGGGCATTTTCAAGGGCAGAGTGTCATTTTATGATAACGGACACAATCCCTCGTCGCCCGAAGGTATTGCCGCGTTTGCGAAGTATGCTGCTTATGTTGCCAATGAGATGAAGGGCTTGATAGATACATGGGAAGTCTGGAATGAATGGAACATCGCGAGCTTTAATCCATCGCTTGAGCCGCCGGAGACCTATGCCGAGGTATTAAAGGCTGTGTATACGGAGGTAAAGAAGGTAAATCCCAATGCCACCATCATAGGTCTTGATACCGCGGGAGTGCCTCACGAGAAGGCAAGACCGAGCGTGTATGATTGGGTAAAGCGAGTAATGGAGGCAGGCGCGTACGATTACATGGACATGGTAAGCGGTCACTATTATGACTGGGGAAAAGAAGGAATAGATGAGTTGAATCTTATTGAGTCTGTAAAGACTCTCCAGAACCTTGTCGGACAATACGGTCCGCCAAAGCCGGTCGTTATTTCGGAAATAGGCAGTGCTACGAAAATAGAAGGCACACCGATCTTAGATCAGCCGGGCGATCTCGCTCTTTACTATAACATTCTGCGCGCATACGGTCTTGCAGAACGAATGACGTATTATTGTATGTATGACAGAGCTGATGACAACGATATCGAGGCGTCATGGGGTTTGGTAAACTGCTGGCAGTATGACTACAACACAAACCCGGAAGCCAAGCGCACTCCAAGCGGAGCAAAACCGTCATACATCGGAATGGCGGCAATGAACAATTTTGTCGGCGCTACTGCGGATTTTGAGCAGGTTCTGGATAAGGACAGGGCCTATGCAATGAAATATTACAACAGGAAAATGAACAAGAATGTTGTGACCTTGCTCTCGGGACGTCAGGGCGCGCAGGATGGCAGAGAGGTAAGCTATAATTTCGGCACAAACAGTATCGAGGTATACGATATGTACGGCAACAAGGCTTATGACCTTACGTCAAATGACGGAACCTATTCCTTCTATGTAAGCAGACAGCCCGTTTATGTGGTGGGAGATATAAATAAATTTGAGCTTGCCGAAGAGGGTAGCGCGATAGTTACCTCCGACAAGGGCGAAAGAAGCTCCATTGTCGGGGATGTCGTGGAATTCACATATACAAAGAATACGGATGAGGAATTATTCATATCCTGCGATATGCCCGACTCGGCGGAGCTTGTCGAAGAGCCTGTGTTTGTCGGCAACACCGCAAAGATAAAGGTGCGAAGCTTAAAGAATCCGGGGGATGAAAGAAGTATAAATAATGTCGGGAATATCAGATTCACTGTAAATGTAACCAACGCATCCGGCGCACTTATGTATTCGCAAAAACATAAGATCACATTGGGCGATTCACTCGCCGTCGAAATCACATCGGGACAGGTCATTCATAACTCCACCCATTGGCGCGCGGAGGTAAAGGTAAGAAGCTTATGCGGTTCGCTTACGATGACGGGCAGGGTAAAAGTCACCGCGCCGGAGGACATGGCTTCCATATCGGCGGTAAGAAGCTTCGTTTTAGAGCCGGGACAGGAAATAGTGTTCTACTATCCCATACCCGAAAAAACCATACAAAACATTATGCCGATGACTGTGGAGGTCGATTGTGATAACGGCGATGTGATCACAAAGGAAGTGTCGCTTGACTTCACATCCGCCGCGTATGCCAAAACGCCGCCAAAGATAGACGGTGTGCTTGAACAGGGCGAATGGAATTCGGTTTGGGTAGGCGCCGATCAGAAAAAGGACGTAATGCAAATTACCGATTGGCGCGGTGCGAGCGATCTGTCATTCGGCGGCGTTATGCAATGGGATGAGAATAATTTCTATCTCGCGGCTGTCGTGACCGATGATCTTCATTGCGTGACCTATATGCCGTCCGGCGCAAAGAATATGTGGCGCGGCGACAGTATTCAGTTTGGTATAGACGATCATGCCGAGATCAACAGCGCGGATAAGGTACGTTTTACCGAAATAAGTATTGCCCAGGTGCCGGACGAGGGAGATATCGTCTACAGGTCTAAATCTGCGTATGAGCTGCCGGTAAATCTCAATGTAGAAAATGCTCAGCTTGTAGTTAACAGAATGGACGGCTATACAATTTATGAGCTTGCCATTCCTTGGGATGAGCTTATCTGGGAGAACTATGAGCCGGATCCGAATAAGGAATATCATTTCTCGCTTATGGCAAATGATAATGACGGTCAGGGCAGACGCGGCTGGATCGAGTATTGCTCGGGTATAGGCTTGCATAAGGATGTTACATTGTTCGGCACAATGAAGCTCTTAGAGGATAAATAGGCTGACATATTAGGGGGTATTACCAAATGAAAGTGAAGAAAATACTAACCGGCATTTTAGCTGTAGCGATGTTAGCTGCAAATTCAGCGGCGCTTGCCGAGGAAGGCATTGCTGATGAAGTTGGATCTCAAGAAGAATCGGCGCTTGCCGAGGAAAACACTGCCGGTGAAGCTGAATATGCTGAAGATTTAGTGATTGCCGAGGACGAAGAGCCTGAGGAAGCCGGATTTTTTGAGGATTTCGAAGGCTACGAAGAGGTGAGCGAGGGCTATTCTCTTGTTGACGTTATGAACGACCTCTACGCAGATGGATGGAGCGTTGCAAAAGACAACGCATTTGTAGCGCGTGATGAGAGCGACAAGAATCAGAAGTTTGCTCAGGTAGTTCAAGACGGCGATAATAAGGTTTTGGAGCTTACATCCTCCAATTCCCTTGGCAGAATGCTCGACCCGTCAGAGGAAGCGCCGTCGGGCTCGTATGAGATATCGTTCAAGTTCAAGCCTGTGGATATAGGCAAAAAGCAAATGCTCTTTGACCTGTCGCTTAACAGCTTTAACGAGACGTCGACAGTTGCGAAGCATAACATACTGTATTCCTATAACGGTATGAAAATGGGACACCGCACAAACAGCATAAGCGTGCCTCTGACTCAGGTCGGAACGGCAGAGGAAGTGTGGTATGACGTTAAGTGTGTTGTCAATAACGACGGCGGCTATTATTCTGTAGAGCTTTATAAGGAGGGTGAGTTCGTTGCGCGGCGCGGTGCGATCAACTACGCCGGTGACGAGAAGATCGGATTCTTAAAGCTTGGCGCATTCGGAACAATGATCTATGTTGATGATGTTTCGATAAGAGAGTGTGAGCCGGAGCTGCTGATATATGAAGATGATTTCGATTCTTATAGCGAGGTCAGGCTTCCTACAACATACGCTACGGTCGGCAGCACTGTTACGGATGCGCAGTCAAGAGACGGTGAAAGCTTCTTTGCGGGCTATACGCCCTGGAGAGCGCTTAAAACGTTTGGCAACAGCTATGATCTTGTACAGGATCCGACGCTTGGAAGCCAGGTAGTAAGACTTGGTGATGATAAGGAAACCACCGCTCAGGAAAACTCCGGTTTGATCTATATGCCGCTGGACGGAGAGCTGCTCAATAAGGAAACGCAGATAACGCGCGGTAAGCTGAAGCTGTCATTTAAATTTAAGCACTATTCGTCGAACGGTTACGCATCGGCGGTGGATATCATAAGCGATTTTAAATACGGCGGCAAATGGGATTATCCGCCGCAGATGGCAATTCAGGAAAAGGGCTTGTCTCGTCCGGCAGTTGCGGGACTGCCGTATCTGAGGACGAACGATGCGCCGGTAAAGATAAATCAGGATCTGTGGTATGACGCGGAGGTCATATTTGATGTTATCAATGATCAGGTTACCGTTATTGTAAAAGAGGATGACGGCGGCTCTGAGGTCGCGCACTTCACCCATGATACAGATTGGATAAACCCGGGTGTGGCACCGGTGTTCGACATGGTCAAGGGACTCAATTTCAGAGCGGTTCAGGGAAGCTCGATATATATTGACGATGTCAGACTTGAATATTATTTAACAAAACCTGAGATGTCCGGAAACAGCATTATTATCACAGACTACAAGGGCGATGAGGTAACGGATAAGAATAATGTCCCCGCTGCTGTCAAAAGTATAGAGCTGCCGTTCGGATGTCAGATGACGGCGGAAAGCACAAACCCCGATACCATTAAAATAACGGACAGCGAGGGCAACGCTTTAAGCTATTCTCCTTCATACAGTCCATCCGCGTATACGATCGTGCCGGACGGATTTTTGAAAGCAGGAGAAACATATACAATGATAATTCCGGCAACGGTAAAGAATACCTACGGACTGGAGCTTGACATGGAGATCGAATATTCGTTCAAGGTAGCTGACGAGTATCCCGATCTTATGGTTTTGGCATCCACTTCGGCGTCGGATCTCTCGGCTGTAGAGAACAACGCGGTCATAACCGCAAATATCAATTATGTAAACAGCCTGGATGCCCCGCTTGGTGGCTTACCGTTTATTGCATATTACGGCGATGATATGCTTCTGGCTACATCAAGCGTAAAGCTTGATGATATCGGCGTAGGGGAGATGGGTTCAAAAACGATTTCCTTTACCGTTCCCGGTGAAGCAGAGCTTGATGTGAGCAAGGTGGATAAGGTTTCGATATGTCTTTGGAAGGGGTTCAAAAACTCCGCTCCGTATTGTGGAGAAATAGATGTTGACACCGCTGCCGATCTTGATTTTGAAACGGCACAGCTCAAGATAGCGGAAGAATCAAAGGAGACGGAGGCTTCAAAGCCTGTCATCACATATTCATATAAGGACTCTGTATTTAATATCAGCGGCAAAGCGAATGAGTCAGACAAATATATGACAGTCCAGATCCTGTATCCGGGCAACACCTTTGATATGGGTGAAGGACTGGATAGCAAGCAGGCGGATGCGCTTGTATTCTACAGGGCGCAGGTACCTATAGTAAACGGGAAGTATTCGCTCGATGTGAGATTTGACACTAAGGATAATACCGAATCGACACTTGTAGCCGGATATTATCCCACGGCAATTTATATAGATGATACAAAGGCGGATACGGAAAGCGTATATCTAAGCTCGTATTCAGATTATGAAGCCGTTTGCAGTGAGCTTAACAATGCTGCTGCATCGGGAGACTTTGCAGGATTTAAAAATATTTTAAATACAAAGCGTGCGGCACTGAATTTTGGTAATGAGCTTTTGGGCGATGCAACCATTGGCGATGAGATCAAGGCGTATTATGAATATGTACGTCAAAATCCGCTTAAAGCCGAGGATGAGATACGGAATTCGGAAATGTTTAATACATATATCGTTATCGAGTATCTCAACGGTAAAAAAATAGACAACGTTACCGATAACATAGACTCATTGCTGATAGCTGATGATATAAAGGCTCTTTGCTCTAAGGTATTAACGACCGAGGAAAAGGGTAAATATTTCACGGAGCTTATATCCGGCAGGGGCATAAGCGATCCGTCTCAGCTTGAAAAGAAAATAAAGGAGGCACTCATACTGTGTGCCGCGAGATACGGAAACGGTTACGGTGAACTAAAGGAAACACTGGAGACCTGCGGTTCGGAGATCGGTATAACGGGCTCGATATCCGCAACGGTTTGCAGAGATCTCGTCGGAAAGGCATATAGCGACGTGAACAGCTTTAAGAGTGCGTATGATAAAAAAGCTGAGTCGTCGGGCGGCGGCTCATCAGGCGGTGGCGGCTCATCGGGCGGCGGCGGTTCATCGGGCGGCGGCAGCTCCTCCGGAGCACCTGCAAGCAAAAAGCCGTCGGTAGCTTCCATTGAGGTTCCGATAGCAAACGAGCAATCAGGCAATAATGAGTCTGAGCCTGTCAAAATGACATTTAATGATATCGACAATTATGAGTGGGCTATGACCGGAATATTGGCGCTTGCCGATAGAAACATCATAAACGGAGTCGCTGATGACAGGTTTGAGCCGGCAAGAAATATTACGAGAGAAGAATTTGTAAAAATACTTGTCGGAGCGCTCGGAGTGTCCGATTATCAATACAGCGGAAACGTATTCAGTGACGTTTCAGACGATGATTGGTTCGTAAAGCATGTAAATATTGCCGCAGAGCTTGGCATTGTAAACGGTATCGGCGACGGAATGTTCGGTACCGGTATGAACATTACAAGACAGGATATGGCGGTAATGATATATAATGCATTGCAGTATCGCGATGTCAGAGTGACTTCGGACAGCTTCAAGTTTGATGACGATTGGCAGATCACGGATTATGCTAAGCCGGCGGTCGGCGCGCTGCACAATATGGGCGCGATAAACGGAGTTACTGATACGACATTTGAGCCATTGGGCTTTGCAACAAGAGCGCAGGCAGCAAAAATAATTTACAGTGTACTCAATAATTTACAAGGTTAAGAGGGAGATGGTGATTTATGATCAAGGTTTACAAGAGAATAATTGCCGTTTCGTTGGCAGCAGCGGTATCATTTAATCTTGGCTGTATTAGTATATTTGCCGCAAATGACACCGAAGATGCAGCCAACGAAGCGGGATCGAGTGTGCAGACAGAATCCGATGCAGCGGCTCAGGCTGCATTGGAGGCAAGTGTTCCGCCAAAAATTCAGAAGCTGATGACGGTGCTTAAAGAGTTTAGTATCATCCCTGATTATTATGACTATAATCTTCCTCTGACTTATGAGGTATCGCGTGCCGATTTTGCGGCATCGGTAGCAAGAATGATGGGAAAGACATCATACGGCGGTTCAGAGGTATATTTCTATGACGTGCCGAAAAACTATTGGGCGTTTAATGAAATATCCAATCTTGTGGCGATGGGGATCGTTAACGGAGCGGGAGAAAAATTATTCCGTCCGGGTGATCCGATAACCAAGGTAGACGCTTATAAGATATTGCTTTCCGCAATGGGCTACGGTCAGAATGCAGAGCTTGAGGGTGGATATCCGTCAGGCTATGCCTCGACGGCAAACCGTATAAAGGTATCCGACGGAGTTGGCGGCGGTGACAATGTCACAATGTCGGATATGCTCAATATCTTATATAACGCAATGAAGATAAACATTATGGAGTCGGACGGCGTGAAGAACAATGCCGTAACGTATAAGGTCAGCGACGATCAGACGCTTATCTCGTTCTACAGAGATATTTATTACGGCGAGGGCTATGTTAACGGTGCCGAAACCATCACTATCAGCGGCGGATCCTTAGCTAAGGGCGATACCATGATAGACGAAGATACATATAAAAGCGAAGGCTTTAATATGATCGATTACCTCGGTGAGAAGATAGAATTCTTCTATGAGGACAAGGACATAAGAGACACATCGGATGAGAAAACGCTGTTGTGGTTATGGCGCAAAAACACAAATCAGGAGATCAAATATATCACCGCTGACGGTGACGCAAGTATCGATACCAATACCTTTGTCTACTCATATTATGATGATAAAGACAGGCAGCATAGGATAAGTCTCGATAGAAGCGTGCTGCTGGTTTATAACGGCGGGATAGTTGACTCCGGCTATGATGAGATCTTAAACGGCACAAGATATGAGATGAAGCTGATCTCCGATGGCGGTAAATATACGGTTATGATAGTCAGAGGCTATGAAAATTATGCCGTTGGCGTCATCAACAGTATAGACCGTATTGTTTACGACAAGAACCTGACACAGGATCATATCAAGCTCGATAAGGATGAATATGATACCTTCAGCATAAAGCTCATGGGTAACAATGAGATCTCCTTTGAGGACATAAAAAAAGATGCAATTCTTACTGTTTACCGTTCCAAGGACAACAAGCATATTGAAGTATATGTCAGCTATAACATTGTAAACGGTATTGTTGAATCGATCAATAATACAGATAAGCCGAAGATCAAAATAAACGGTAAAGAGTACCGCGCCGACGACAAATTATCCACAAATGATTTTGCAGTAGGCGATGAGATCACGGCATATACCAATGTTTACGATGAAATAGTATATGTAACGGTAAAGCAGGGAGGTTTCCAGGGTTCGTTCATGCTCAAAGCTACATTGGACGACTTAGAGGAAAAAATGTATATCAAGCAGCTTGGTGAGGACAGCAAGATAACGCGTCTTACCTGTGTTGAAAAGCTTATTATAGACGGCATTAAGTATAAAAACGCAAAGGATGCATACAGGGCTCTCCTTGCGGGAGAAAACAAGCTCCCCGCTCAGTTTGCGATGATAAAGAAGAATGAGAACGGTGAGATAGCGGAAATCGATACAACAAACTATAATCCGGCAAAGGAAACAACAAATTCGTTACAGATAGATGTTCCTTTCTGGTACGGCAGCGAAACGACCTATACTCAAAGACTTGTCAGGGTAAATTCGAATGCAACGCGAATAGGCGAGAAAATAGTATTTGATCCCAAGACAAAGGTATTTATAGTACCCTTCGTAACAGATTATGATAATGTTAAGGAGGAAGATCTTTGGGTGACCACGGGATCTATGCTTAAAAATGATACCGGCGCTTATGCCCAGTCCTATAAAACAGAGGAGAATATAGGCATAGCGAAATATATGCTTTTAAAGGGCTATGACCCGAACAAGGTCAACGGCGATCTGCCGATCCTTGCTCAAAAGATCACCTACGGCATGGACGATGATGGTAATAGGGTCGAGGTCCTCGAAGGTTATCAGGGAGCAGGATATGTCACCATCGCAGCAGATGACAGCGAAAGCGATCTGTTCTCCAAAAACGGCGTAATGACCGGCGATGTTGTAACGCTGACAAAGGACAGCTACGGAAATGTCAAGGGCTGTACGGTGGTATATGATTACAGAACCGGCGAGCACAGGGCTATATCGGCACTTAATGATATATCGGGTATGTTTGTGGGATATGCCAATGATGTCGTGGAGAATGTTGTAAAGATAGGCTTTAGAAGCGGTGCCGAATGTGATTTTGCCATCAATGCATTGTCAAGACCTGTTTTGGTTTATGACACATCAAAGAACAAGAATCCTATTTCGACGGGCACAGTTGGTGATATAATCACATACAAAAACAATCCGGAAGAATGTTCAACGGTATTTATAGCAACAAACAGAATGCAGCCGCAGGCGTTTATTGTTTATAAATAAATAAAATATTATCAGAAAGGAATGTGATCTTATAATGAAATTCAAGAAAATCGTATGCTTAGTATTAGGTCTTGCTGTTTGCGCCTCGTTCACAGGCTGCGGCAATTCCAACAAAGGAAGAACAGAGGATGGCAGAATAGCTATTTCAACAAGCGGTTGGCCGGATCCTGATTCGCCTGATTATCCCAAAGCACAGGAAAGAGAACAGGCATTTGAAGCGGCTAACCCGGATGTAGATCTGACCGGTGATACATGGTCCTTCGACTTAAAGACATTCTATCCGAAGGCGGAGTCCGGCACACTTCCTACTATATATCGCTGTAACTTCACGGAGATACAGAGAATAATAGACGGTGAGTATGCAGCGGATATTACCGATGTTTTGGATGCAAGAGGTTATACAGGCAAGTTCTCAAAGAAGGTTGAGGATGTAGTTTCAAAGGATGGAAGAATTTATTCATTCCCGATGTCAACATATATTCTCGGTCTTGCAATAAACATGGATCTGTTTAAAGAGGCAGGACTTGTAGAAGCGGATGGCACGCCCAAGCAGCCAAGTGATTGGTATGAGCTGGCGGAATATGCAAAGATCATAAAGGAAAAGACGGGTAAAAGCGGATTTGTAATTCCAACAATGAACAATGCCGGCGGTTGGATATTCACGGTTATCGCGTGGTCGTTCGGCACTGAGTTCATGAAGCAGGAGGATAACGGAAGATGGACAGCTACATTTGATTCACAGGAATGTATAGATACGCTTCAGTTCATCAAGGATCTTAAATGGAAGTACGACGTATTGCCGCAGGATATACTCATAGACAATAACGTTACGACCGAATATATCGCAACAGGAAAGTCTGCTATGATGCTCAGCTCCGGAACGATAGGAACTCAGATAGCTACATACACCATCAACCCCGACTCATTGGGCATGATGGCGATACCGAAGGGTCCGAAGCGTTATGTAACACTCTTGGGCGGTGATACGAGAGCTATAAGAGATGACGCTACAGAGGAGCAGATAGACGCTTGTATAAGATTCTTGGAGTTTACCGGAAACGGATATGATATTGACGAATCAGGCAAGCAGGCATTGAGAGATACAATAGAAAGAAACAAAGAGCGCGGCGCTGTTATAGGTATTAAGTCACTCAGCCCCTGGAACGAGGAAAGCGCAAAGCAGCAGTTCCAGAATGAGCTTATTGAGGAATACAGCAACGTAAGCCCGAACAATGTCAAGCTTTATAATGATTTCTTGAACGATGAGACTGTTGAGGTTCAGCCGGAGGAGCCGATATGCGCTCAGGATCTCTATGCAATTCTTGACAGATGCATTCAGAGCGTTCTTGGCGATAAGGATGCCGACTGCGCTGCATTGCTCAAGAAGGCTAATGAGGATTTCCAGACAAACTTCTTGAATAATTATTAATTCGGAAAAACAATTTAATAACGGTGAGCAGTACTGCGGTACTGCTTGCCGTTATTATCGGAATGAGTGTTCAAATTCAATTCTATGATAAGGAGGGTGCTGAATGAAAAATAGTAAACCCCAAAACACAAAAAAAACGAGAGGCGGTTCATATTATAAAAAATCATTTTTAGGCTCGTGGATTTTTGCGGTGCCTGCAATTATACTCATGTATATGTTTATATGGCGTCCGACGGTAATGGGCTTTGTGTGGTCGTTCTTTAAGATGAAGGGATACAGACCCATGAACTTTATCGGTATCCAGAATTACATTGAAGTAATTAAGGATACGGAGTTTATACCGCTCTTTGCCAACACATTACAGTATGTTATATGGTCACTGATCGTTGGTTTCTTGCCGCCTATTCTTTTAGCGGTAATTATAAATGAGATGGTTCATTTCAAGCAGAAGATCATGACGTTCTTGTATCTGCCTGCTGTTATACCTGCAATAGCTGTTTCGCTTTTGTGGACACAGATGTATGATCCTTCGGATCTGGGTCTTTTGAATATGATTCTCGGCAAATTCGGAATAGCCCCGTATCAGTGGCTCAACGACGGACGGTTTACTATTTTATGGATCGTTGTATCCATGACGTGGAAGAGCTTCCCAAGTGCCATGCTGCTGTATTATTCCGCGCTGCAGGGCGTAAATCAGGAGCTGTATGAGGCTGCAACGATAGACGGTGCCGGAATGCTGCAGCGTGCATGGTTTGTTATGCGTCCTCAGATCATGGGCGTGTTGATCCTTAACTTTGTAAGACAAATAATCGGCGTGTTCCAGGTTATGGAGCAGCCGCTCGCAATGACCGGCGGCGGACCGTCCGGCGCTTCGGCATCCTTGGGATTTCAGCTTTATAATTACGGCTTTGTTACTCAGAGAGTCGGGCATGCCATGGCTTTGGGTGCGATAATATTTGTTGTACTTATATTCATGACGATCTTCTATTTCAGGCTGAATAAGAAGCTGGAAGAAAGCATATAAAGGAGGGAGAGATAATGAAGCGTTTTCAAGATAAAACCACAGGCTTGCTTACAAATATTGATTTAAAGGGAGCAAAGGGTAAGATCATTTATTGGACATTTTTTGCTATTTTGATCGTGTGCTGCTTATTAACGTTTCTCCCCGCAGTGTGGACGGTTTTCACGGCTCTTAAAGGTCCGAACGAAATATATACAAGCTCGAGCTTTTTCCCGGAGAATCTCTCATGGAGCATTTTTGTCGATCGCGTAAAGGATTCGTGGAATCAGCTTAAATTCGGTAAGAGTATGATCAACACGTTTTACTTTTCGATCATCCAATGGTTGTTTAAGATCGGTGTCTGCACATTTGCCGGATATGTTTTTTCAAAGCTGAAGCCGAAGGGAAGCACAATGGTGTTTACTCTTATTTTGTGGACAATGATGATGCCGGCACAGATGAGAACGGTGCCGAACTACATAAGCTTCCTGTCCTTCCCGTTTGCATCGAGATCAGAGTTTGGCATAGGTATAAACCTGCTTGATACATATTGGCCGCTGTGGCTCGGAGGCGCAGTGGACGCGTTTGCGATCATGCTGTTTAAAAATGCATTTGACTCTATTTCCGATTCAGTGGTCGAGGCTGCTACGATTGACGGAGCGAACAAGGTTCAGGTATTCTTCACCATGATGATACCGCTGAGCACGCCTATAATAATATATGAGTCCATAATGACTCTTTCCGGCTCGTGGTCAAACTTCTTCGGACCGTATCTTATCATTCAGGACAGCGCAAAGCAGTTGCTGCCGGCTAAGATATTCTTGATGAGCAAGGACGGAACAGTCAAGCAGAACACATACCTTATGGGTCTTATAATTGCGTCTATTCCGCAGCTTTTGATATATGCATTCTTTAAGAGATATATCATGGGCGGTATAAATGTCGGCGGTGTTAAGGGTTAAATATTAAGATAAGACCCGAAAATACAGTCAAGATTAAATTTTAATATTCTCAAAACATCAGACCGGCATGAAATGTGTCGGTCTGATGTTTTGAGAATAATTTTTATGATAGTAAGTAAATTTCAGTTTAACTCCCTCAGTCACGCCTATCGGCGCGACAGCTCTTAGCTACGGCGTTTGTTGCTTTGCAACACGCCTACGACACGCAAGCGTGTCGCTCACCTCACGAGGGAGCCAAGAATTGTGGTACACCGATACTTGACCCCCTCTTGAGGGGGTCGGCGCGATAGCGCCGGGGGGAGTAGGCGCGATAGCGCCGTAGGGAGTTAAACTGAAATATACCGAAAAACTTTTTTCAATTCCATATTGAATTCGCTGCAATGGTATGGTATAATAAACTCAATAAAGCAAATCGGAGGCTGATCAAATGAAGCTGTTATCACCCAAATTGGATATCGTTTTTAAATCATTATTTACGTCAGCGGATTCGGCGGATATCCTGTCGGATTTCCTTGCAGCGGTATTGGATGTGGATGTATCTGAAATAAATAATATAGAGATACAGAACACCGAGCTGTTACCCGAATTTGACGAGCAGAAATATTCGAGCATGGATATTGTATTGAAGCTGAAGGGTAAGCTGGTAAACATAGAGATGCAGGTAAAAAAGCTTTCGGATTTCACGGAGCGCAGCCTGTTTTATTGGGCGCGGCTTTATGCAAGAGATCTTGAGGAGGGCAACACCTACCGAAGTCTGAATCAGACAATATCAATAAATATCTGCGACTTTAAGATGTTTGATTGCGAGGAATGCCATTCTGTATTCCATATTGCAGAGGACACAAGGCATGAGATACTGACAGAAAAGTGCAGGTTTGACTTTTTGGAGCTGCCAAAGGCGAATACTGACAGCAGGCAGATAAGGCGGCTGAAAAGGTGGTTGGATTTCTTTAATCTGAAAAGTGAAGAGGAGGCGGAGGACATGGTAAAAACGAACGATACACCGATAACGAAGGCGGTATTTATATTAAAGAAGATGAGCGCAGACGACAGGATGCGCGAGGCTGCGCGAATAAGAGAAAAAGCATTGCATGACGAAGCCTCATACCTTGCCGATGCAAGAGATGAGGGTATGGCGCAGGGTATGGCGCAGGGCATGGCGCAGGGCATGGCGCAGGGCATGGCGCAGGGCATTGAACAAGGTATGGCGCAGGGCATGGCGCAGGGCATTGAACAAGGTATGGCGCAGGGCATTGAACAAGGTATGGCGCAGGGCATTGAGCAAGGTATGGCGCAGGGCATTGAGCAAGGTATGGCGCAGGGCATTGATAAAATGCTCGAAGAGCTGCGCGCGCTCGGCGTTGATGAGGCAAAGCTTCAGGCTGCAAGGCAGAACGCGTCCGCCGGCTTATGACAGACAGAACTGACGTATAGTTATGTTAAGATAAATTTTAACTGAAAGTATTCAGGGGCTTAAAAACAAGTTTTTTGCAGTCCTATAGATCAATAGAAAAAAGGAATGAATAATATGGCAACTATCAGTGTGGATTTTAATAATAAGCTTGGTAAGATAAAACCAATGCACGGAGTTGGTCAGCCGCCGTTCGGAGGGATGGATTTTTCCTTTATTAAATATTTAAAGGAAGCCAATATCCCGTATTCGCGGCTCCATGATGTCGGGGGCTGGTTCGGCGGCAATTTGTTTGTGGATATCCCAAACGTATTCAGGGATTTTGACGCGGACGAGAATGATCCGAATTCGTATGACTTTGTTTTTACGGATATGCTCATTGCCGCATTAGAGAAAAACGACTGTGAGCCGGTATACCGGTTGGGTGTCACAATTGAAAATTTCCATCGGATAAAAGCATATAGGATATTTCCGCCGAAGGATATGAAAAAATGGGCGCGGATCTGCGAGCATATCATCCGTCACTATAACGAAGGCTGGGCTGACGGATACCATTACGGCATTAAGTATTGGGAGATCTGGAACGAGCCGGATAACGGAATAGACGACACACAAAACATGATGTGGCACGGTACAAAAGAGGAGTTTTACGAGCTTTATCGTGTGACATCAAAGCACCTGCGCGAGAAGTTCGGTAATTCCATAAAAATAGGCGGTTACGGCCATTCGGGCTTTTATGTGGTCGACAGTGTGGAGGATATCGAGAAATCCATCGGCATCGGACTCGGCATGAAGGAAAATCCGACTGACTGGGAACGCAGAACAGAATACTTCATAACATTTTTTGACGGGTTTATAGATATGGTCGTAAAAGAAAAGCTTCCGTTTGATTTCTTTTCACACCACAGCTATGCGTCTGTACCCGCGACATTGAAAAGACAGAAATATGTTGAAAAGCGTCTTGACGAGGCAGGGCTATCAAATGTTGAGATACACCTGAACGAATGGAACACGAACGCGCGCGTTGCCGAACGCGGCAAGTCCGTAGCGGCGGCAAATACGGCGGCAATGATGTGTGTAATGCAGAATACGCGCATGGCAATGATGTGCTATTATGATGCAAGGCTGGGCGCGTCCATGTACGGCGGTATGTTCAATCCCATGACCTATGAGCCGTTATGTACATACTACAGCTTTAAGGCGTTTGGTGAGCTTTACAGGCTTGGAGATCAGGTCATGGCTGAATGTGACGATAAGGATGTATATGTTATCGCTGCGGCAAACGGCGATGAGCGAGGAGTGCTTATAGCAAACACAGGCGGGGATAAGGAGATCCGGCTTGACACAGACAAAAGGTTCACCGGATACCTGATAGATGAGGATAATTTTTATAAGGAAAAGGATATAGATAGCGATTCTTTCACATTGAAAGAAAATCAAGTTATATATCTGAGAGGAAATTAACATGAACAGAGAAACATCAGAATTTCTTTTGCGCCCGAGCAGTGAATATTCGCCATTGCCGTTTTGGTTTTGGAACGATAGTCTGAGCGAAACAGAGATCGTTAAGCAAATCAGAGAAATGAACGATAAGGGTGTAAACGGGTTTGTTATTCATCCGCGTATCGGAATACCCGATGATATACCGTATATGTCGGATAAATATCTGAGCTATGTAAAATGCGCCGTGGAGGAAGCCGACAAGCTGGGGATGAAGGTCATTTTATATGACGAGGCTATGTACCCGTCCGGCTCGGCGCACGGCATGATAGTGGAAAGGCATCCCGAACTTGCGACAAAGGGCATAAGGTGTGAGGAAAGCGGTAAAAGCAAGCCGGAGCTTGAAGCCGGAGAAAAGCTGCTGTTCACGTTTACGGCGAGAAAAATCTCAGATAACACCGTTGATAAGCAAAGTATAAGCGAATACGAAGGCGGAGCCTTAAAAGAAGGCTATGTATTCATCCATTTGATAGAAGGCTTAACACACGGGCATATTCGCGGTATACATATAGGTGAGGACGATTGGGAGAACCCGCCGAAATCAGCAGATATATTATGCTTTGCTTCGGTTTCGTGCTTTATAGAGCTTACACATGAAAAATACTACAAGGTTCTTTCAAAATATTTCGGAAACACCGTTATAGGTATATTTACGGATGAACCGTCTGTTATGGGACGCGGCAAGGATGAGAGGATGAGGCCGTGGACTCCGGATTTCATGGACGAGCTTGAAAAGACGGGAGTAAAGCCCTGCGATATTATTGCGATGTGGTATGATGTCGGAGAGAAAACCGAAGGGATAAGAAAAAGCTATGCTGAAGCGGTGCATAACAGGCTTACAAACAGCTTTTATAAGCAGCTTTTCGATTGGTGCGAGGCGCATGATATTGCATTAGTGGGACACCCGGGCAAATCCGCAGATATAGGGCTTCTTAAATATTTCCACATTCCGGGTCAGGATCTTGTGTTCAGGCGTGTTGCGCCGGAGGATGACAAAGCTCTCTTAGGTGTCGATTCAACTCAGGCAAAATGCTCCTCCGATTCGGCGCGTCACAGAGGGAGAAGAAGAAATCTTAACGAATGCTTTGCCTGCGGAGGAAGGGATTCAATTGATTGGGCGTTTAATGCCGATGATATGAAATGGACAATGGACTGGCTTTTCATACGCGGTGTTAATATGCTCGTGCCGCACGCGTTTTTCTATTCTCTTGACGGAGAAAGACGGTTCGGGGAAAGACCGCCCGATGTAGGTATAAATAATATTTGGTGGAAATATTATAAATCGTTTTCCGATTATATGAAGAGAATGAGTTATATGATGACAGACTCGGTAAATACAGCGGATACTGCCGTGCTTTGCAGCGCTGATTATTTGCCGTTTGACATAACAAGACCGCTGTATGAAAATCAGATAGAGTTTAATTATCTTGAGAAGGAGCTTATAAAGGACGGAAGCTGCCGTATAGATAATGGGAAGATAAGGATAGCGTCACAGCGCTACGGAGCGCTTTTAATAGAGGATATATCGCTTATCGATAAGGAGATCGAGGCGCTTGCC
Source organism: Clostridia bacterium (assembly GCA_017404065.1). GTDB lineage: Bacteria > Bacillota > Clostridia > UBA1381 > UBA1381 > Ornithomonoglobus. The sequence goes on from JAFRDB010000087.1 coordinate 25,213, forward strand.
GAAAACGGCGTAACGGTCATAGCCTTTGATCCGATGGGTGAAATACATAATAAGAGCATGATCACAGTTTCATCCTTTGAAGAGGTATTAATGCATCTTAATAGAGATCTTGTTATCACTCCTGCCTGCAAGGGATTACGCGTAAGCCATATTATCAAAAACGATGAGCATTTTTATATACTTGTTAACGAGGGAGAAGAGCCGGTCAAGGGCGATATCAGCTTTTTAGCTGACATGGCGGTTTCTGCATTCGACCCATGGAGAGGCGTGGAGCTTGAATTAAATGATAATTCCTGCTGCCTCGGCAGACGTGAGAGCCTCATTATATGCGCAGGCAAAGACCCGTCACAGAAAACAGTGATACATTTTGTTGAGAGATATGGCGAGCCGAAAAGAGAGATCGAGCTGAATAATTGGTATATAGGCTCTGAAAAAGCAATGCTCGGCTCATGGACCGAAAATGAAAAGCTAAAGGATTTTTGCGGTACTGTATCCTACAGCTCCGAATTCGAGCTGGATCAAAATGATATAAATAAGCTTGTCCTTGACATGGGTTCGGTGGCGGAACAGGCGGAGGTATATCTGAATGATAATTTTGTCGGATATCGGCTGTGGGCGCCTTATGTCTTGGATATCACTGACTATGCTAAGCAGGGCAAAAACAGCCTCAGGATCGATGTCACAAACACCTTGGCAAATAAGTACAGTGAGGAAAGACTGCCATCGGGCTTACTGGATAGGGTAGTAATAAAGGAATATTGATTTTCGGGGGACTACCGTCCCCCGAACCCCCTGACATCCCATAAGCTTTGCGATGACTTTAACTGAACGCGCAGCAAATCAGCGCGGACGGGATTGGTCGATAAATTTCAGTTTATCGGGATGATGTTTGCGGTGAGGCTCTGCTGTCCCTGCCTTGGGGCAGGGTGGCGCGGCGACGATAGGAGCCGTGACGGATTGGGGTTAACGACGCTAAAAAATAAGATAAATTAGTGGTTTTAAACATAATCTGTGGCTACCGTAGCCCCCAACCCGCCTCGCAAGCTCGGCACCCTGCCCCAAGGCAGGGACAGCAGAGCCTCACCGCAATTCTCGCCTCCCTCTTGAGGGAGGTGGCAGCCCGTAAGGGCTGACGGAGGGAGTCTGATAAACTGAAATTTACCGTATAATTCCATCAGCACGCTCCCTGTTCAGATAGGTGCGCAACAAAAATTGGGGATGTAAAACAAAGGTTTTACATCCCCATATTTGATTTATGCCTGTATAAGTGATGAGCCATAGAGCCTTTTGAATTTGGAGGGTGAAACACCCTTGCTTTTTATAAATACTTTTATGAAATATTTTACATCTTCATATCCGACAAGGCTTGATATCTCATCAACTGTTCTGGTTGTGTGTATGAGCATAAGCGCTGCTTCGTTTATTCGTGTTCTTTGCTGATATGATTTAAAGGATTCACCGGTCTCGACCTTGAATTTTTTACTCAGATAAGGAACACTGTAATTGAGCTGAGCGCCTATAGTCTGCAATACACTATGCTCCGCGAAGTGAACAGCAACATAATCCTTTATTGTTTCTGAAATAAAGTTGCCTGTTACGGGACCTGTATCCAACGTTCTTGCTGTAAGTAAAACGATTACATTCAGCAGCTTTCTTGAAACAAGCATGTATTTGTAACTCTTGCTTTTATATTCGTCATTGAGCAGAAGGAAAAGCTGTCTTATTGCTCCTGTGGTGTCATGATATATACGGCTGACCTGTTCCGGCTTGATCTTGTGTGTGTTGATGTTTAGCGATGGATTTTGCAAGCATTCATAAAACGAGTTGACCTTAGCGCAAGGGTAGGGAAAATTGGCGGTGAAGACGCAGTTCATTACTGCAAGAGGTTCTGTGCCGATTTTCGTGTATTGATGATTGCTACCCGGTTCAATTACCACATAGTCGTTTTCTTTAACCAGCTCCGATTTACCGTTAAGCGTATGGATGGCGTTCCCGGACAGAGTATAGGCTATTTCTATAAATGAATGTGTATGCAATTCGCATTTTGCCAGATCCGGACGGTAAATTATGCCGAATTTTTTGTTGTTTATGAGAAAAGTATCTAATTCTTTGATAAAGATCACCTCCCTAAAGCAGGTTTATTGATCACAGTATATCATATTACCGTGATAATATCAACCGAATGCCTGAGTTATTGCAAGGCTTTTGAATGGATATGAAAGTTGTTGATCGTATAAATTTCAGTTTATCGGACTCCCTCCGTCAGCCCTTACGGGCTGCCACCTCCCTCAAGAGGGAGGCAAGAATGTGTGTGGTAGCCCGATACACTTGGCTCCCTCTATGAGGGAGCTGTCGCGCCGACAGGCGTGACTGAG
>JAFRDB010000012.1 GCA_017404065.1 Clostridia bacterium
TATGTCCGCTGTACCTAAAAGACAAATGCGCATTCGCGAGACACACTCCCCCAAACCTCCCATAAGCTTTGCTATGGCTTTGACTGAACGCGCAGCAAATCGGCGCTGCCGGAATCGGAAGATAAATTTCAGTTTATCGGGTTGTCAACTCCCCCCGGCGCTATCGCGCCGACCCCCTCAAGAGGGGGTCAAGTATCGGTACAGGGGGAACTGCGTTCCCCCTGCACCCCTATCAGTCCGATAAAATTCAGTTTATGTAACAGATGCTTGCGGCGATGCTCTGCTGTCCCTGCCTTGGGGCAGCCCTGGTCGGTCTCTCCGAGACCTGCTCGGATTGGCATCCCAGGTAGGCTTTTCAAGCTTTGCTTGAAAAGGTCGGGTTGGGGTACGGCAGAGATAGATTTCATCTAAAGCCACTAAACGAGCAATTTCTTATAAAATAAATAAAAATACTGCCATGTCCCTTGATCTGAGGGCATGGCAGTGTTTTTTTAAAACACATCGTTTCTTATGATATCCTCGTAGGTCTCGCGCCTTACAACGACCTTAGCCTCACCGCCGTTTACAGCAACAACTGCCGGACGCGGGATGCGGTTGTAATTAGATGCCATGGAATAATTATACGCGCCGGTCGTGAGCACCGCAAGGATGTCGCCCGGCTTTGTCTGAGCAAGCATAATATCCTCCGCAATAAGATCGCCGCTCTCGCAGCATTTACCGGCTATCGTCACCTTATCTGTCGCCGCGTCACCCGCGCGATTTGCCACAACCGAGCTATACTTCGCCTGATAGAGGATATATCTGGGGTTATCGCCCATGCCTCCGTCAACGGAAACATATTTGCGTATGTTCTTTATATCCTTTACACCGCCAACGGTATAAAGCGTAACGCCGGCATTCGCCACAATCGAACGTCCCGGCTCCATCAACATGAACGGCATCTTGATACCGCGCTGTGCCGCCGTTTCCTTAACTACCTCGGACACCGCCTTTATGTATTCATCGTACGGGATCGGGTCATCCTCAGGCACATAACGCGTTCCGAATCCGCCGCCGAGATTAAGCTCATTTATCTCTATTGCGAATTTATCCTTAAGCTCCGCGGCAAATTCCATCATCACACGCGCCGCCTCGCAGAACGGTTCTACCTCAAACACCTGCGATGCTATGTGACAATGCAGTCCGTCAGGTATCACATTTTCCATCTTCGACGCGATCTCATATATCTCGAGCGCTTCGCCGTTTTCAAGCGCAACGCCAAACTTTGAATCTATCTGTCCCGTTCGGATAAAATCGTGAGTATGCGCGTCTATACCCGGCTTTATACGAAACATTATCTTCTGCTTAACTCCGCGCTCACGCGCTATATCGTTCAGCACATCAAGCTCATAACGGTTATCGACTATCACTGTTCCGACACCGCTCTCTACCGCCATAACAAGCTCGTCGCGCGTCTTGTTGTTGCCATGGAAGTAAACCTTTTCCATCGGGAATCCCGCCTTTTTAGCAGTATATATCTCACCGCCCGATACAACGTCCGCGCCGAGTCCCTCCTCTGCCGTAAGCCTGAATGTCCATGCTGTACAAAATGCCTTGTTTGCATAAAGCACAAGTCCGTTGCCGTCATAGTATTTGTCTATAGCTTCCTTGTACACTCGGCAGTTTTCGCGTATTATCTCCTCATCCATAACATATAGCGGAGTGCCGAACTTCTTTGCAAGACCGACCGCGTCATTCTTACCGATCATCAAATGGTTCTCGCCGTTTACCGACAGATTTTTTGAAACAAACATCAATCAAAGTCCCCTTTCCTACTTATCCTACTTATCTTACTTACCTTACTTATCTTACTTATCTTACTTACTTCGCTTTCTTCGCTTTTTTCTCAAGCTCAGGGAAGGCAAGCTTCTCGGTGAGTGATTCTTTTGTCTTACGATACACCGCCGGTCTTGCCCCGTTTTTGATACAATCGGCGGTTATCACGACCTTCTCTATATCGTCCTCAGACGGAGTGTCAAACATGACATCCATCATGCACTCCTCGATTATCGATCTCAGACCGCGCGCACCGGTATTAAGCTCTATAGCCCTCTCGGCGATAGCCTCCACTGCCTCCGGCATAAATTCCAGCTCTACATCATCAAAGCCAAGGAGTGTCTTATACTGCTTTATGAGGGCGTTTTTAGGTTCCGTAAGAATAGTGACAAGCGCCTTTTTATCAAGCTTTTCCAGCGCGGCAAACACCGGAAGTCTGCCTATAAATTCAGGTATCAGCCCGAATTTCAAGAGGTCCTGCGGAGTTATCTGACTTATAAGCTCGGTAACATCCAGCTCCTTTTTACTCTCTATCTCCGCACCAAAGCCCAGTGATTGTTTACCTGTTCTTTCCTTGACTATCTTGTGTATTCCGTCAAACGCGCCGCCGCATATAAAAAGGATATTCGTAGTGTCTATCGTTATCATTTCCTGATGCGGGTGCTTGCGTCCGCCCTGCGGCGGTACTGACGCTACAGTGCCCTCAAGAAGCTTTAAAAGAGCCTGCTGAACACCCTCACCGCTTACATCGCGGGTGATCGATACGTTCTCGCTCTTCTTCGCGATCTTGTCTATCTCGTCAATATAGATTATTCCGTGTTCAGCCGCGGTAACATCATAATCTGCCGCCTGGATTATCTTTAGCAGAATATTCTCAACGTCCTCGCCGACATAGCCCGCCTCAGTAAGAGATGTTGCATCCGCAATGGCAAAAGGCACATTCAGTATTCTCGCAAGATTCTGGACCATGAACGTTTTACCGCTGCCCGTGGGTCCTATCATAAGAATATTACTCTTCTGCAGCTCGACCCCGTTCGATTCATTTTCATGCCGGATACGCTTGTAGTGGTTATATACCGCTACGGAAAGCAGCTTTTTCGCCTTGTCCTGACCGATTATATATTCGTCTAAAAACGCCTTTATCTCCCGCGGAGTCGGCAGAGTTCCTTCAAGAACGAACTCCCCCGCCTCATCCGGATCCTCAAGCAGATCATGGCACTGCTCTACGCAGTATGCGCATATTGCGGCGTTGTGCCCGCGCAGCAACGGTCCCGCCGCCGATTCCGGCCGCCCGCAAAAGGAGCAGAACGGCTCGTAATTGTTGTTGTTAGCCATAGGACTTATTTCCTCTCGTTTGCTGATTTCCTCTCGTTTGCTGAAATTATCACTTCGTCTACTAACCCGTAAGCCTTAGCTTCCTCCGCGGTCATAAAGTTATCACGCTCTGTATCCGCGCAGACCTCCTCGTATGTCTTGCCGGTACGCTCAGCAAGGATCCTGTTCATCTTTTCCTTTGTCTGAACAAGATGATCCGTGTATATCTTTATATCGGTTGTCTGTCCGCTGAGACCGCCGCCGGAGATCAGCGGCTGATGGATCATTATCTCTGAGCTTGGCAGAGCATAGCGCTTTCCCTTTGCGCCTGCCGCAAGAAGAAACGCGCCCATTGACGCTGCCATGCCGATACAGATCGTAGAAACATCACAGCGGATATAGTTCATCGTATCAAAAATAGCCATTCCCGCCGAGATCGAGCCTCCGGGACTGTTTATATAAAGCTGTATATCCTTATCCGGATCCTTCGCTTCCAGGAAAAGCATCTGCGCCACTATAAGCGATGCCGTTGTCGAATTAACATCCTCGCCCAAAAAGATTATTCTGTCCTCCAGAAGACGCGAGTAAATATCATAACTCCGCTCACCGCGGTTATTCTGTTCGATTACATAGGGCATTGTTGCCATATTTTATTTCTCCCTTCTATATTCATTACCATTATCCCCTTCACAAAACCGCTTGGGGAAACTGCGCTGCCGTATATTTTCAGCGCAATACCTTAAATTCAATTCATGCCGATGGAGGCCTCCATCGGCATGAAAAACACTTTCATCAAAGATCACTCAACAACCGCGTTGTTTGCAAGCATCTGTATTGTCTTCTCGAACGCAAGCTGTCTCTTAATGCCTTCCATCTCATCATCAGAGATAAGCTTCTTCATCTCATCCAGCTCCATGTTATACCTCTTGGACATATCTACAAGATGAAGCTCCAGCTCCTCGGGGCTCGGCTCGATACCCTCCGCCTTTGCTATAGCGTCTATAACAAGACCGGCATTGACCTGCTTGACTGCACCCTCGCGGTACTCCTCGCGCATCTGCTCCATCGTCTGACCGGTGTACTCAAGATACATATCGATATTCATACCCTGATAAGCCATTCTCTGACCGAAATCGTTTATCATATTCGTTATCTGCTGCTCTACCATAGCGTCGGGAACATCAAATTCCGCATTCAGAACGGCCTTATCGACAACAGCATTCTGTATCTCTGCCTCTGCCTTTTCCTTTGCCTTCTCTTCAAGCTGCTTTCTTACGTCTTCCTTATACTCTCTAAGCGTATCGAAATCACTTACCTCGCTTGCAAAATCATCATCAACATCCGGAAGCTCGCGAACCTTTATCTCGTTTACCTTTACCTTAAAGAGCGCATCCTTGCCCTTAAGCTCGTCGCTGTGATACTCCTCCGGGAAGGTAACGTTTACATCGACAAGATCATCCACATTCGCGCCTATGAGCTGATCCTCAAAGCCCGGAATAAACGTGTCGGAGCCAAGCTCAAGCTCGTAGTCCTCGCCCTTGCCGCCTTCAAACGCAACTCCGTCAACAAAGCCCTCAAAGTCGATAACCACCGTATCGCCCTTTTCAGCGGCGCGGTCGTCTATGCTTACCATTCTCGCGTTCTTCTGACGCGTAGCCTCTATGTCCTTTTCAACTTCCTCATCGGATACAGTATAGTCAACCTTTGGTACTTTTATACCCTTATATTCACCTAATTTTACCTCCGGACGCGTGGTTACGAGCGCTGTATAAACCACCGGCTCGCCTTCCTTTATCTCCTCAACATCAAATTCGGGACGAGCCACAACGTCAAGACCGCTCTCCTTAAGAGCCGCTTCATACGCTGCCGGAAGCAGATCGTTCAGCGCATCATCATAGAACATTGTCTTGCCGTACATCTTGTATACTATATTTTTGGGCGCCTTACCCTTTCTGAAACCCGGAACGGCAAACTTGCCCTTTTCCTTGTTGTATGCTCTGTCGACCGCCTTATTAAACTCCTCCGCGCTGACTTCAAAGGTAAGCTTGGATAAATTCTTCTCTACCTGTTCACACTTAACAGCCATGTGTTATTTCCTCCTTAATTATCTCAGCCGCTGCCGCAGCGTTTGTCTCAAAATCCGTTCCATTATATCACACGCATTATAAAAAAGCAATTCATTTTTTCAAAAATTATCATTATTAATGAAAAATTCACACAAAATACATATCTTTTGCATAATTATCTGTTAAATAATTATATGATAACCGCCTTTTGTTCCGTATCCTACAGCGAATCCTACGGGATCACCTGAGCGGAAATGTATTCCGCGCTTTTACCGGGCTTCTCAACAAAAAACGCGTTGACCTCCTCCTTCGGGCAGCTTAAACTGAATGCGGACCGGTTCTTTATATTGAACACCCTGCCTCCGGAGTCTGTAATATAGCAATCCTCATCTCCGTACTTTTCCTCAAGATAAAACGTAATAACATACGACTCACCCATATCACGGACAGAGTATTTTGAATTTTTAAAGTTTATCATCGTTGCTGACTTATCCACAATAATGACAGAGGCCGCCGTTACGAGCGCAACAATACCTCTTACCGCGTACAGATATTCCTTTTTTATTCCGCTCAAAACGCAGCCCAAGCCCGATACCGCGCATATTATTACGATCAACATTTCAGGCAGAAAGTCAAACATATACTTTTTTGAAACCTCTGTAAGCATCAGAAATACAGCGCTTTGCGCCAGCACTGCTATCACGGCATAGACCTGCCTTCTTTTCAATATCCACGGCGTGACAAAAAGCGAGACGAAAAACAGAAAATATATCATGTTCTCATATAGGAAGTCCCTGAATGCAACATTTTTGTAAAAGCTTTTACCGAATGATCCTTCCATTATCGAGGTTCGCTTATAATACGGTTGATACACGTTACCGTAAAAGTTTATAAGCTTATGTTTCATAAAGGAAAAGAACAGTACGGGATCCTTTAACGTCTCTGTATATCTCAAAACAAGCTTTCCGGCAAGCTCCTTCTTTGCCGCTCTGATCGCGGCGGCATCAGACGGATCATTTTTTACATATAGCTTCCAAAGAGCGTTTATATCCTGCGCGATCTCATCCGAGCCAACATCCTCTGAAAGCGTTCCGGGCGAATAAGAGCACAGCCCCGCCAAATAATTATCGTTCGGTCTTGTTCCGACCTCCAATGTCCACAATGCCGCTCCGTCCTCAAGTCCCGGATAGGTATGAGCGCCTGTTTTATACATCAGAAGCGCTATACCGCCCTTTACAGAGATAGCGGTCGCGGCGATCACAAGAATACAGACTGCTTTTTTTATGAACTGCTTAAAGCTTTTTATATTCTCAATAAGAATGAACACAGCAAACACCATTACCGGCACAAAGGCTGAAAGCCGCAAGGAATAAAGCATTCCCGCCGCCGGAAGAAACAGCACCCGCGATACAAGCTTTTTCTCCGAGATAAGCATGATGCATAAGGATGACAGCATAACGGATATGGGATATATGTACGGGCCTGACATGATCATCACAGGCGCAAGAAACGGCATAAGCAGAAGCGCCGCTGTCTGCGCCCTTTCTCCGAACAGATTTTTCACGGCGCGGCAAACACAAAATACAGCGGCATAAACACATATACCGTTAAGAACTCTCACACCCGTTTTCACATCACTGAACAATCTTACGAATACCAGATATATCATATACGTCAGCTTATTTGAAGAATAAAAGCCCAGATACGTTTTCCTGTAAATATCCGTTCTGTCCGCCGGTATATTATTCAGCGCTCTGTAGAGCATTGTGTGCAGCTCATTTGAGTCATTGCAGGGCTGATATGTGCTGATGCTTATCATAAGGGCTGTAGCCAAAACCGTAAATATATAGAGCGCGGCCCTGTGCCTTGATGACAGTCCGAAGAGGCCTTCGCTGTAAACAACAGCTGCCATAAACATAAAGATACCAAAAATAAAATATAATATTATTCCCGCCGCCGAAACGCCTTCAAATCGTCCCTCACGAAGAAGCGGGCAGCTCATAATGACCGTCATGAGACATATCCCTGCCAGCCCGATAGCGCAAAATGCGGCTTTTATTATCTTTTTAGACACGGCTCCATTCACCTCAAATACGTGTTTTGTACTCTCCTTGCCTTCTGTACGCAAGAATTATACCATTCATGTATTTTTTTGTCAAGCAAAACATAGATACATCGCAAAATGAGCTTTGGGAGTTAAAGACCACACAGGAATATCGCCGATAAAGCTTTAGATTAGTCAATTTTTCACACAAAAACCACATTTTTTATCAAATAATCTGTTAAATAATCTATGCCAAAATAGTCCGAAACCTCTTGACTTATCCAAGGCATGAGGTGTATAATATACTTTGATTGTTTAATCAGCGAAAGGAGATATATAATGAGCAGAGTATACAATTTCTCGGCAGGTCCTTCAATGCTGCCGGAAGAAGTTCTTAAAAAGGCACAGGAGGAAATGGTGGAATATCCGGGTGCGGGTATGTCCGTTATGGAGATGAGCCACCGTTCAAAGGTATATGACGATATAATCAAGGAGACAGAAAGACTCGTAAGAGAGCTTATGAATGTTCCTGATAACTACAAGGTAATGTTCGTGCAGGGAGGCGGCTCTACACAGTTTGCGATGGTTCCGATGAATCTTGGCACCAAGTGCAAGGCTGCCGACTACCTCATAACAGGTCAATGGGCAAAGAAGGCTGCTCAGGAAGCGGAAAAATACGTTAAGGTAAACCGCATAGCCTCATCGGCAGACAAGACATTCTCATACATCCCCAAGCCCGAGGCATCCGAGTTCTCACCGGCTGATGAAGTCGATTACTGCTATATATGCTATAATAACACTATTTACGGAACACGCTACACAGAGCTTCCTAAGACGGACGCTGTGCTTGTTGCGGACATTTCTTCAAACGCAATGAGCGAGGTAATTGATGTATCAAAATTCGGTATCCTCTTTGCAGGCGCTCAGAAGAACCTCGGTCCAGCGGGAGTTGTTCTCGTTATAGCTCGCGAGGATCTTATCGGCGAGCCGCAGGAGGGCACACCGACAATGCTCACATATAAGACACACGCGGATAATGATTCGCTTTATAACACTCCCCCGACTTATGCGATATACATCTTCAAGCTCGTGCTTGAATGGATATAGAGCAAGGGCGGCATAGCAGAGCTTCAGAAGATAAACGAGGCAAAGGCAAAGATACTCTATGATTTCCTTGACTCGTCCAAGCTATTCAAGGGCACAGTAGTTCCTGAGGACAGATCGCTTATGAACGTACCGTTCGTTACGGGTAATGAGGAGCTTGACGCTAAGTTTGTAAAGGAAGCAACGGCAGCAGGTCTTGTAAACCTGAAAGGACACAGAACAGTAGGCGGCATGAGAGCCTCGATCTACAACGCAATGCCGGTAGAGGGTGTAGAAGCGCTCGTAGCGTTCATGAAGAAGTTTGAGGAGGAGAACGCGTAATGTATAACATTCTTACATTGAACAAAATAGCCGAATGCGGACTTGACCGCCTCGGTGACAACTACAATATAACATCCGACGCTGCGGCTGATGTTGACGGCATAATCCTAAGAAGCTTCAAGATGCATGACATGGAGCTGCCCAAGTCACTAAAGGCAGTTGCCCGCGCAGGCGCAGGCGTTAACAATATCCCGATCGATAAGTGCACAGAGCGCGGCATCGTGGTATTCAATACACCCGGCGCTAACGCTAACGCGGTAAAGGAGCTTGTGCTTGCAGGCTTGCTCCTTGCATCCCGCGACATAATCGGCGGCGCGGAGTGGACAAAGACACTTACAGGCGATGATATAGGCAAGCAGGTAGAAAAGGGCAAGTCCAACTTTGCCGGTCATGAGATAAAGGGCAAGACTCTCGGAGTTATAGGTCTTGGTGCTATCGGTATCCTTGTTGCAAACGCAGCTATAAAGCTTGGCATGGACGTTGTGGGCTATGACCCGTATCTGAACATTAATAACGCGCTCCGCCTTGATCGTCATGTTAAAGTCGCAGCAGACGTTAAGCAGATATTTGAAGTCTCGGATTTCATTACAGTCCATGTTCCGCTCATGGATTCCACTCGCGATACTATAGACGCGGAAGCGATAGAGCTGATGAAGGACGGCGTAGTGATACTGAACTTTGCGCGCGGCGGACTCGTAAATAACGATGCTGTTAAGGCAGCTCTCGCATCAGGCAAGGTAAAGAAGTATGTTGTTGACTTCCCGGACGCGGAGACAGTGAACACACAGGGAATAATCGCTATCCCGCATCTTGGCGCATCAACCGAGGAGAGCGAGGACAACTGCGCAAGAATGGCAGCGGACGAGATAAAGGAATATCTTGAAAACGGAAATATAGTTAATTCGGTAAACTTCCCGAACTGTGTTCTTCCAAACGACAAGCACAGCCGCGTAACGGTAATACACAAGAATGTTCCTAACGTGATAGCAAGATACACCGATATTCTGAAATCAGTTAATATTTCAGATATGATGAACAAATCGCGCGGAGATTACGCGTATACGATCATCAACACAGATCACGATATCACAGAGGAAATGGAGAACGCGCTCCGTTCGCTTGATGAAGTGATATCACTAAGAGTATTTAAGAACTAAGAGATAATACGGGGCTCAATAATAATAAGCCGGAATTTATCTCATTATATAAGCATACAGAAGAATTACGCTCAGTAATCGACTAAAAGCACGGTTGCTGAGCGTAATTAGTTTTGATACGGACGCGAATTTATGGTAAGACAAGGGACGAAACTATGACGATAAAACAGGGAATGAAGGATGGTATCCCGATAGCGCTCGGATATCATTCGGTAAGCTTTACGTTCGGACTGATGGCAGTGGCGGGCGGACTGAAAGTATGGCAGGCGGTGCTTATCTCCGCGGCAAATCTCACAAGCGCGGGACAGCTTGCCGGTCTTGATATCATGCTTGCCTCCGGAAGCATGGCAGAGATGGCACTGGCGCAGTTTATTATAAATCTCAGGTATTCGCTGATGTCCATTGCCGTGTCGCAAAAAGCCGACGAGAGCATGACTGTTCCGGCAAGACTCGGTATCGGCTTCGGCATCACAGATGAGATATTCGCGCTTGCCGTCGGACAGCACGAAACTCTGGGCAGACGCTACATGACAGGGCTCATCATAACGCCGTTTATCGGCTGGACGCTCGGCACGCTTATGGGCGCGGTGCTCGGCAGCATCCTGCCCTCCTTTGTTGTTGACGCCTTAGGCATTGCGCTGTATGCAATGTTCCTTGCCATCATAATTCCGCCGGTGCGCGTGGATATCAAGGTTGCGGCAGTCATACTCATTTCTGCTGCGCTTAGCTGTATCCGATACTATACACCGCTAAAAGGCGTGATCTCATCCGGATTTACTATAATCATTGCCTCGATTGCCGCGTCTACCGTCGGAGCATTGCTCTTTTCAAAGGAGAACAAATGATGGATAATAAACTGTTTTTTACATATCTCATTGTAATGGCGGGCGTTACATATCTTGTACGCACTGTGCCGCTGCTCATTTTCCGAAAAAAAATAGAGAACCGATTTATAAAATCGTTTCTCTTTTATATGCCTTATGCGGTGCTCGGCTCCATGACATTTCCCACCATCATCTATTCAACAGGAGATATGATTTCAGGCATCATAGGAATGCTCGTCGGCGCGGTACTGGCATTTAAGAACAAGAGTCTTATGACAGTAGCCGCCGCAGCCTGTATCGCGGCACTCGCGGTAAAGCTTATCATGATGATATAAATAAATGCCTGGCGGCATATCAACCCCCCTGACCCCCCATTCTTGGGGGGAAGAAGTAAGTAGTTGCAGGGGGAACTGTTGTTCCCCCTTGCACCCCTATCAGTCCGATAAAATTCAGTTTATGAAACAGATGCTTGCGGCGATGCTCTGCTGTCCCTGCCTTGGGGCAGGGTGGGCTTTTCAAGCTTTGCTTGAAGGTCGGGTTGGGGTACGGCAGAGATAGATTTCATCTAAAGCCACTAAACGAGCAATTTCTTATAAAGTAAATAAGCTGTCAATCCATCATCTTTGACAGAAACGCGCGGGTGCGCTCGTTCTTCGGATTGTTTATTACATCCTCCGGCGTTCCGTCCTCAATCACTATACCGTCATTCATGAATATTATCCTGTCCGCGACATTTCGCGCAAACTCTATCTCGTGCGTAACGATTATCATCGTAACATGCCGGGCGGCAAGCCTTTTTATTATCTTGAGTATCTCCTGAGTGATCTCAGGGTCAAGCGCCGAGGTGGGTTCATCAAAGAAAAGGATCTTTGGAGAGAGCATCAGCGCCCGCGCGATAGATACGCGCTGCTGCTGACCGCCTGAGAGCTCGCACGGATATGCGTCAAGCTTATCCTCAAGCCCCATCTTGCCGAGCAGGAATGCCGCTCTCTCGTTGATGTTTTTTAATATCAACTTTTTATTTTTTTTAAAATCAGGCTTTTCCTTTGCCTGAAGCCGCGCCGCAAGAGTAAGATTTTCAAGCGCGGTGTATTGCGGGAAGAGATTGAACGACTGGAAAACCAGTCCGAAATTAAGCTGGCGCGCTCTCATCTCAGCCGTCGAGACCCTTCCCTCCTCCGCATCAAAGATGCAGTTACCGTCTACATATATTTCTCCCTTGGTTGCTCTTTCAAGAAAGTTTATGCACCTCAGAAGCGTTGTTTTGCCGCTTCCGGATGAGCCAAGCACAGCGATTATCTCGCCCCGCTCCATTGAAAAGCTTATTCCCTTCAGGACCTCGACATCGCCAAAGCTTTTGTAAATATTTTTAACCTCCAGTATAGCCATGTCTCCGCCCCCTATACATTATAATAGCTAAGCTTCTTTTCTATATGGTTCAAAAGAAGTGTAAGCAGACCGCACATTGCAAGGAAGAACAGCGCAGTAGCAAACAGCGGCCATATAACTCCCTGCTTCGTAAACCGTTCCGCGCTCATGAGTATCTCCGCTACCGCAATGGTACGCGCAAGCGATGTATCCTTTACAAGCGTCATAAACTCGTTTCCCATAGGCGCTGTTATCCGCTTTATTACCTGCATCAGCACGACACGGAAAAACACCTGTGCCTTTGTCATGCCAAGCACCTGACCCGCCTCATACTGACCCTTGGGTATGCTCTCTATTCCGCCGCGGTATATCTCAGAGAAATACGCGGCATAGTTTATCGAAAACGCGATCATTGCCGCGGTCATGCGCGACTTCATGTGCACGTCAAACAGAAGCCCCGGCACGAACCACACCACAAACAGCTGCAGCATGAGCGGCGTGCCGCGGATTATCCATACGAAGGTGCGCGAGAGCAGCATAAGCGGCTTGAATCTCGACATTGAGCAATATGTGATCACAAGTCCGATCGGTATAGCCGTTATCAATGTCACAAAAAATAACAGCAGGTTCTGACCGAAGCCCTCAAAGAGCGATGCCCAGCGAGCGGCATTCGGTCCGAACGCACTGAAATATTCGAATAAGCTTCCCATTATATATTACTTTACGAGTATAAGATCCGAAAGACCGTACTTTTCAGCAATTTTGCCGATCGTGCCGTCAGCGGCAAGCTCCGAGATTATCTCGTTTACCTTATTGGTAACGTCTGAGCCCTTTCTGAACGCTATGCCATAGCTCTCTGATTCATAGCCCTTGTCTACAAACACAAGATCTGCATAGTCTGTGCCCTCGCCAACTGAGCCGCCTGCCATCGTGTAGTCAATAACCGCCACATCTGCTGTGCCCGACGATACTTCCATAAGCGCTGTTGCCTGTGAAGCAACTGCCGTATATTTAGCAGATGCAAAGCTTTCATCACCCTGCACAAGCTCTTCACCTGCAGAGCCCTGCTCCGCAACTACGTTTGCACCGTCAAAGCTCTCTCTATACTTGTCCGCATTTTCAGCCTTAACGATTATAACCTGTCTGTTCTCCATGTACGGAACAGATATAGACATCGTCTCCTCGCGCTCCGGTGTGATAGTCATGCCGTTCCAGATACAATCTATGTTCTTTGAGTTAAGCTCGATCTCTTTTGAATCCCAGTCGATCTCTTGGAATACAGCCTCTACGCCGAGCTTCTCGCATACAGCCTTAGCGAACTCTGTCTCAAAGCCTACAAGCTCATTCGTCTGGCTATCAAAATAGTTCAGCGGGTTGATAAGCGTATAGCCTATAGTCATCTTGCCTGATGCAACCATATCCTCCAGTTCTACCAGATTCGCCGTCTTATCTGTGGCTTTATCTGTTGTAGCGGGTGCAGTACTGCCGCCGCAGCCCGTCATTGTAACCGCCATCATACCGGCAGCAATAAGCGCAAAAAACTTCTTCATTTTAAAAATTCCTCTTTTCTTATAATTTTTTTGCATAGATATGCATTGTAATTCTATCATAATATAATCCCTCTGTCAAGAATTATTTTAAACGGCTTTTTTTAACAATTTTGTTTTTCATATTTATATTTTACACCAGAAACAGCTTTCTGTAAAGAGGCTGTTTCTGTTTTTTTGTATAAAAATAATGCCTGACGGCATATCAACTCCCCCTGCCCCCTCAATCTTGAGGGGGAATGTGGGTGCGGGCTGCGCCCGCGCCTGCTCGTGGCTGCCGCCCCGAACCCCGCCAAACGAGCAATTTCTTATAAAGTAAAAAAGTCCCTATCGGGACGGTCGTTCCGCTAACGCTCCACTACAATAGGTAGACTTTTTTGCTATTAAGAAATTAGTACTTATCGGTACTAATTTCTTAATAGATAAAAAAGGGTGTATCAAAACCATCATGGTAATGATTGGTTTTGATACAGCCCCATTTTATTTATAATATTTTTCAAAAAATTCTGAAACGGTAATAACTGCTTCGTCCTCCGGAAAGTGTTTTATATTGCCGGTTATAAGCTTTGCCCCGCAGAATTTAGCGACCTCAAAAAATTTTTTATCATCCTCGTCAATAAATTCTATATCTATAGGATCTGCAACAACTGAATATCCGTTATCTGTTATCCAGTCAAGTAAAAAGCTTATCTCACTTTCGGAAAATTTGAATTTTGGTCTTTTCAATACATCCCTGTATTCATTTATGATCCTATGGTCATAGCACGGGATAAGACGACCATTTATCACTAAGCTCAGGATCTGAGCCGGAGCACCGTTTTTTGACCAAAGAGCGGATACTATGATATTGGTATCTATCACTACAAGCATTATCGATCTCCTCTGCGCGCTGCGGCGATCTCCGCTTCTATATCATCGTCTGACATATAGCCGTTTGATGCTGCCTTTTGCCGCATTGAATTGAATGCGATCATTGCTTTTGCCTGCTTGACCGCTTTTAGTGTAGTTTCAAAGCTGCCGTCTGATATATCTATCATCAGTGCGGTCGGTTTTCCGTTGTTTGTTATTACCACTTCACCGTCAGCGGAAAGATTTTCCCATATTCTTTTCGGAGTTGTTCTCATATCTCTTACAGAATAAAAATTCATAATATCACCTCGCAATATTATTATACTATATCGTGTCACGATTGTCAACGATAAATACATATTGTTTTGGCGCTCATTTTACGCTCATTTTACTCTGTTATATGTTTTAAGGAGTTCAGATAGTATAGTGAGTTCCTTTTCATTAAAATTTTTTATTAAATTAAAGACAGATGATGACGGATTGCTTTCTGTATTTATAGGGGGAGTTGACAACCCGATAAACTGAGATTTATTCGTTCTATATAATATAAAACCAGCTTGTATCCTCTGTTTTATCGCCGACCGGCTTTGTATTCCCCTCGCTATAGCTCAGCTCCAGATTTTTCACGCTGACCTTTGTTCCCTCATGGACGGATCTCGTTATAAAGGCGTTACCGCCTATAACAACATTGCGTCCGATAACAGTTTCACCGCCGAGAATAGACGCACCCGAATAAATTGTTACGTTATCCTCTATAGTCGGATGACGCTTTTTGTTTTTCAGCAGCTGTCCGCCGCGCGTTGAGAGCGCGCCGAGCGTGACACCCTGATATATCTTTACATAATCGCCTATCTTTGTTGTCTCACCAATGACTATGCCGGTGCCGTGATCGATACAGAAATACCTTCCTATCGTAGCGCCCGGATGGATATCTATACCGGTAAGACTGTGCGCGTGCTCAGTCATTATCCGCGGTATCAGCGGCACACCGAGCTTGAACAGCTCATGCGCGATTCGGTTTACGACAACCGCATAAAACCCGGGATATGTTACTACGATCTCTTCTTTGTTATATGCCGCAGGGTCGCCGTCAAAGCTTGCCTGCGCGTCCGTCTCGATATAAGCGCGTATCCGCGGAATGGTTTTAAAGAAGCTTACCGCTATGCGCTCTGCCTCTTCCCGTACCTTCTCCCCGGACGCGGCGGCACATTCCTTATTATATTTGAGAACTATCGCGATCTGCTTTACGAGGTTATACATCACATCCTCCAAAAGCATTGCGACAGTGGATCTGACCGTATAGACCTTATAGATCGTGTCCTTAAAAAAGCCGGGGAATATTATCTGCTGAAGCTTATGAAGTATATCTACGATGACCCGCTTATCCGGCTGGTTAAAAATATCCGTTTTATCTATAAACTTGTTCTCGGCGTAATCATCCATTACGCTCTCCAGTATTCCGTCAAGCTCGCTTTTTATATATTCTGACATATAATGCCACCTCTCATCTATAAAACATATTCCTGAGCCTTAAAGCTCATCAAGCGCCTTTTTAGCCATATTCCTCAGCTCTGTCACAGCGCTTTCCGGCGATAATATCCGCGCCTTCCCGCCGAACATGAAAACCCACGAAAGGAACACGGGACTGACAGCGACCTCCGCCGTTACGTTAAAGCTTTCACCGTCCGGCTGAGGCTCAAACACAGCATCCGAACCGAATCTGTCTATTACCGCGTTTGTCAGCTCATTTGCACAGTTAAGAGTAACTCTCTCTACAGCGCTGTTATACATACCAAAATAGTGTTTTGCATACATCGCAACATCTACTTCCTTGAATGCATCTTTGCCTTCTCGCGGCTCGTCAATTATATTTATGCTGTTCATGCGATCAACGCGATAGTGCTTTATGATACCCTCGGCATCCGCATAGCCGATAAGATAGTAGTTTTCCTCATGCCAGATAAGCGCCCACGGACTTACGTTATAATTTCCTCCGTTTTTGCGGTATACGCGGCTCTTTTTCACCGACCAGTCAAAATATGTAAAGCTTATCCGGCAATTTTCAGATATAGCATTGTGGATCGCGTCAACATTATAGAATATGCTCTCGTTTGCAGTCTTTATTCTGTTTGTTACAAAGACCTGACTCTCAAGCTTTTTCGCGTCATATTCTGTCGCCAGCAATTCAAGCTTTTTTATAAGCGCATTGGACTTGCGCTTTGTGATAAACCGTGATGACTGCACAGCATCAACGAGGGTGCGCAGCTCCGCTGTTTCAAAATCACGCGTGCCGAGGTAGTACGAAAACCTTTTTTCATGCAGGCTTATGACCTCATACCCCAGCTCCTCCATTGCCCGTATATCGCGATAAATGCTCTTGCGCTCAGCGCGGATCCCTATTGATTCAAGATAATTTACAATATCATCTATCGTTGCGGGATGATCCGGGTCGGTCTTCTTTTTAAAAAAATCTATTATAAGACAAAGCTTGAGCTTCTGCCCTTCCGATCGCGGCATAAATAACGCCTCCTTTTTTATCTTGATTTACAGCTCTGTTTAAGCTGCTATACTGATAAACATTTTACCATAATTTTATTCGAATGTAAAGCTGTTTTGAAGAATATTTTGTCCGGCGGCTTGATCTATGCATCTTATGAACATTTTTTAAAATTTTTAAATTTCTTATTGCTAATGTAAAATATTTGTGTTATAATTATATCATGGAATATATTATGGAAAATAATGATATCATACTGAGAGATCAACCGGACTTCGAGCCGGAGCACATTTTTGACTGCGGTCAGTGCTTCAGGTTCAACAGAAACGCTGACGGCTCCTATACCGGTACGGCGTTCGGCAGAACAACGCGCATATCAAAGACCGGCGGAGACATAATTCTGCACGATACATCCCCCGAGGACTTTATAAAGATATGGCGCGGATACCTTGACCTCGACTATGACTACGGAGATGCAAAAAAGCGGCTTACAGCCGGCGGCGATAAGATCATGAAGGAGGCAACGCGCTACGGCGCGGGCATACGCATCCTCAATCAGGAGCTGTGGGAGACTATTATATCGTTCATAATATCCGCAAGCAATAATATACCTCGTATAAAGAAGATCATAGAAGCGCTGTGCACAAACTTCGGCGAGCCGCACGAATACTGCGGAAAAACACACTACGCCTTCCCCACACCAAAAAGGCTGGCAAACGAAACACCCGAAAGTCTCAGCATAATTCGCGCAGGCTTCCGCGATAAGTACATACTCTCATGCGCGAGGGCGGTTGCCGGCGGTTCACTTGATCTTGAAGGCATACGCGCTATGCCTTCGCCAGATGCAAAGCGCGCGCTTATGAACATACAGGGAATCGGCAACAAGGTCTCGGACTGTATACTTCTGTTTGGTCTCGGTCGGCGCGACGCTTACCCCATAGACGTATGGATAAAACGGGTCACCGAATACTGCTGGTTCGGCGGTGAGCAGCAGAGCGTTAAAACGCTTGCGGAATTTGCCGAAAGCCGGTTCGGCGACATTGGCGGAATAGCACAGCAATACCTGTTTTTCTATGCAAGGGCGAAAAAAACAGGAACAAATAAGACGTAACAGGCGTCTTACAATTAAAGATGTATTTAATTATTAAGGAGGAATCTATAAATGTTAGTATCAGCAACAGAAATGCTGCAAAAGGCGGTAAAAGGTCATTATGCGGTAGGTCAGTTCAACATCAATAATCTTGAGTGGACAAAGGCTGTCCTGCTCACAGCGGAGGAGTGCAAATCACCCGTTATCCTTGGCGTATCCGAGGGCGCGGGCAAATATATGACAGGCTTTAGCACAGTGGCGGCAATGGTAAAGGCGATGATGGAATCGCTTGAAATAACAGTTCCGGTAGCGCTTCATCTTGACCACGGCACTTACGAGGGCTGCTATAAGTGCGTTAAGGCAGGCTTCTCGTCGATAATGTTCGACGGCTCGCACTTCCCTATCGAAGAGAATATCGCAAAGACAAAGGAGCTTGTTAATGTGGCTCACAACATGGGACTTTCGATCGAGGCGGAGGTCGGCTCGATAGGCGGCGAAGAGGACGGCGTTATCGGCGCAGGCGAGATCGCTGACCCGAACGAGTGCAAGATGATAGCAGACCTCGGAGTTGATTTCCTTGCGGCAGGCATAGGCAATATCCATGGCAAGTACCCTGAAAATTGGAAGGGGCTTGACTTTGACGCTCTCGCAAAGATAAAAGACCTCATCGGTGACCTTCCGCTCGTGCTCCACGGCGGCACAGGCATTCCGGAGGATATGATAAAGACTGCCATCTCACTCGGAGTTGCAAAGATCAACGTTAACACCGAGTGCCAGCTCTATTTCCAGGAGGCTACAAGAAAGTACATCGAGGCAGGCAAGGATCTTGTAGGCAAGGGCTTTGACCCGAGAAAACTTCTCCTTCCGGGCTTTGAAGGCATTAAAGAGATCGTTAAGATCAAGATGGGGCTTTTCGGTTCAGTCGGCAAGGCATAATTGAATAATTATTCACAAAAACAGCTTTACACAGGGAGAATGATAAATATGAAGAAGATACTAATATCAATTACAGCCGCGCTTTCGCTTGTGATGACCTTCATCCCGTCCGCGCTTGCTGTAAATTATGCTGACTACGTCGGTTCATATTACACTATGAATTCAGACGGTGAGGGATATGCCGCGCTCGATATACATACCTGCGATGCGACATCGATAACTCTTGATTTCTATAGGATCAAGAACGGTGTTGTATCAAACACTTATGTGTTCAGCCCCGGCTACGTTCAGAACGATGCGGCTGTGATACCGTTCACCGCGACGACAGCCTCAGGCTCGACCTTTACCGGCGCGATGACAATTATATTCGAAGCCAACGGAATGATAAAGGTCGATATAAAGTCAAGTATGAATGTTGACATTTATAACGGCATTCTCCCTAAGAAAAATCAGTCAATGATCCCCGGCGCCGCTTCGGCACCGGCAGGGACTACCGTTGCAGCCGCAACAGCAGCTCCTGCCGCTCCGGCAGTTCAGCAGGAGATCAAGATTCCGACTCAGCCCGAAATAAATGTTGTCCTTAACGACAACAAGGTAAGCTTTGAAAAAAACGCCGGTCCGTTTATTTACAACGACCGCACATACGTTCCGCTCAGAAGTGTATTCTTTGAAATGGGCATAAATGTCTACTGGGACGATTATCAGGCGAGTGACATCCTTCGCGGGCAGCAGATAACCTGCACAAAGAACGGCACTATCATCCAGCTTTCACGCACGTGCAATGATTTCGGCGCAAACAAGTGGACGCTCAAAAAGTGGATCGACTCCAATACAAGCGCGATCGCAAACGAGACCATAGACATCATTGATCAGCAGCCGCTGATAATTGACGGCACTTCATATCTGCCGCTGCGTGTTATATCCGAAACTCTCGGCGCTCATGTTAACTGGATAGACTCATCGAGAACCGTTGATATACGCTGCGACACTTCAAACACGTGTTGGTATGATAAAACTATTATAGGCGCAATGGAGGACTTCCCTCTTTCCGAAGCGCAGACCTACATTACCGATGATTATTCAAATGTAGTTGCGGATCCTGTACCGTACTTTGTACCGGAATCAAAGTTCTATCTGTTCAGCGCAACGGATAAGTACGGCGCTGTTAAGCTCAGGATCTACTACGGCGGATATATCGATGTTTTCCCGGATAACGGAGCGGCTTATGTTCCACCGACACCTGCGAATTCCGAGCCTGAAAGCATCGTTGTAGATACTCCCGCCGACACTCCGGCAGAAGCTCCTGCCGAGACACCTGCCGAAGCTCCGGCAGAGACACCTGCAGAAACTCCGACAGAAACTCCGGCAGAGGCTACAAACACGGAAACCGGCAACGACGGAGAAACTGTGATTTTCACGTACGATATGACCCAGCTTGACGATGAAGAGGAGTAAATAACACTTAAAAGTGTTACATCCGATCGGGATTTGTCGGATATCACACATGAATTGATTTGAAAAACAAAAAGAACCGCAGCATTGAGCGTTCAGCTTAGGTATTTACTAAACAGGTAAATACCTAAGCTGACACGCTTTGGACGAAGCAATAAGAAATACCGTGCAAGGCATATAGGCTTTGCACGGTGTTTTTTATATAAAGCCGCTGTTTCGATCACAGGGGCTGTCAAAATCTATGCGGTTGATTTCTCCAAAATTTTATAAAATACTAATTTTTGCATTTACAAAACGGCAATTATATGGTATAATAATTTTACCACACAATTTTAATAGTTCTATAGGTTACGTCTATGTAAAAAGACGTAGGCTTTGCTGTCATACCTATAGACTATTGGGAATGAAATTGTGTGGTAACAATTGCAAGCTGCGTTTTTTTGATGCGTGGCTGTGCATTGCGGTCACGCATTTTTTAATACATTTTTTGAGGAGGATACGAACGTGAGGAAAAAAATTATCAGCATATTACTGACAGCGTGTATGATAACATCACTGCTGCCGCTAATGGAAAACGGCGTATTTGCCGCAGGAGGATTAACGAGGGCAGAATGGATAACGCAGCTTGTAGCGGCGTTTGAAATGTCCGTTGAGGACGAGGACAATATGCCCGACAACTATTTCAGCGACATATCAGAGGACGACAGCTATTACCGCGACATACTGCTTGCGGTTGAGTTCGGCGTTATCGACCTTGAAGCCGGCGAAGCGTTTGAGCCAAGCGAGCCTGCCACGCGTGAATTTGCGGCGCAGACGCTCAATGCGTGTATGAAGTATCAGCTTGACGAAGGTACGGAATACACCTTCAGCGAAAGCGAAACTGTTACATACCCCGATGATATTCAAGTCGCAATAAATCGCGGTTGGTTCACACTTTCGAGCGGTAATTTTCTCCCCGAACAAGCTATAACATCAGCCGAAGCCGAAGCTATGCTCACTGACGCAAAAACAACAATCGCCGGTGATACGGTTGAGGAAAATTATAATAGCCAATACGAATTTGCGGACGGTGTTATTGTTGTACCCGAAACGGCAGATGTGACGATTGAGGGCGAATACACCGTCACAATCGCTAACTGGGAAGGCACAATCAGCGAAAACGATATATTTGTGGTTTATTCCTACGGCATACCCGTACCGTTAAAAGCTGAAACAGTTGAAACAGGCGAAGAAATCATCATCACAGCAACAAAAGAGGGCACCGATGACGCTATTGTATCAGCGGACAGTCAGGGCATAACAGATGTTGACCTTGAAGATTTTGAGGCAAACGAGCTGACAACCTACTCGCTGATGAGCGTTGACGGAAATGACAGCGAGGAATTGGATATTCAGCTCCAAAGCATAAGCTACGATTCAAAAACAAAAATGCTGACAGCAAAGCACGATGTCAAAATTCAGGACGGTCTTGCCGGCTCAATAACGGTTGAAATCGGAAATCTTAAGCTGAACCACAAGGAAAACACTACCGTCGGCAGCTACGAGGCATTTCTGACAGGTAACGCCAGCGTTACGAAGAACTTTTATTTTGACTTTGGAGATTGGGTTGGCGTTCCAAACCATATAACGATTGGTTACGTTAATATCGGCGGTATCGGCAGTATATCGCTTGATGTTGACTTATCGTTAAGCGGCGGTATCACGGAGGTTGAAAAGGGTACTATAACAGCTGGATTTTCGTATGGCAGACACGACGGCTTTCGTCTTGTTTGCGGCTATAAAAAGACATATTATTCCTTTGAAGCAGACGCTAAGGTACAGCTCGGACTTACCCTGTCGTTAAATATTGACTTGGTGTTTGTAAAAGGCAGAGCGTGGCTGACAATCGGAACGGAATGTAGCTATAATAAAAAGGATTTCACTTATGTTGACGGGCAAAATCCGATTAAGTGCGAAACAATAAAGGGACATTTGTATGCAAATGCCGGAGCGAAGATAAGCCTTACCTATATTGTTGATAAAACGCTATGGGAGTATCGGTATGACATTTATACAGAGTCAAACAGCCCGCTGAGAGTTTGCTATCACTATGAAGACGGCGAGCTTGTAGACCATTGCGCCAGAAGCAAGGACGGAAATGAAGCATATACAAAATATACCACAAAAATATCCTCCGCGTATTTTAATCCGTCACCGAATTATGCGAAAAGTTCATACGGCGGCAGCGGTTCCACTGCAACACCTGTTGTAGTGTGGGAGTATAAGGTTGAGGACGGTAATGCGACTATTACAGGATATAAAGGAAATGCTTCCGCGCTGGCAATTCCGTCAACGATTGATGGTTATACGGTGACGAAGATAGGAGATTCTGCTTTTAATAAAAATCAAAATATACGAGTAATAACTTTGCCTAATAGCATAATAAACATCGGTGAATATGCATTTAGTAACTGCAAGAATTTATCAATGATAAATCTATCACACTCAATCACTCACATAGGAGCATATGCTTTTGAAGACTGTACATCTCTTGAAAAAATAGAAATTCCCAAAAGCCTTACATCTACAGGCTATAATACAACGTGGGGAGGAATATTTACTGATTCTAATTTGAAAGATGTCACTTTTGAAGAAGGCACGACAAAAATAGTGGCTGGTCTATTTCTAAAATGCGCAAACTTAACAGAAATAAATATACCAGATACGGTAACAAATATCGAAGAATATGCTTTTTATTATTGTGAAAATTTGAAAAATATCAAAATGTCAGAAAATATTATCTCTATCGGTAAAGCGGCATTTTGTGGTGCGGCATTTAATAATATCGATATTCCGGACAATGTAACAAGTATCGGTGAATATACATTTGGTAACTGCAAGAATTTATCAGTGGTAAATTTATCACACTCAATCACACATATAGGAGCATATGCTTTTGAAGACTGTACATCTCTTGAAAAAATAGA
>JAFRDB010000088.1 GCA_017404065.1 Clostridia bacterium
AATTGTTGTTGTTGAATCAATTATACAGCAAAAGGGAGGTTATTGCTATATTTTTATTCAAAATTATGCAAAAGCCTCGTAAAAGCAAGGATTTTAATAAAAATAAAATCAAAAAACGGGGTGTCGATTTGACACTACCTAAGAAAAAACGGAGGTATCTGAAATGAAAGATGAAATGCTTACTTTAACACAGGAATGGGACAAGACCTTCCCCAAGTCCGACAAGGTTGACCACAACAAGGTCACTTTCCACAACCGCTACGGCATCACACTCGCTGCCGATATGTACGCTCCTAAGAACGCAGGCGGAAAACTCCCTGCGATCGCCGTGTGCGGACCGTTCGGTGCAGTCAAGGAACAGTGCAGCGGTCTTTACGCACATACACTTGCAGAGCGTGGATTTCTGACCACTGCATTCGATCCGTCCTTTACGGGTGAAAGCGGAGGACAGCCGAGATACATGGCTTCTCCCGACATCAACACGGAAGACTTTATGGCAGCGGTGGACTTCCTCTCAGTACAGGAAAATGTTGATCCTGAACGCATTGGTATCCTTGGCATCTGCGGCTGGGGCGGTATGGCACTGAATACAGCGGCACTGGATACCCGTATCAAGGCGACTGTTGCTTCGACGATGTACGATATGACAAGAGTGAACGCAAAGGGCTATTTCGATGCCGATGACAGCGAGGAAAAGCGGTATGCCATGAAGCAGGCACTGAATGCCCAGCGTATCAGGGATTACCAGTCCGGCGAGTATGAGCTTGGCGGCGGTGTTGTCGATCCTCTGCCCGAAGACGCACCGTATTTCGTAAAAGATTACCATTCTTACTACAAGACTGAAAGAGGTTATCACCCTCGTTCGCTCAATTCCAACGGCGGCTGGAACAAGATCGGCTGTATGTCGTTCATCAATATGCCTATCCTGCACTATAGCAACGAGATACGCTCCGCTGTCATGGTGCTTCACGGTGACAAGGCACATTCTTTCTACTTCGGAAAAGATGCGTATGAGAATATGATAAACGGCAATCCGTATACTGAAAACAAGCAGCTTATTGTCATCGAGGGCGCTTCGCATACCGACCTCTATGACGGCGGTGAGAATCACGTTATTCCGTTTGACAAGCTCGAAGCGTTCTACAACGAATATCTCAGATGACCATCTGAGAGAAAGCGGCATTGCAAAGGCGGTGAGGAACATTTATGATTAAAGCAAGATTTTTAGCAGTTATTTCTTCTTTTCTGATGTTGACCGGGTGCGGCATTTACTCAGAGGATAGTTCGGCTGTGACGGTACAAAGTGAAAACTCGTCTGTTATGATGCAAAGCGACAGCGGCGTTTCATCTGTGACCTCTGACAAACAAGAGGTCACAACCGCCGAACAACATGAAGAAAAGGAAGCTAATGGTATGCAGATAGCTGTAGGAGATAAGCAATTCCCGGTAAATTTGGAAAGCAGCGATACCGTCACAGCTTTGACGGAAATGCTGCCCCTGACGCTTGATATGTCCGAATTGAACGGCAATGAGAAGTATTATTACCTTGATACATCTCTGCCTTCCTCGCCTGAAAAAGTCGGGCATATAAGCGAAGGCGATATAATGCTTTACGGCGATAGCTGTCTTGTGGTGTTTTACGAGAGCTTTGATACTCCATACAGCTATACAAAGATCGGTCATGTATCAGATACTTCGGGGCTTGCTGATGCACTCGGGACAGGCGGTGTGACCGTAACGTTTGAAATGAACGGCAGCAAAGATACCGAATACACCGTGCAGGATGTACGGAATCTCAATGATTTTCTTCTTGCGAAAGCGACAGAAGAAGATTTGCGGGGAAAGCCTTACGATCTCAAAAATGGCGGAGTATGGAGCGTTTTTGACCTATGCCTGCTGAAACGAAAGATATTGGAGCAGCGTAATATGACAACAGAATTTGATTATGAAAGCAAGACCGTATTGCTCAACAGCGGCTATGAAATGCCCATTCTTGGACTTGGTACATGGACACAGGACGATGATACTGCTGAAAGCTCTGTTTATGAAGCACTTAAAGACGGTTATCGGCTTATCGACACGGCGCAGTATTACGGTAATGAAGCAGGTGTCGGCAAGGGCATTCAGAAAGCAATAGACGATGGCATCGTCACCCGTGAGGAGGTATTTGTCACTACAAAGGTAATGCCGTCCAACTATGACAGGGCGTACAAATCTATTGACGATTCGCTTGAACGGCTCGGACTTGATTACATTGACCTGATGCTGATACACCAATCGGGAAGTAATGATACTGAAGTCTACAAAGCTCTGTGTCAGGGTGTCAAGGACGGCAAGCTGCGGTCAATCGGTATTTCTAACTATTATACTATCGAAGAATACGAGCGTGTCACATCGGGCGGTGAGATCAAGCCGGCGGTAGTTCAGAATGAAAATCATCCGTTTTATCAGAATACGCAGTTTCAAAAAGATATTGCCAAATACGGTACGGTGGTAGAATCATGGTATCCGTTCGGCGGCAGAGGGCATACGCAGGACTTGTTCGGTAATGAAACGATCACGGATATAGCAAAGGCACACGGCAAGACATCGGCACAAATAATACTCCGATGGCATTTGCAGGCAGGCTATGTCACGATACCGGGTTCACAGAATCCGGATCATATACTTGAGAATTACAGCATCTTTGATTTTGAGCTGACCGATGCAGAAATGCAGAGAATGGCAGAACTGCACACAGGACAGCGGTATGAAAATTGGTGAGGTGTGCTATGAATATACTTGTATTAAACGGAAGTCCCCGTCAAAATGGAAATACTGCAAAAATGGTCACAGCATTTTGTGAAGGGGCTGAATCATCAAGACATACCGTGAAAACAGTAAATGTTTGTAAGCTGAATGTAAAAGGCTGTCTTGCCTGTGAATACTGCCACAGCAAAGGGAACGGCAAGTGTATACAGAAAGACGATATGCAGGATATATATTTGCTGCTGAATGACACTAATATGCTTATTCTTGCTTCCCCGATCTACTATCACGGTATTAGCGGTCAACTCAAATGCGTGATCGATAGGTTTTATTCTGCACTTTATCCTGCTGCGCCGAAAAGCTTGACTCAAATTGCAATGTTTTTATCCTCCGGTGACAGAAACCAGTATGATGGTGCAATGTTTTCATACAAGGGGGATTTCCTCGGTTATCTGGGGTTAAGGGATATGGGAGTGTTTACATCAGCAGGCGATGTTTCTGATGAGCTGCTTGCAAAGATTAGAAAATTTTGGGAATCGTTATGAGAAGCCGTGCGAGCAGCACTATTTCATTAGCCCGTAGTCTATTGGAACACCTATAATCCGTCCCACACAAGTCCAATCAGGAATTGTGGCACATACCACAACGGACAGATAGCCTCCTCAGCTGTATCACAGTAGAAGGCTTCCGTGTTTCTCCTGGCAAATTTGGGGGTCAGAGCTTCCGCCTGTCTGCGGTAGTTTTCTTTTATAATGTCCATCAGATAGCGAAAATGGTGTACTTTTTGAATTTCTTACCTTAAAATTACCCTTAAAATGTACCTTTTTGCCCGTCTTTACCAAAACACACCGCAGCGCTTTGTTTGCGGTGTTTTTTTGTGCTGTGAAGTGTTGCAAAAGTATTGATTTTAAAATGAAAATATGGTACAATCTAAGAAGGTTATAATATGAGCAGACAAGCAAGAAAATAAAGCCGGATAGGTAAGAAGGGCAAATTCCGGTTTGGCTAAGTAAATAATGATCCCGATAAATCGTGGATCTGATAGAAAAAAGAGACAGCGGGAGGCTTTATATGAATCAATTTGAAATGATCAGGAACGCTGCGGACACGCTGCGCGATGTTGCAAGACTTACACCAATTATACCTTTTGACAGGCTGACCCCTAATCTGTTTATCAAAGCTGAAAGCCTGCAAAAGACAGGTTCATTCAAGATCCGCGGCGCTTTTAACAAGTTGAGCAGTCTTACCGCCGAGGAAGCATCAAAGGGTGTCATCGCTTGTTCCGCCGGTAATCACGCGCAGGGCGTGGCTTATTCCGCGATGAGTCTGGGAATGCGCGCAGTCATTTGTATGCCGGATTACGCGCCGGTCATGAAAGTGGAAGGGACGCGTGGCTTTGGCGCGGAGGTCGTTCTGGTCCCCGGCAATTATGATGACTCCGCCAAAGAGGCAAAAAGGTTGGCAGATGAAAAGGGCTACACGTTTGCCCACCCCTTCAATGATCCCTATGTGATCGCGGGTCAGGGGACCATCGGACTGGAGATACTTTCACAGATGCCGGATGTGGAGCAAGTCGTCGTTCCAATCGGAGGCGGCGGGCTGATCAGCGGTGTCGCCGTCGCCATCAAAAACTTGAAGCCCGATGTGAAGGTTATCGGCGTTCAAACGATCAATGTCCCTTCTATGTTTGCATCCTTTGGCTTAAGCGAGGTGGAAACGCTTAAAGACAGGGCTACCATCGCCGATGGCATTCATGTGTTGACGCCGGGAGATCTGACCTTTGAAATCGTTGAAAAATATGTGGATGATATCGTGACGGTACGTGAGAACGAGATAGAAGCGGCGATGGTCACACTGATGGAACGCTCAAAACTGGTGGCGGAAGGAGCAGGCGCTACAAGTGTCGCGGCGTTTATGTATGACCGGATCAATACGGATCTGCGGACGGTCGCTGTCGTTTCAGGCGGCAACGTGGATATCAGCACGCTGGGGAATATCATTGAGAGAGAATTGAAGCGAAGAGAGGCGTAAAAATACAACTATTGGGCATAACCCTAATGCCGCCGAGCGGCTTGCTAATGAGTTATAGTTGCTCGTGTGATCTATGCGAAGAGCGATTATATACAGAAATTAAAACAGACTATTAAGTGGTTCCCATGACACATAGATATTTGAAATTGAATAAGGAGATATCATCATGGATAACTTTATCAAATCTGACATTGACAGTATCAAGACAGACCGCGGCCTGCAGGAACGCACAAACCCTGTGTTCAATACAGCTAAAATGACACTCGATCTGCTTGGGTATGCCGGCGATAAGACCGCTGCCGCAATATCAGAGCAGCTCGGGCTCACGCATGACGAAACGATGAACAGTAAGACTGTAAAGGGAATCGAGACGGATATGCTTGTCAACAGTCTTGTAAATGAGACCCGTTTTCGCACAACGCATGAGCTTGCGCTCGCCTCGGGCTGCAAAACGATCATTGATCTGCCATGCGGCTACACTCCCCATGCAGTATATTATATCGAAGCGGGAAGGAAGTTTATAGGTCTTGATCTGCCCGCTGCCATAGAAGAGGCTGAGAGCGCGATAAGATCGCAGATACCGGAGGATAAGCAGAAGGATGCGGCTTTCTTCGGCGTGGACGCGACCAACCTCGCTTCGCTTGAATCGGCCATTTCCGGCGTCACGGGCGAGGTTTGCATAACCACCGAGGGACTGACCATGTACTTCACCGAACCGGAGGCTGAGGCTCTGTGTGACAATGTATGTCATATACTCAAAAAATACGGCGGATGTTGGATAAATGCCGACATTGAGGTGTCTGTTCAGCATCTTTCAACACTCAGAGCCGTTCTCGGCGATGAGATCATGAAAAGGATAAGACAGGCTTCACAAAAAAGAGTTGAGGAGAAATCCGGTTTCAAAATAACCGGAAACTCACTGCTTTGCGGCAAAAGCGGCGATATTAAAAAGGATACGGAGAAACTGCGTTCCTTTCTTGCCGCTCACGGACTGAAGGGCGAGCGGATGATAATAAGCGAGTATATGCCGCAGCTTGCAAGCCTGTCAAGGCTGAGCGGAGAGCAGCAGCAAAAGGTAAGGGATGCTCTTTCGCGCTACGCATTCTGGAAGATCACTCTTACAGATGAGGCGGCAGAGCTTGATGCAGGTGAAGTATTTCAAAAGGGATTTGATGTAAAAGCAGGCATAGCAGGCAGTGTGCTTAAATTGAAGCTTACAGGAAGAGCCGATTCAATGACTGCGCCGAGGCTTCTCGGATTATTTGAAAAGGCTATAGCGGAGAATGGCATAAAAGCGGTAGAAATTGACTGCTCCGGGCTTGAATATATATCATCAGCGGGGCTGCGTGTTCTGATCATCATGAAGAAAAAATGCGAGCACGGTGTAACGATGAATAATGTTCGGCCTGCGGTGAATGATATACTTGATCAGACCGGATTTGATCGCCTGATAAATTTCGGTTAATTGTATCAGATCTGTGAGGGGTTTTTTGCGTGTTCGGAGATATTTTTATAAGGTTTTTTACCGCCGATTTTTTGTTTTCTCCTCAAAAACTGCAAGGGAGGGGCCCCTGTTTTTGAGTTTCGTTTAATTGTGTCCATCCCCCTTAATGTACAAGCAATCCTTCGCCACAAAGTGTACAAGTCAATGCGTGATGGATTTCCTGTGTGACAGGCGGTATGATTCGCCTGTCATGTTTATGATCTCACAGTGATGTATCAGCCTGTCAAGGATCGCTGTAGTTATCGTCGCATCCCCCATAAAATCTATCCATTCATCAAATCCCTTGTTTGAGGTGATTATCACCGATGTCTTTTCGGACATAGCCGAGATAAAGCTGAAAAACAGATTTGCCTCTTGTGTGCTTAGCGGTAAGAATCCGACTTCATCAATAACTATCAGGGATGCCTTTCGGATGTTTTTCATCCTTCTGTTACTCTTAGTTGTTATCTGCTCTGTTTTTAAATCTATGATCAGCTGTTCCAATGTGGTAAATACAGCTGCATACCCCATATCTAATCCGTAAGTGTCATATGTTTATTTTTCTGCTCATTACTCATTTTAGTCTGAGCCTCCTTTCTCAGACTAAATGCTATCACAAAATCCTTCTTAATGTAGATGCAATCGCAAATTGCACTGTTGCATTTACTTTTTATAAAATGATCTGCAAAAAATAAATTTAACTCTTGACAAATGCTCTATATCATAGTATACTATTGATAAATAAGGATTTTGGATTTTAGGCAATGGTGCTTGGGTGTTGACCCGGGCACCGTTTTTTTTGCGAGAAAGGAGATAACAGTTACATAATGTCAGAAGGATTCAACAAAAAGCTTATTTTAGAAGACGGCAGTGAGTATTACGGCTATGCATTCGGCGCGGTTGGTGATAAGGTGTGCGAGATAGTCTTTAATACATCTATGGTCGGTTATCAGGAGATAATATCCGACCCGTCGTATACATACCAAGCGGTGGTGATGACATATCCGATCATAGGCAGCTATGGAATATGCGCCGATGACTTTGAAACGGCTACACCGACAATAGGCGCGCTTATAGTACGCGAATACAATGATGAGCCGTCGAATTTCAGAAGTGAAGAAAGCCTCGGTGTTCTTATGAAACGCTATGGCATACCCGGTATAAGCGGGGTGGATACAAGGCAGATCACGCGCTCCATCCGTGATATCGGCAGCAGACGGGCGCTGATTACCGGCATAGATACAAGTCTTAGTGAAGGGCTTAAGATAATAGAGAACACGCCGGTGCCGCGTGATGCGGTAGCAAGGGTAAGCTCAAAGGAAATAAAGGAGTATCACGCGGAGAATGAAAAATACAAGGTAGTGCTGATCGATTGCGGCATGAAGCTCAATATCCTTCGTTCGCTTTTAGAGAGGGGATGCTCGGTCACTGTCGTGCCTTATAACACCACGCCGGAAGAGATAGAAAGCCTCTATCCGGATGCGATCATGATATCAAACGGCCCGGGCGATCCGGAGGACGTCCCGGAGGTGATAAGAACCGTGCGTTCACTAAGAGGCAGCCTGCCGATGTTCGGCATTTGTCTCGGGCATCAGCTTATATGCCTTGCATACGGCGCGAGAACATATAAGCTTAAATTCGGACACCGCGGCGGAAACCACCCTGTGCGGGATCTATTGAATAATAAAATAGAGATAACCTCGCAAAACCACTCATACGCCGTTGACGCAAAGAGTGTAGACGGGACCGGACTTGAGATAACGCATATAAATATTCTTGATAACACCGTTGAGGGAGCGAGATGTGTTCAAGACAAGGTCTTTTCGGTGCAGTACCATCCGGAAAGCGCGCCCGGACCGCAGGACTCGTCACATTTATTTGATGAATTTGTTTCATTCATTAGGGAGGTGAAGCGTTATGCCTAAGAGAACGGATATACAAAAGGTACTCGTTATCGGCTCGGGGCCTATCGTTATCGGTCAGGCGGCGGAGTTTGACTATGCCGGTACACAGGCGTGTCTTGCGCTGCGCGAGGAGGGGTATGAGGTCATACTCTGTAACTCAAACCCGGCGACAATAATGACCGATACCGCGATAGCGGATAAGGTATATATGGAGCCTTTAAATCTTGAATACATAGCAAAGATCATACGGCGTGAGCGGCCGGACGCTATACTTCCCGGTCTTGGCGGGCAGACAGGGCTGAACCTCGCGATGCAGCTCGAAAAGAAGGGGATACTCAAGGAATGCCGCGTGCAGCTTTTGGGAACAAGCTCAAAAAGCATAGAGCGGGCAGAGGACAGGGAGCTGTTCAAGGAGCTTTGCGAGGCTGTGGGTGAGCCGGTGCTGCCGTCGGATATCGCAAACACAGTGGAGGAGGGCATAGCCGTTGCAGAGCGGATAGGCTATCCGGTGGTGCTTCGTCCCGCGTTCACATTGGGCGGCACGGGCGGCGGCTTTGCGGATAACGAGGAAGAACTGAAGTCGCTTATGAAAAACGCGCTCATCCTCTCGCCCGTGCATCAGGTGCTTATAGAAAAGAGCATAAAAGGCTATAAGGAGATAGAATACGAGGTGATCCGCGACAGCAACGATACGGCGATTACGATATGTAATATGGAAAACCTTGACCCTGTCGGCATACACACCGGTGATTCGATAGTGGTCTGTCCGTCACAGACGCTTACCAATAAGGAATATCATAAGCTGCGCGACAGCGCACTGAAGATCATCCGCGCCTTAAAGGTCGAGGGCGGCTGTAATGTACAGTTCGCGCTCGATCCAAAGTCGTTTGGGTATTATCTTATCGAGGTCAATCCGCGCGTATCGCGATCGTCCGCGCTCGCGTCAAAGGCGAGCGGCTACCCGATAGCCCGCGTTTCGGCAAAGATAGGCATAGGCATGACGCTTGATGAGATACAGATAGCGAACACTCCCGCCGCGTTTGAGCCGACGCTTGATTATGTTGTTACAAAGATGCCGCGTTTTCCGTTCGATAAGTTTATGGATGCAAGCAACAGCCTCGGTACGCAGATGAAGGCGACAGGCGAGGTCATGTCGATAGGCAGAGGGTTTGAGGAGAGTCTTTTAAAGGCGGTTCGTTCATTAGAGATCGGGCTTTGTCACCTGCATAGCGCAAAATTTGATGAAGCAGAGACAGATGAGCTGCTTAGTTATATAAAAACCGGCACAGATGACCGCATATATGCCATAGCCGAGCTTTTACGGCGCGGCTGCGAGGTGCAAAAGGTCTGCGATATAACGCGGATAGACAGATTTTTTATACGCAAGATAAAAAATATAACCGATGAAGAAGCCCGGTTAAAGGAGAGTATTTGCGATACGGATGAACTGAGGAAGGCTAAAGGACTGGGCTTTTCCGACAGTGAGATAGCGCTGCTCTGGGGCAAGGATGAGCATAAGGTGTTTGAAACACGAAAAAGAGCGGGGATAATGCCTGCGTATAAAATGATAGACACCTGCGCGTCCGAGTTTGACAGCTATGTGCCGTATTTCTATTCGACCTACGACAGCGAAAACGAATCAAGGGTATCGGATCGGAACAAGGTCATCGTTCTCGGCTCGGGCCCTATAAGGATAGGGCAGGGGGTAGAGTTTGATTATTCGACCGT
Organism: Clostridia bacterium; assembly: GCA_017404065.1. Classification (GTDB taxonomy): domain Bacteria; phylum Bacillota; class Clostridia; order UBA1381; family UBA1381; genus Ornithomonoglobus. The sequence goes on from JAFRDB010000088.1 coordinate 9,895, forward strand.
CCATGCGGTGAACACGATACGAAGCGCGGGGTATGAGGCGATAATAATAAACAATAATCCCGAAACCGTTTCGACAGATTACACAACGAGCGATAAGCTCTATTTTGAACCGCTCACGCCTGAGGATGTAATGAACATAGTCGAGCTTGAAAAAGCGGAGGGCGTTATAGTAACGCTCGGCGGTCAGACGGCGGTAAATCTTGCTGAGCCGCTGCACGCGCGGGGCGTAAGGATAATCGGCACGGACTGCGACGCGATAGAGCGCGCCGAGGACAGGGACGCGTTCGAGCATCTGTTAGAGGAGCTTAATATACCGCAGCCGCCGGGCAGAGCCGTTACGAACATAGAGGACGGCATAAAAGCCGCCCGGGAGATCGGCTATCCGGTGCTTGTCCGTCCGAGCTTTGTATTGGGCGGCAGAGCTATGCAGATAGTGGCAAAGGAAACGGAGCTTATACATTACCTTAAGACAGCCGTTGAGATAGACGAGGATAAGCCTGTATTGGTCGATAAATATATCCGCGGCAAGGAGCTGGAGGTCGACGCGGTCTGTGACGGACAGGCGGTATTCGTGCCGGGCATAATGGAGCTTGTCGAAAGGACGGGCGTACACAGCGGAGACTCGATAAGCGTATATCCGACCTACAGCGTATCGGACAGCGTAAAAAAGACTATGCTTGAATACGCCAAAAAATTAGGGCTTGGCATAGGCATAAGAGGACTTTTCAATATTCAGTTCATAGTCGACGAAAATGAAAATGTTTATATAATCGAGGTCAACCCGCGCTCGTCAAGGACGGTGCCGTTTCTGTCAAAGGCCACCGGCTACAGCCTTGCCGATATAGCTACGCTCGTAATGCTCGGCAAGAGCCTTGCTGAGCAGGGCATAAACACGATATACCCGCCCGAGAAAAAGCGGCACTATGTAAAGGCACCCGCATTCTCGTTCTCAAAGCTGAGCGGTATGGACTCGTATCTCTCGCCTGAGATGAAGTCGACAGGCGAGGCGATAGGCTATGACGATAAGCTGCACCGCGCTACGTATAAGGCGTTTGTGGCATCCGGGATACGGATGCAGAACTACGGAACGGTAGTCGTTACGCTTGCCGATGAGGACAAGGAGGAGGCACTGCCATTAGTCAAGCGGTTCTACGATATGGGCTTTAATATCGAGGCTACAATAGGCACGGCAGAGTTCTTAAAGGAGCACGGGGTAAAGACAAGGATACTCAGAAAGCTTTCCGAGGGCAGCACCGAGATACTTGACGCGATCCGCGCCGGGTATGTAAGCTATGTTATGAACACACGAGCGATACTTTCCGGCGTTCATTATGAGGACGGAGCAAGGATAAGAAGGACCGCAACAGAAAACAATGTGACCATGCTCACCTCGCTCGATACCGTAAAGGTGCTTTTGGATGTATTAGAGGAAATAACGATAGGCATATCACCGATAGATAGCTGATATATGGCGTAAAATATCGTTAAAATAGCACAAAAAAATAAAAACCGCTTGACAAATACGGTCAGCGGGTCTATAATGAAGTCAATAAGGCAAGGGTGTTTTAGGACATAGGTTTACTGTCCCCTTGCCTTATTTTTTGCTTTTATAGGCATATATATCGCGCGGTCTAAGTAAATATTAAAGAGTAAAGGCAAAGGCGTCTTTGATGAATTTTCATCAGGGGCGCCTTTCTCTTTTGGAAAAGGAGATGTTTTTGTATGAATAATGTGCCGGAATATTTCGGAAGCATGGTCTTTGACGACAGAGTAATGAAGTCAAGGCTGTCGTCAAAGGTCTATCAGTCGCTTAAGAAGACGATAGACGAGGGAGCGCGGCTCGACCAGGCAGTAGCGAACGCGGTAGCCGCGGCAATGAAGGAATGGGCAACGGAAAAGGGCGCTACGCATTACACGCACTGGTTCCAGCCGCTTACAGGCATAACCGCCGAAAAGCATGACAGCTTTATATCGCCATCACCGGACGGCGGCGTAATAATGGACTTTTCGGGTAAGGAGCTTATAAAGGGTGAGCCGGACGCGTCATCCTTCCCGTCGGGAGGACTGAGAGCAACATTTGAGGCACGCGGATATACGGCATGGGATCCGACATCATACGCGTTCATAAAGGGAAAGACGCTGTGCATTCCTACTGCCTTCTGTTCCTACGGCGGAGAGGCGCTCGATAAAAAGACACCGCTGTTGCGGTCAATGGAAGCACTTAATAAACAGGCGTTAAGGATATTAAAGCTCTTTGGTACAGAAGCGAAATATGTACATACCTCCGTAGGTCCAGAGCAGGAATATTTTCTTGTCCCCAAGGAGCTGTATGACAAGCGGCCGGATCTTATATACACCGGGCGCACACTGTTCGGCGCAATGCCGCCAAAGGGACAGGAAATGGACGATCACTATTTCGGAGTTATAAAGCCGAGGGTAGAGGCGTATATGACCGAGCTTAACGAGGAGCTGTGGAAATTAGGCATACTTGCAAAAACGCAGCATAACGAGGTTGCGCCGGCACAGCATGAGCTTGCGCCGATATATACTACAACGAATATCGCTACCGACCATAACCAGCTCACAATGGAGATAATGCAGAAGGTCGCGGCAAGGCACTCTCTTGTGTGTCTGCTGCACGAAAAGCCGTTCGCGGGCGTGAACGGCAGCGGCAAGCATAACAACTGGTCTATGGCAACGGACGCGGGCGTAAATCTGCTTTCACCGGGCGAAACACCGTATGAAAACGCGCAGTTCCTGCTGTTCCTGTGCGCGGTAATAAAGGCTGTCGATGACTATCAGGATCTTTTGCGTATCTCGGTAGCCACAGCCGGAAACGATCACAGGCTCGGTGCGAATGAGGCTCCGCCGGCGGTGGTATCCATGTTCCTCGGAGACGAATTGAACGCGGTCTTAGAGGCAATAGAGAACGACACACCGTATGAGTACGCTGAAAAGACACAGATGAAATTAGGCGTTGACGTATTGCCGAAGTTCAACCGCGACACTACCGACAGAAACAGAACATCACCGTTCGCGTTTACGGGAAATAAGTTTGAGTTCCGTATGCTCGGCTCGTCAAACAGTATAGCGTGCGCGAATATTATGCTTAACAGCGCAGTTGCGGAAAGCCTTAAGGTATATGCCGACAGGCTGGAGAAGGCAGAGGATTTTGAAACGGCTCTCCATGATATGATCCGGAAAACGATAAAGGATCATAAGCGCATCATATTTAACGGCAACGGCTATGACGACGCGTGGATAAAGGAAGCGACAGAGGAGCGCGGACTTAGTAATCTCCGCACCACGCCGGACGCTATACCGCATATTTTAGACGAGGAAAATGTCAGGATGCTGACCTCGCATAAGGTATTCTCGGAGGCTGAAATAAGATCGCGCTGCGAGATAACGCTTGAAAACTATTGCAAGTCAGTCGTGATAGAGGCTAATGCAATGTCGCAGATCGCAAAGAAGGAGATACTCCCGGCGGTGCTTGAATATGAGGCGTTTATAGTTGATACGGCAAACAATAAAAAGGCGATCGGCATAGATAACTTATATGAAAAGAAAACGGCAAAAAGGCTTTCGGAGCTTGCACAGAGCATATCCGATGGAGCGGATGAGCTTGACAGGGCAATAGATACAGTCTCAGGTGCAGCGGATATTATCAGCGAGGGATATATGATCCGCGATGAGTTGCTTGAGCGTATGAGCGCGCTGCGCGAGCCGTGTGATAAGGCGGAGCTTCTCGTCGCAAAGAAGTATTGGCCGTTCCCGACGTATGGTGATCTTTTATTTGGAGTAAGATAAATATAAAAGTAAGGAAAGAAGATGAATTAAAATGGCAACAGAGATGATCAGAGAGTTAGTATCAACGGAAGTGTTCGGAGTATGGTTTTTGATCGGCGCTGCGCTCGTGTTCTGGATGCAGGCGGGCTTTGCGATGGTCGAGGCAGGCTTTACAAGGGCAAAGAATACCGGCAATATCATAATGAAGAACCTTATGGACTTCTGTATCGGCACAGTCGTGTTTATCCTTATCGGCTTCGGGCTGCTGATGGGTGAGGATATGTTCGGATTTATCGGCAAACCCGGCTTTGACCTGTTCACAGCGTACGAGAGCTTTAATTTTTCAAGCTTTGTGTTTAACCTCGTATTCTGCGCGACGACGGCAACGATAGTTTCGGGTGCAATGGCGGAGCGAACAAAGTTCCTCTCGTACTGTATATACTCCGCGATACTTTCGGCATTAGTGTACCCGATAGAGGCACACTGGATCTGGGGCGGCGGCTGGCTGTCACAGATCGGCTTCCACGATTTTGCCGGATCATGCGCTATACATATGGTTGGCGGCATATCCGCGCTCATCGGAGCAAAGATACTCGGCCCGCGTATCGGAAAGTTCAAGAAGGATAAGAACGGCAAGGTGGTAAAGGTCAATGCCTTCCCCGGTCACAACCTCGCGCTCGGCGCATTGGGCGTATTCATACTATGGCTTGGCTGGTACGGCTTCAACGGCGCGGCTGCAACATCTATTGAGCAGATGGGCTCGATATTCCTCACAACGACTATCGCTCCGGCAGTGGCGACTGTAGCATGCATGATATTCACATGGATAAAGTACGGCAAGCCGGATGTTTCGATGTGTCTTAACGCTTCGCTCGCCGGACTTGTAGCGATAACGGCGGGCTGTGACGTTACGGACGCGTTAGGCGCGATAATTATAGGCACTGTGGCGGGACTTTTGGTAGTGTTCGGTGTATGGCTTTTAGACTATAAGCTGCATATAGACGACCCTGTCGGCGCGGTTGCTGTGCACTGTATGAACGGTATATGGGGAACATTGGCGGTAGGCTTATTCGCAACAGCATCGGCACCGGGATATTCCATAGCTGACGCGGCGGGCAATACTATAACCGGACTGTTCTACGGCGGAGGGTTCAGGCTTTTAGGTCTTCAGCTTACGGGCTTTGCAACAGTGGCATTATGGACGGTGATAATGATAACGATCACATTCCTTATCATAAAATCTACAGTCGGGCTCCGCGCTTCGCGTGAGGAGGAGATAATCGGTCTTGACGCAACCGAGCACGGACTTCCGTCCGCATACGCCGGCTTTGCGATGCACGCCGATTACGCCGAGGGCGCGGAGGCTATGCCGGTTGCGGTAACAGGTGATGTCCCGGCAGCGGAGGCGATACCTGTTAAGAAGGTCCCGTCATTCGACGAGGGCACAGGGCCTAAGTTCACAAAGATAGAGATAGTATTAAAGGAGTCAAAGTTCGAGCCGCTCAAGAACGCGCTGATGGGTATAGGTATAACCGGTATGACGGTATCTCACGTTTTGGGCTGCGGCATACAAAAGGGCAGACCGGAATACTACCGCGGTGTACAGCTTGAGCCGAACCTGCTGCCTAAGGTACAGGTGGATATCGTTGTATGCGAGGTGCCTGTAAGGACAGTTATTGAAACGGCAAAGAGAGTGCTCTATACCGGACATATCGGCGACGGAAAGATATTTGTTTATGATGTTGAGAACGTAATAAAGGTAAGGACAGGCGAAGAAGGCTATGACGCCTTGCAGGACGTTGAATAAGGAAGGAGAACTACCATGTCACTTATAATACCAAAGGACTATACCCCCGTTATATCGGGCAGAGAAACAGAGAGAGCAATAAAGCTCGCAAGGACTATATTTCAGAGGAAGCTGTCGGAGGCGTTATGCCTTGACCGTGTATCCGCGCCGCTCTTCGTTGCGCCGGAGACCGGTCTTAACGATAACCTCAACGGTGTGGAGCGTCCGGTAAGCTTTGACGCGCCGTGCTGCGGCGGTAAGGAGCTTGAGATAGTCCATTCACTTGCGAAGTGGAAGAGGATGACGCTCGGCAGATACGGCTTCCAGGCAGGTGAGGGGCTGTATACCGATATGAACGCCATCCGCCGCGACGAGGAGGTAGATAACCTCCACTCGATGTATGTTGATCAGTGGGACTGGGAGGCTGTTATAGAGAAAAAGGATCGGAATACAGAGACGCTTAAGGGCTATGTAAAAAGGATATACGGCGCGTTAAAGGCAACTATGGCAGAGCTTAGAGAAACATATCCGGGGCTTTCCGATCCGTTTGCAGATGAAATTTCATTTATCACAACACAGGAGCTTCTGGATATGTACCCCGACGACACTCCGCACGAGCGCGAGAACAAGCTTTTGCGCGAAAAGAAGGCAGTGTTCCTTATGAACATCGGCGGAGAACTTTCAAACGGCGAAAAGCATGACGGCAGAGCACCGGACTATGACGACTGGTCGCTCAACGGTGATATTATGGTTTACTACCCACTTCTCGATCAGTGCTTTGAGATATCGAGCATGGGCATCAGGGTCGACGAAAACTCGCTCGTTTCGCAGTGCGAGGCGGCGGGCACGACTGACCGGCTTGCGCTTGACTTCCATAAGGGTATTTTAGACTGTACCCTTCCGTACACTATAGGCGGCGGCATAGGCCAGTCAAGACTGTGTATGCTCATGCTCGGCAAGGCACATATCGGCGAGGTACAGGCATCTGTATGGCCGGAGGATATGAAAAAGGCCTGCGCCGATGGCGGAATGGAAATTCTATAAGGATTGGATGATCGATTATGAAAACACTATACTCACCCGCGTTTGAACACGATGCCTGCGGCATAGGCGCGGTGGTGGACATAAAGGGTAGAAAAACACATCAGACCGTGTCCGATGCGCTGACTATAGTTGAGACGTTGGAGCATCGCGCGGGCAAGGACGCCGAGGGCAAAACGGGTGACGGAGTGGGGATACTGCTCCAGATCTCGCACAGGTTCTTCAAAAAGGCGGCGGAGGAGATCGGCATAAGCCTGCTTTCTGAACGGGATTACGGCGTGGGAATGTTCTTCTTTCCGCAGAATGAGCTTTTGCGGTCTCAGGCAAAGAAGATGTTTGAGATAATCGCTGAGAAGGAGGGGCTGCAAATTCTCGGCTGGCGCAGCGTGCCGTCAGATACCGCCGTTATAGGCAGGAAGGCACTCGACTGTATGCCGTGCATAATGCAGTGCTTCATAGCCCGTCCGTATGATGTTAAGCGGGGGCTTGAATTTGACCGTAAGCTGTATATAGCAAGGCGGGTGTTTGAGCAAAGCAATGAGGATACCTATGTGGTGTCATTATCAAGCAGAACGATCGTCTACAAGGGTATGTTCCTTGTAGGCGATCTTCGCCGCTTCTTTGTTGACCTTCAGTCCGAGGAGTACGAGAGCGCGATAGCTCTCGTTCATTCGCGTTTCTCGACAAATACGAACCCGAGCTGGCAGCGCGCGCACCCGAACCGGTTTATAGTCCATAACGGCGAGATAAACACAATAAAGGGCAATGCCGATAAGATGCTCGCGCGTGAGGAAACGATGCAGTCGGAGCATTTAGGTGATGATCTGTATAAGGTCATACCCGTTGTCAATACCGAGGGCTCGGATTCAGCTATGCTTGATAATACGCTTGAATTTCTGGTTATGAGCGGGATGGAGCTGCCTTTGGCGGTCATGATAACCATTCCCGAGCCGTGGGATAACAACCACGCAATGAGCCGGAAAAAGAGAGACTTCTATCAGTATTACGCAACCATGATGGAGCCGTGGGACGGCCCGGCATCCATACTCTTTTCCGACGGCGATATTATGGGCGCGGTACTTGACCGCAACGGTCTGCGCCCGTCAAGGTATTACATAACCGATGATGACCGCCTTATACTATCCTCCGAGGTCGGCGCTTTGGATATAGCGCCGGAGAGGATAGTTAAAAAGGACAGACTTCGTCCGGGGCGTATGCTTTTGGTAGATACGGTAAAGGGCAGGGTTATAGATGATGATGAGCTCAAGGAAAGCTATGCCTCGCGCCAGCCGTACGGTGAATGGCTCGATACGAGCCTTTTGCGGCTTGCTGAGCTTAAGATACCGAACATGAAGGTGCCGGAGCACAATGAGCTTATGCGTAAGCGTCTGCAAAAGGCGTTTGGCTACAGCTATGAGGATATAATGACCTCGATCCTGCCGATGGCGCTCACCGGCTCGGAAAAGATCGCGGCAATGGGTATAGATTCGCCTATAGCCGCGCTGTCAAAGGAGCCGCAGCCGCTGTTTAATTATTTCAAGCAGCTCTTTGCCCAGGTCACGAACCCGCCTATAGACGCGATAAGAGAGGAGATAGTCACATCTACCACGGTATATATCGGCGAGGACGGCAATATCTTAGAGGAAAAGCCGGAGAACTGTAATGTTATAAAGATAAATGATCCCATACTTACCTCAACGGATATACTAAAGCTTAAAAGCGTGCACGATAAGGGCTTCAAGGCGGCTGTGATACCGATGCTGTACTATAAGAATACCCGCCTTGACAAGGCTGTAAGGCGGCTGTTCCTTGACGCGGATAAGGCGCACCGTGACGGCGCGAATATATTGATACTTTCAGACCGGGGCGTGGACGAGAACCATCTTGCGATCCCATCGCTTTTAGCCGTATCCGCGCTGCATCAGCATCTCGTTGTGACAAAGCGGCGCACATCGGTGGCTGTCGTTTTAGAGAGCGGCGAGCCGCGCGAGGTACACCATTTCGCCGCGCTATTAGGCTACGGCGCGAGCGCGATAAACCCGTATCTTGCGCATGAGACGATACATGAGCTTATTGATGACGGGCTGCTTGATAAGGACTACTATGCCGCAGTTGATGATTATAACAGCGCGGTGCTGCACGGGATAGTAAAGATCGCGTCAAAGATGGGTATTTCCACTATCCAGTCATATCAGGGCTCGCAGATATTTGAGGCTATAGGCATAAGCCGCGAGGTGATCGACGAATACTTTACCGGTACAGTAAGCCGTATAGGCGGCATAACGATGAGGGACATTGAGCGTAATGTTGACCGCCTCCATACGGCGGCGTTTGATCCGCTCGGGCTTGCGGCAGGTGAGGAAATACCATCGCGCGGCTCGCATAAATTCCGCAGCGGCGGCGAGGAGCATCTTTATAATCCGCAGACGATACATCTTTTGCAGCTTGCAGCAAGGACAGGAGATTACGGAACGTTTAAAAAGTATTCGCAGCTCATAACCGAGGAAATGGACCCGGTAACGATACGGGGACTCTTCGATTTCAATTTTGCGGACACCCCTGTGCCGCTTGATGAGGTTGAGAGCGCGGAAAGCATCGTAAAGCGGTTCAAGACCGGCGCGATGTCCTACGGCTCCATATCCGGCGAGGCGCATGAGACGCTTGCAAGGGCAATGAATAAGCTGCATGGCAGATCGAACTCCGGCGAGGGCGGCGAAAGTGATGAAAGACTGGAAAGCCGCGGTACAAAAGATAACAGGTGCAGCGCGATAAAACAGGTAGCATCCGGGAGGTTCGGTGTTACGTCAAAATATCTCGCATCGGCTGACGAGATACAGATAAAGATGGCGCAGGGTGCAAAGCCGGGCGAGGGCGGTCATCTTCCGGGCAAGAAGGTGTACCCGTGGATAGCAAAAACAAGGCATTCCACACCGGGAGTATCGCTCATTTCACCACCGCCGCACCATGATATATATTCGATCGAGGACTTAGCCCAGCTTATATACGACCTTAAAAACGCGAACAAGGACGCGCGTATATCGGTAAAGCTCGTTTCCGAATGCGGCGTCGGCACAGTCGCGGCTGGCGTTGCAAAGGCGGGCGCGGGCGTTATTCTCATTTCCGGCTATGACGGCGGAACGGGCGCGGCACCCAGAAGCTCGATATATAACGCGGGTCTGCCGTGGGAGCTCGGTCTTGCCGAGGCGCACCAGACGCTTATACTTAACGGTCTGCGTGATAAGGTCGTAATAGAAACGGACGGAAAGCTTATGACAGGGCGCGATGTCGCTATCGCGGCGGCGCTCGGCGCGGAGGAGTTCGGCTTTGCTACGGCTCCGCTTGTAACACTTGGCTGCGCCATGATGCGCGTGTGCAATCTTGACACCTGCCCATTCGGTGTTGCGACACAGAACCCCGAATTAAGGGCGAGGTTTAAGGGCAAGAGCGAATATGTTGTAAACTTTATGATGTTTGTCGCCGAGGAGCTGCGCGAATATATGTCGCGTCTGGGCGTAAGGACAGTCGATGAGCTTGTCGGCAGAAGCGATCTCTTAAAGGCGCGTGACAGTCTTAGCGGCAGTGAAAAGCAGATTGATCTTTCTGCTATCCTAAAAAGTGATGTTAAACTTGAAAAGGTCGAGTATAAAAACAAAAACCTTTATGATTTCAGGCTATCTGAAACCATAGATGAAAGGGAGCTTGAACAGGGCTTTGATCTTGCTTCATCAAAGCCGCAGCGTTTGGATATTACCGTTAAAAACACCGATCGCGCAGTCGGGACGATGCTCGGCTCGGCGATAACAAAAAAATACGGCGAAAGCCTGCCTGATGATACCTATAGAGCCATATGCTTTGGCGCGGGCGGGCAGAGCTTCGGCGCGTTTATACCAAGCGGTCTGACATTGGAGCTTATAGGTGACAGCAATGACTATTTCGGCAAGGGGCTTTCGGGCGGAAAGCTTGTAGTATATCCGCCAAAGGGCGCAAGGTTTGAAGCTCACGAAAATATCATAATCGGCAATGTCGCACTCTACGGCGCAACAAGCGGCAGGGCGTATATAAGCGGTATAGCCGGCGAGAGGTTCTGTGTACGCAACTCCGGTGCAACGGCTGTAGTCGAGGGTGTGGGAGACCACGGCTGCGAGTACATGACGGGCGGCTGCGTTGTGGTACTCGGAAAAACCGGCAAGAACTTTGCAGCCGGTATGTCGGGCGGCATAGCCTATGTGCTTGATGAAGATAATGACCTTTATACAAGGCTCAATAAGGAGCTTGTAATCTTTACGGCAGTCAGCGAAAAGCATGATATGTCTGTTCTGAGAGGCATGATAGAAGATCATGTCAGGGAAACAGGCTCAGAAAAGGGACAGAAAATACTTTTACGCTTTGGCGATTATGCTCCGAAATTCAAAAAGATAATACCCTATGATTATCAAAGAATGATGGCGGCTATTGCTGCAAATGAGGAAAAAGGGATGAACCCGGACGAGGCAAGAATAGAGGCATTCCATAAGATAACAGACGGAAGGAGCGAGTGAGATGGCGGATCCGGCAGGATTTTTAAAATTTGAAAGACAGGATGCAAAAGCGTACCCTGTAAAGGAAAGGATAAAGAGCTTTAACGAGTTCCATGAGCATCTTACCCGCGCCGAGCAGAAGCAGCAGTGCGCCCGCTGCATGGACTGCGGCGTGCCGTTCTGTCAGTCGGGAATGGTGATAGGACGGATGGTATCGGGCTGTCCGTTAAATAACCTTATTCCCGAATGGAACGATCTTATCTATAAGGACGCATGGGAGATGGCGTACAAAAGGCTCAGGATGACAAACAGCTTCCCGGAGTTCACCTCGCGCGTATGTCCCGCGCTTTGCGAAAAGGCGTGTACCTGCGGCGCGGAGGGTGATCCGGTAACGGTACGCGGAAATGAGTTTTCCATAGTCGAAAACGCTTATGAAAAGGGTTATGCCAAAGCCGAGCCGCCAAGGGTGCGGACGGGCAAGAAAATAGCTGTTGTCGGCTCGGGACCCTCCGGGCTTGCCGCGGCTGATATGCTAAATCACCGGGGACACAGCGTTACCGTATTTGAGCGGCATGACCGCATAGGCGGACTTCTGATGTACGGCATACCGAATATGAAGCTTGAAAAGCATATAATAGACCGACGCGTGGACATTATGCGTGCTGAGGGTGTGGAGTTCATAACAGGCGTTGATGTGGGCAGAGATATTGACGCTAAAGCTCTTCTTGACGAATATGACCGGGTGATCCTTGCCTGCGGCGCGTCAAACCCGCGTGATATAAAGGTAAAGGGCAGAGATGCAAAGGGAATATATTTTGCGGTGGAGTTTTTAAGGTCGACCACAAAGGCACTGCTTGATAACGGACTTAAAAAGAGCTTTATCAGCGCAAAGGATAAGAATGTTATAGTTATCGGCGGCGGCGATACGGGAAACGACTGCGTAGGCACCTGTGTAAGACACGGAGCAAGGTCTTTGACGCAGCTTGAAATGATGCCAAAGCTGCCGGATGAGCGCGCCGAGGATAATCCGTGGCCGCAGTATCCTATGGTATGCAAGACCGATTACGGTCAGGAGGAAGCGGCGGAGATTTACGGCGCTGATCCAAGGATATATCAGACGACCGTAAAAGAATTTTTAAAGGACAAAAAAGGCAATCTCAAAGGTGCGGTCATAGTAAGCCTTTCGCCGGAGAAGAATGCGGCAACAGGCCAAGCGATGATGCGCGAGGTGGAGGGGACAGAAAAAACTGTAAAGGCTGAGCTTGTCCTTATTGCTGCCGGATTCTTAGGCGCGGAGGAATACATCACAAAGGCTTTCGGCGTTGACGTGAACGAAAGGACAAATGTAAAGACCGCGCAAGATAAATTTGCCGCAAGCAGAGAGCGGATATTTACCGCAGGAGATATGCATATCGGGCAGTCGCTCGTAGTCCGCGCGATACGCGAGGGCAGAGATTGTGCAAGAGAGGTCGATAGAAGCCTAATGGGATATAGCAACTTATAACGCGAAAAATAAGCGGTGCATCTCGCGCCTTTGTGCCGACTCGCATACACAAGTATAGTCTCGTCGTCACAAAAACACGACCTGCTTGCTTCTTTTCCGCGTTAGACTTTGTGCCGCCGCAAGGTGGAGGAATGGAGATTGTAATGCAAAGCTTTAAATTTACAAAAATGCACGGCGCGGGTAACGATTATGTATATGTAAACTGCTTTGAGGAGCGGATTACTGATATAAGCGCAGTTGCCCGGGCGGTAAGTGACAGACATTTCGGCATAGGCTCAGATGGGCTTGTGCTTATCTGTCCGTCGGATAAGGCGGATTTCAGAATGGATATGTATAACAGCGACGGCTCGCGTGCGGAGATGTGTGGGAACGCGTCAAGGTGTGTCGGGAAATATGTATATGATAACGGACTGACCGATAAAACGCGGGTCACGCTTGAGACTCTTGCCGGAACAAAAACGCTTGAGCTCTGTGTCTTTGGCGGTAAGGTGGAAAGAGTTCGTGTTGATATGGGAAGTCCTGTGCTTGATCCGCGATATATACCTATAGACAGTCCGAAAGAAAGGTTTATCGCGCAGCCTGTAACGGTCTTAGAGAAGATATATGAGGTAACGGGTGTTTCCATGGGTAATCCGCACGCGGTTACCTTTATAGATGATGTAAAAAGCATTGAGCTTGAAAGGATAGGTCCGCTATTTGAAAATCATCCGCTGTTTCCGAAGCGTATAAATACCGAATTTGCAAGGATCATCGACAGACGCCATATAGAGATGCGTGTGTGGGAGCGCGGCGCGGGCGAGACGCTTGCCTGCGGTACGGGCGCGTGCGCAACACTTGTAGCGGCATACCTGAACGGACTGACGGATCGCGAAGCGGAGCTTATACTGTGCGGAGGAACGCTGCATATAGAATATGACACGAACAAAAATAAAGTCTATATGACAGGCCCCGCAACGACTGTATTTGCTGGCGAGATAACGATTTAAGGAGCATAGATATGTTAAATATAAACAAAAATTTTAAGAAGCTGCCGGGCGCGTATCTGTTTTCGACCGTTGCAAGGCTTGCGGAGGAATATCAAAAAGCGCATCCGGAGCGCGAGCTTATAAAAATGAGCATAGGCGATGTCACAAGACCTATCGCGCCCTCCGTTGTAAGAGCGATGGAGACTGCCGCGCATGAGATGGGAACCGCGGAGGGCTTCCGCGGCTACGGACCGGAGCAGGGATATGAGTTTCTGCGGAGTGCTATCATAAAGAATGACTACATTTCGCGCGGCATTGAGCTTGACACGAGCGAGGTATTTGTATCGGACGGAGCAAAATCGGACTGCGGCAATATCGGAGACATATTCGGGATTGATAATATAGTTGCTGTGTGTGATCCGGTTTATCCGGTATATGTCGATACAAATGCAATGGCGGGCAGAGCGGGTGATTATAAAGAAGGTCGTTGGTCAAGGCTGGTATATATGCCATGCACCGCTGAAACCGGTTTTTTGCCGGAGCTTCCGAAAACAAGCGTGGACATCATCTATCTGTGTTTCCCGAATAATCCCACCGGCGCAGCGGCGACAAGAGTACAGCTAAAAAAATGGGTGGATTATGCCAAAGACTGCGGCGCGGTCATTCTCTATGACAGCGCATACGAGGCGTTTATAACCGATCCGGATATTCCGCACAGCATATATGAGATCGACGGAGCGAAGGAGTGCGCGATCGAGTTCCGCAGCTTTTCAAAAACCGCCGGCTTTACCGGTATGCGGTGCGCATATACTATAGTGCCGCACGAGCTGAAATGTGACGGCGCGGAGCTTAACGCGCTCTGGAACAGGCGGCAGTGTACGAAGTTCAATGGTGTTCCGTATGTTATACAGCGTGCCGCGGAGGCGGTATATTCACCCGATGGGCAGCGTGAGACGCGAGCTGCAATAGAGTATTATCTTGAGAATGCAAAAATTATCCGGACTGCGTTGTCTGCGGCGGGGCTTTCCGTATGCGGCGGCGAGAACGCGCCGTATATCTGGGCTAAAGCACCGAAAAATATGGGCTCGTGGGATTTCTTTAATGAGATACTTAATAAAACGGGAGTGGTCACCACACCGGGCGCAGGCTTCGGACCAAGCGGTGAGGGATATATCCGTCTTACCGCATTCTCTACCAGGGAGCACACACAAAAAGCAATGGAGCTGCTGGGGAATATACTATAAAAAAGGAAAGAAGAATTTATAAAATGGGAATCCATGAGGAATGCGGAGTTATAGGGATATATGAGCCACGCACAGGCGATATAGCGCATGATGCATATTTGGGACTCTATGCGCTTCAGCACAGAGGTCAGGAAAGCTGCGGGATAGTTGTATGTGACGATGGAGTGTTCTGTGAGGCAAAGGATATGGGACTTGTAAGTGAGGTGTTTGACGAGAGCAGATTACGCTCGCTGAGTACCGGAAATATGGCAATAGGTCATGTAAGATACTCCACCACAGGAACAAACAGCTACGCAAACATTCAGCCGCTTACAGTGCGGCATACGAAGGGAAACCTTGCGATTGCCCATAACGGCAACCTTGTAAACAGCTATGAGCTGAGACATGACTTTGAGCTTTCAGGCGCGATATTCCGCGGCACATCCGATACAGAGGCTATGGCATATACTATAGTTTCGGAGCGGCTTAGAGTTGGCTCTACCAGTGCCGCTGTTATAAATGCCATGAAGCGCATAAAGGGCGCGTATTCATGTGTGGTGATGACCGCAACAAAGCTTATAGCGTTCAGGGATGAGATCGGCTTCAGACCGCTGTGCATTGGGAGAACTGCTTCGGGCGGCTATGCTGTCGCATCCGAGTCCTGCGCTCTTGACGCGATGGGAGCGCGGTTTGTCCGGGATATAGCCCCCGGTGAGGTGGTTGAGATAGGGGAGGACGGGATAAGCACATTTACAGATAACTGCAAAAACAGAGGCAGGATATGCGTATTTGAATATATATATTTTGCAAGACCGGATTCTGTTATTGAGGGCGCGTCTGTACACGAAGCGCGTCAGAAGGCGGGAGAGCTGCTTGCAAAAAAGCATCCCGTGGATGCCGATATCGTTATAGGTGTACCCGATTCCGGCATAGACGCGGCATTGGGATATGCAAAGGAAAGCGGAATACCGTTTGGTCTGGGATTTGTGAAAAACAAGTATATCGGAAGAAGCTTCATAGAGCCTGATGGAGCATCACGCAGGGATGCGGTAAATATAAAGCTGAATGCTATAAAAAGCAATATAGAGGGAAAACGTGTAGTTATGGTCGATGATTCTATCGTGCGCGGCACTACAAGTGAAAAGATCGTAAGACTTTTAAGGCGAGCTGGTGCGCGTGAGGTGCATATACGTATTTCCTCGCCGCCGTTCAGATTTCCATGCTATTTCGGTACGGATATAGACTCACAGGAAAACCTCATTGCCTGTAAGTACAAAAGCGTAAAGGAAATTGCAAAAAGTATCGGCGTTGACAGCTTAGGCTATCTGGAATTATCGGATGTTCATCATTTGGCAGAAACAAGCAGCTGCGGATTTTGTGACGGATGCTTCAGCGGCAACTATCCGGTCAACCCTCCGCGCTTTACCGGAAAGGACAGATTTGAAGAGAGGATACATAAATGATCTGAATCGATCGACTTGTGCACGGAAAT
Source organism: Clostridia bacterium (assembly GCA_017404065.1). Taxonomy (GTDB): domain Bacteria; phylum Bacillota; class Clostridia; order UBA1381; family UBA1381; genus Ornithomonoglobus. Next base: position 26,212 of record JAFRDB010000088.1, read on the forward strand.
AATTTCGTTTAATAGTGCCCTACCTATGCAATTCCGTTTAATTGTATCAAAAAGTGCGTGCAGACACAGATGAGAGAACAGACAAACCCTGTTCTCTTTTTTCTTTTATTGCCGTATTTAATTTATCGGTAAGCGTCAAATCATACCCACATTTACACCGTCGAACCGATATGCTGTAATCATAGTCGGAGGTGATGAAAATGAAGCATACACAAGATGAATGGAAAATGCTTGTCAAGGAATTCAAATAAAGCGTCCTAAGCCAAAGATAATCGTGCAGGCTTCATGGCGAGGATCGTAACCGGCTGCAATATTGGATTTTGCGGTTTCAATATTTAGAAATGGGAACCAACATAAGGTTTGCGAAGTCATTACTACCGGAGGAGGAAACAGTGATATTAACGCTTCCCGGTAAAATATATATTTCTTCTGCTAATGTGGATATGAGAAAATCTATTGATGGTCTTGTTTCCGTAGTTGAAGACAGCTTTAACTGCTCTGCATCCGATGAAATACTTTTTGTGTTCCATAACAAATACTGTTACAAGATAAAGTTGCTGTATATGAACAAGGAAGGCTTTTGTCTTTCCGACATCATAACAAATGATGCAGTGACCGGTCATGTAAAGAGCAAGGCTGATGCTTTATCGGCGGGCAAGGTGCAGTTTGCTTTTTAAAATCCATCATAGACGCTCGATATAGATCCAAAAACAGCGGCGCACACCATAACGACCTACGGAGGCGGTGTCGCGCTTGATAAGAATAAGCTGACGATCACTACTGCGGACAGCTCCGCAAAGCTCTCTGTAAAAATCTTTGCAGAAGGCGTAAAGGAAAGCGATCTTATATGGGAGAGCGGCAATGAAGATGTTGCAAAGGTCATCGACGGAGTTGTGATCTCGGGTGAGCCGGCAACAGCCGTGATAACAGCGACTACATCAAACAACCTCAGTGCGCAATGCGCGGTAACCGTCACCGACGATAAGCAGCTTATAACCAATGATCGTTTTTATAAGGATACGGACGGCAATAACCTCTATTCACAGGGCGGCGGCATATTCAAGCTCGGAGACACCTACTACTGGTACGGTGTGCGGTATATAGTTGAGATCAACGGCTGCACACAAAAGGTGCTTTAAGCAAAAGAGGGCAAACAACATCAGTTTTAACAAAGCTGTTTGTATGAAATTGAATATGTGCTTTAACCTCTCTTGAAACGGTTGTAGGACTTTTGCCGATTCTTTTGGCAATAGCTTTAAAGGTCATACTTTTAGAAAGACATTCTTGAATCTCGATCCGATCCGTAAGTGTCATATGTTTATTTTTCTGCTCATTACTCATTTTAGTCTGAGCCTCCTTTCTCAGACTAAATGCTATCACAAAATCCTTCTTAATGTAGATGCAATCGCAAATTGCGCTGTTGCATTTACTTTGCAAATTTACTGATAAATTTCAAATGATGAGAGCGGCAAAAAACACTTGACAGCGGCACGATGTTATGGTATTATATGCATGTAAAAAATAATTACACCTATAAAGAGTGCGCGAGAGACAGACTCGTTGACCGCACAGCAACCTGCCGATGGTAAGGTGCTAAAGTCTGACCGATAGGGATGTTTATTACCGGCCTATCGGAAACGATAGGTTTTTTCGTTCACTCTTTAAGGAATCCATTAATAACAGGAGGAACGAAAAATGGAGAAGAAAAGAAGTATTGAGGACATGATGAAGTTGTACGGCACAAAATGGGTCTATCTTTCGTCAAAGCGGACATTTATGCAGTTTATGCTTGACGCTGATGCCGCCGGATTCAGGTTCGGCGGGATGAGCCCTCTTGATATGCACTATAGTGATATAATTTCAGTGCATGATGACCGGACTTTGGTTTATGTAGGCTTTGTCGGACATATTGCATTTCAGTGCGGACAGGAGGAAATGGGCGGCAAGCCGTTTCTGCGCATTGACTATGACAAATTTATAAGTGGCAAGGATGATTGGGTATATTCAGAATAAAAGAAAAAGAGGGAATGATATGTACGAAGTCTTGAACAACATGCGTAAAAAGAGAGTAGAAGAAAGAAAAAAGCTGCTTGTATTCTATGAGGCGCTGACAAAGGACCCGATGGCGGCGCAGAATAAGCTGCTCATGGAGTTGATGTCAGCGAATAAGGATACGGAATACGGAAAAAAATACGGCTTTGCCGATATAAGCTCCATAGAGGAGTATCAGAGGCGTGTCCCGATCACGGAATATGAGGACTATACCGGATACATTGACCGTATGGTAAGCAAAGGCGAGGATAACCTGATATGTGTCGAAAAGCCTGTATGGTATAACAAGACATCAGGAACGGTTGGAAAGCCCAAAATGATACCGTATTCGCAAAGAATGCGCGACTTGTTCGCCCGTTACAGCCTAGGCTATCAGTCAGGGCTTCTGTACCGTCAGCTTGGAGATGACTACTTTGGCGGACGATCGATGAATCTGATCCGCTGCGGCGGTGAAATTGTAAGGCTGCCTGATGGAACGCCTTACGGCCCCATTTCTGAGGCATCCTTAAGACCTTACAAGGACAAATGGTATTACCTTTATTCGGCGCCCGCGGAGGCAGTGTTTGCGCCGAAGGGAACGGATACCAGATACCTCAATGCCAGGTATTCCCTCTGCGACAGGGATCTGAACAACATCGTCTGCACGTTTACCGGCTTTTTTCTCGATTTCTGCCGCTATGTGGAAAAGAACTGGGAGCTTCTGGTGAATGATATTGAAAAGGGCGTGATCGACGAAACGGTGGAGCTGCCTGAGGAGATCAGGGAAAGTCTCAGCGCGGAGCTTGAGCCGATGCCGGAGCGGGCGGCGGAGCTAAGGGCGATCTTTGAAAAGGGTTTTGATACTCCGTTTATGCCAAAGGTGTGGCAGAGTCTGCGATATGTTGTTGGGGGCGCATCCGCGAGCTTTGCAAGATATACGAACGAGGTGAGGGAGCGCTATCTCGGATGGGAAACAGCCTTTTACTATCGCGGTATATCCGCATCAGAGGGGATATTTTCCGTCCCTCTCATCATAGGCTCGGATGAGTCCGCACTGATACCGGACTCGCTTTTTTACGAATTCATCCAGATAGACGAGGAGGGCGCGGAGCCGGTCACTATGGATAAGCTTGAGGTGGGGAAAAGGTACGAACTAATCATCACCAATCGCTCAGGCTTTTACCGTTACCGCATGAAGGATGTTCTGCTGGTGACAGGCTTTCACAACGAAACACCTATGGTGGAATTTCAGTACCGCATTGATAAAACAGTCAGCCTCATGGGTGAAAAGACGACTGAGATGGCGTTGCGTGTCGCCGCAGAAAGGACAGCCAAGGAGTGTGGCTTTATGCTGGTGGACAGCTCCGTCTATGCTGATCCTGAAGATGTGCGGTATGTGTACATCATGGAGATAGACCGCGTGCCGCAGGATCTCAGTGAGGAGGCAATTGTCGCATGCCTTGAAAATAACCTCGCAGAGGTCAACCCATCCTACGGCGACAAGGTAAAAACCGGTCTTATAAAGCCTGTAAAGCTGCTTTTCTCACAGCCTGAGACCTATGTGCTGTACAAGGAGCTCATGCTGATGAAGGGTAATTCCATCGCGCAGCTCAAGCCGGTGACCGTGATTGGCAATGAGGAGCAGAAAAAGTTTTTCTTCGCGCTTACTGAGGACTTTGAAGAGATAAAAGCCATCAGATTATAAAGCACATACTTCACTTGACGAATTCTGTAAAAACATTCAAGCCGTAATTTTTGAGAGCTTGTTCTGTATAAAAAGCGATAACAGCTGCAAGCAAGCTCTGACCGAACAAAAGGGGAAGAGGCGAGAATAATGAACATTAAACCTTGTACTATTGAACACATCGACCGATATGGAGAAATATATGCAGCTGCTTTTTCGGGCGAGCCCTGGAATGACCCGTGGAAAGCGGAGGATGCGGCTGTTCATGTAAAAGAGATATTGGAGTGCGGGCAGTCTTACGGACTTGAATATGTTATTGACGGCAAGATAGCAGGCTTCATATTAGGGACATCTATGTTATTCCACTATGGGAGAACATTTGAGATAAACGATCTATGCGTTGATCCCGCGTTTCAACATAGAGGTATTGCAAAACAGCTTATGGATAAATGCCTCTCAGATATCAAGGAGCAGGGCATGGTCGGAGTACATCTTATTACAGCCGCGGAAGGTATCCTTCCGGAATTCTATGAGAGGTACGGATTTAAAAAGGAGAAAAGAGTGATCCTTATGGGGAGAGAGCTATGATGGAGAAATACGAGTACGTCGATCAGGATGCATCCGTTGTGCTGATATAAATGGTAGATGATAACGATCTTGAAGGAATAGATAAATTTACAGAGTAATAGATAGTGTAAAGTACAGTAAAATAAATAAATCAAGAATAGGTAGAGCGTCAGTCGGTGAAATTTGTCGGAGCATATAAATATACATTGTTTTGCCTGATCAAATGTTGTATAATGAATAAAAGGAGCATAAGGTATAATGATCTATAAAAATCCGGTGATCGGCGGGTTTAATCCAGATCCAAGTATATGCAAGGCAGGGGAGGATTACTATCTGGTCACAAGCACATTTGAATATTTCCCGGGCATACCTATATATCACAGCAGAGATCTTGTTAATTGGGAGCATATCGCAAATGCTGTTACAAGACGTTCCCAGCTTCCGCTGGAAACGACAAGCTCGTCGGCTGGTATATGGGCACCGACTATAAGATACTATAACGGAAGGTATTACATAACAGCGACCTTCGGAGACAGCGGTAATTTTATTATATCGGCAACCGACCCGCGCGGCGAGTGGTCTGATGCGGTATGGACTGATATGGACGGGATCGATCCGTCTATTCTGTTTGACAGTAGGAAGATGTATTACTGCGCCAACGACTGCGGCAGCCGCGGCGGGCTATATGATACTGAGGGCATATCTGTTGCCGAGATGGATCCGGAGACCGGTAAGGTCAAAGGAGAGATAAATCGCGTATGGGAAGGAACAGGCGGCGGCTGGATAGAGGCACCGCATATCTATCATATCGGAGAATGGTATTATATCCTTGCAGCAGAGGGCGGCACAGGAGTACGCCATACCGAGGTGTGCGGAAGGAGCCGGAGCGTATGGGGACCGTATGAGAGCTGCCCGTATAATCCTATACTCACAAACAGAAATGACACAACAAAGCAGGCGAATTGCTGCGGTCATGCCGATTTAATAGAGGACAGTTACGGCTCATGGTGGCTTGTGCATCTTGGTACAAGACCGTATGTGGGCGGAAAAACGCCACTTGGTCGTGAGACATTTTTAACGCCTGTAGAGTGGATAGACGGGTGGCCGCTTGCCAAAGGTAAAAAAGCCTTTATCGAAAATGAGATAAATGCAAAGCAGAATAAAGCCGGAATTAAAGAATATGATTTCAGATCAGCTGACTGGGAGCCGGAATGGCTTTCGGTGCGGGGCAGACGCGAGGGATGTATATCCCGCGGAGCCGGAAAGCTCATACTGCGCCCGTCGGAAGATAAAATGAACGATGCGGAGGGTGTTCCGTCATTTATTGCGCTTCGTCAACCGGACATTGAATGTGTGTTTGAAACAGAGCTTGATTTTTCGCCAAAGGAAAACGGTGATGAGGCGGGAATGGCGGCATATCTAACTCCGTTTAACAATTACCGTATATGCAAAAGACGCGAAAACGGCAGGAATTATATTATAGTTAAAAGACGAATAGACGATATTATTCAGGAGGACTACCGCGCGGAGGTCGGAGACGGCAGGCTGATTTTCAGGATGGTTTCATCCGATGGCAAATATGAATTTCTGTATTCGTTAAACGGCAGCGAGTATAAAAAGGCGGCAGTAGTTACAGCAAAATATCTTACCACGGATGTGGCAGACCGCTGCTTAACGGGAACCGTCATAGGCGTATATGCGGAGTCTGATAATGAAGCTGCCGCCGAGGCTGCTGTATACAGCTTCAGAAGCCGGATTATTCAGATCCATACGGAGTAAATCGATGATAACAAAGATAAACAAAGACTGGCAGTTCGTCTTGATAAAAAGCGGAACAGAGAATGTCTGTTGATGTCTGATCTGTCGGAGGGCGAACGCTCTGTATTATCGGATGGGCGGGTAGCTGCTGATACAGTAAAAAGGATGTTCGGTGGACAAAAATAGAGACTGCGAAAAGTTTTCTGTAAATATGGACACAAACAGCTTTCCATGATGATGAGAATAATGACAAGAAAGGACTATGTAAATACGATCATCAGCTTGATGACCAAATATCATGTCGGTGGAATGAACGAATTGTTTGAGGGTGTTTGATCATTGATAAACTTATAGATAGTGTAAAGTAGGATATGAAAAACATGAGTAAGGCAAAAGTCATCCGTCACCCTTGACAGCTTAGTCAAAACAATGCTGAAAAGGTGTGCCGACGGTGAGAAACTCAAGAACGAATCTGATTTTGCCGTCGCAAA
>JAFRDB010000089.1 GCA_017404065.1 Clostridia bacterium
CCTCATAAAGAATCCGGTGGCTATAGCATTGAGGCACCACCTGTTCCCATACCGAACACAGAAGTTAAGCTCAATCGCGTCGATGGTACTTGGAGGGCGACCTCCCGGGAGAGCAGATCGCTGCCGGATTTCTTTTATATTAAAAAGCAAACGCTTCCATAGCTCAGCAGGTAGAGCATCTGACTGTTAATCAGAGGGTCACAGGTTCGAGCCCTGTTGGGAGCGCCACGAAAAGCTGATAACCACGCGGTTTATCAGCTTTTTTCGTGGGCGAGCGTTGACTGTATCTATCGGATATTTCAGAGTTTCTACTCAAATTCCACCATTTGATTGTAAACTAAAAACAGGTTTCAAGGTTCATATGCAAGGTTGATATATTCCTGTTAAAAAGTTTAAAATCAAACCATAACGGCCAAAAACTCATAGCAAAATGAGTAGTTGGTCGTTTTTTCTATGCGAACAATTCGACAAAAATATCATTTGTCGAAAAAAATATCGTGTGTCGAAAAAACGAAGGGAGGAAATTCGACAATGAAAATCTTTACACATTTTGATAAAACAATTTTTATGATCTATTTAACGCATGATTTCATTTCACTACTTAGGAAGGAGGATATGAGCTTCAGAGTTGTTCCTGTTATACTTAAACCACCGCTTTCTCTAAAGGATCGTGTTGTTGCATATACAAGTCTTGATGACATACAATTATATGCTCTCATTGTACATTGGGAATACGGCGAGAAGGTTCTCATAACCGATACTGTGCCGGAGGATGGTTGGGAATCACTATATATGGATGTATGTGCACAGCGGCAAGGGGAGCAGCCAAATGAGCCGGGCACATTGTTCTATGAGGTCGTTCAATACGCTATTGATAAGATTGGCGAAGAACGCCGTAGTGATTCTGATACACCATTGTGTGATGAGGCTGAGTTTAATGATGAAGATTTCAAAGCTATTCGCAAAATACTTGAGGAGCATGGCATAACACCAATCACTGTATGTGACATCGGTTCATGGGATGTTGAATACGAAATGCTAATAAGGATTTTCCCGGAATTTAAGTTCTGATGCTCTTTAACGAACTATAGTGATTATAAAACTGAATATAGGGATCTAAGGACCAAATATTTGTTAAGACAAACGAATATTTGGTCTTTTTTTATTGTAAAATCAAAAGAAATGGAGATTGTATTATGAAATTCGAGTATCTTTACGGCAAAGAAGCTGACAGGTTCACATTTTATCGTATTCCGAAGCTGCTTATTACATCACCTGAGTTTAGCAAGCTATCAAACAGCGCAAAGTTGCTTTATGGTTTGATGCTTGATATTGCGGGTATGTCCGCCAAGAATGGATGGGTTGATGACCAGAACAGAGTGTATATACGCTATTCTGTAAACCGAATAATGGAGGATATGAACTGTCGTGAGGGTAAAGCGTGTAAACTGCTCAAGGAGCTTGACACAGAGCATGGGTGCGGGCTTATACATCGTGTAAAGCTCGGACAGGGTAAACAGACGGTTATATATGTCAAGAAGTTTTATGCTGTTGATGATGAAGCTGTACCTGAAATGGCTGCTTTAGACGATGTAACGGTAAAAGAAGTATATTCTGAGAAAGCGGATGTTGTCGGTGACAGAGCAACATATACAGCTCCTGAAGCATCAGAAACAGTAGAGCCTGAGCCGGTAGAGTTACACGATACAGAACCGGAGGAAAAGCCTGTATATGAATCGACATACTGTAATGCAAGAGACATTTCATACGATAAAAGCGATCTGTATTATGTTGTGGATAACACAAGCCAAGACTTGCGGAAACCGCAGCTGCAGACTTGCGATAACAGCAATTTCAGAATTGCGAAAGCCGCAAGTCCTGAATTGCGAAAATCGCAATCTAATTATAATAATATAAATAATAATAATTTTAATGATAATGATGTTAATGATACTCCTTCTATCAATAATACAGTAGATATAACAGTTAATAACGCGCGCGAACCGGATGTTGACTACGGTAGAGGAAGGCAGAAGGGGCTATACAAAAAGGTAATGGCAAAGGTAAAGGAGCAAATTGATTATGATTATCTTGTTTGCTATTATAACCGGAATGTTGTTAATAATATTGTGGATGCAATGACTGATGTTATGGCAGTATATCGGGACAGCTACACAATACAAGGTAAACAAATTTCAGGAGATACTGTGATAGAAAAGTTTGAGATGATCACCGCTATGCAGATAGATATTCTTCTGCTTGATTATCAGTTCCGACAACCAAGGATATACGATCCGTCTAAGTATTTCATAAGCAAGATTTACAATTTGCCGAAAACATCTGAGTTCACAATGGATACCATTGTGAACTCAACACTATATCAAACGATGAGGAGGTAGCTATGAACAACAATGAAAAATACTATGGGAACAAACAAAATAACGGCGATCAGATACAGCATATGTCACTGTCTGAATTAAAGCCGTTTGAAGCTCAACCGTTCAAGGTGCGCATGGACGAGAGCATGGACGAGCTTGTAGAGAGCGTAAAGGAAGGAGGGGTACTGACACCGCTTGTAGTAAGACCGCATAAAGACGGCGGCTATGAGATACTGTCCGGACACAGACGTGCAAAGGCATCTGAGCTTGCCGGAAGAAAGACAGTGCCGGTCATAGTGCGTGATCTTGACGATGATATGGCGGCAATATTGCTTGTGGATAGTAATCTGCAGCGTGAATACATACTGCCGAGCGAGAAGGCTTTTGCATATCAGTTGAAGTTGGAAGCAATGAAACGAAAAGCCGGCAGACCATCAAAAGAAAATGTGGGACAAATTGTCCCTAATTTTTCGGGAAAGAGATCAACGGAGATAATAGGCGAGCAAAGTGGTGAAAGTTATAAACAGGTTCAGAGATATATCCGCCTAACTGAGCTTATTGATCCGCTACTGGATATGGTGGATGAAAAGAAGCTCCCGCTTAATGCAGCAGTTGAACTGTCATACTTAGGCACAAAGGCGCAGGCGGATGTTGTTGAGTCAATCGAAAAGCATGAAACGGTGCCGTCTATCGAGCAGTCGGCAAAGATACGCCGTTTCTGCAAGGACGGCAAGGTCAATCCCGATGTTATCGACTCAATCATGCAGGAAGAAAAGCCGGAAAAGCTGAAGGTAGTGCTTAAAGAGGACAGGCTGCGGGAATACTTCCCGAAAAGCTATTCAAAAAAACAGATCGAGGATACTATTATGAAGCTCATAAAGCAGTGGGCACGGCGCAGAAGTGAGCCGGAAAGGTAGGTAGTATGATAAAAATAATATTAGCATTTATGGCAGGTGCGGCATTTGGCATTATGATAATAAGCTGCTGCGTTGCCGCAGGCCGCGCTGACCGAATGGATGAACAGCAATTTGAGAAGCGCAAGCACAAACAAGATAAAGATCCGGATACCGGGCAGGGGGAATAAGCTATGTCACAGACAAATGAGAGAGAACCCAAATACACAATACGGATAGAGCAGGATAATTATCCTGATAATCCAAGAGAAGTAGATGAAAACTTCGGGAAAATGATCTGCTGGCACAGACAATATAAGTTAGGGGATGAGCACAATTATTCAGATCCCACGGAGTTTTTGAGAGAACTTGCCGGCGAGTCGCTTTCTGTGAATGAACTTGTTGAATATGTCAGAGCTATTCCGCGTGATGATATCCGGCTTGTATATAACGAGCCGACGGAACGATGGTACTTGCAGGATAAGTATAACAATAAGTGGTTTACCGAGTATATGTGCCCTGATGATAAGCTATATACTGAGGACACTAAGGATAGTATATTAGACTGCTTACCGGACGATCTGCTCATGGAGCTTGCCGGAAAAAAGAATATAATCATGCCGCTGTATCTGTATGACCACAGCGGTATTTCTATATCATGCAGTCACAGCTATCCATATAACGACAGATGGGATTCAAGTCAGGTAGGCTGGGTATATGTCAGCCATGACGAGGTACAGTGTACTTATGGTGAGGTCACGCCTGAAACCATTGATAAAGCTGAACAGTGTATGCAAGCAGAGGTAGATCAGTATGACAACTATCTCCGTGGCGACTGCTACGGCTGTATCGTAGAAAAGTATGGCGAGGAGGTTTATAGCAGTTGGGGCTATCTTGGTGATATGCGTGAAATGATAGCTGAGATGCGATCCAATGCGGATGAGGAATACAAGCACCTTTTTGATCATGTGGACTATTGCTGCATGGAGTATAGTGAATATGAGCCGGAAAAGGTCGAGCAGCCTAAAGTAGTTATCCAAGGTTATGAGGTAATTGACCGCAAGAGAGTTGGCAGCCGTGAATTTGTACTTGCGCATAACCCTGATGCTCCGGAGCCGTATGTCACATGGAAGTGTAAATCCGGCACCAACGATATGTATTGGGGACACTACTTTGCCGACAAAAGCCGTGCAGAGCATGATCTTAATAAACGAGTGAGAGAGGAAAAACAGTATGAAAGGTAAATGCAGAGGAATATACAGAGATATTGACTGCTTCTACAACGGCAGCGGATATCGGGATAACACAGCAGGAGCA